>JBPCJP010000153.1:0-49680 GCA_051005175.1 Gemmatimonadaceae bacterium | reverse complement strand
ATCCCACAGCTTCCATAAAACGGGTACCGTATACCGGTCTCAATCCGGGGGTGAACAACAACGGTACTGGCACCACCGTTTCAAACTGGTGGACGATCGTAAGCGTGTCGAGCTATAATCCCTGGGTCGGCGACAACGTTGACAAGGTTGGTCGCACGACAGGCTGGACACGAGGAACGCTTTCAAACACCTGTGCCCATAACTTCATAACCCCCGATGCTCCATACTCAGCCTATATGGTGCTGTGTGTGGACAAGGTTCAGGCTGCGCGAGCGGGACAAGGCGATAGCGGTGCACCTGTTTTCGTACCTCAGAATTCGCCCTCGCCGGTGCTTCGAGTCGGTGTTCTGTCCAGTTCCGGTGGGACCTTGTACGGGGGGGTTGTTGGGCAGCAGTATTGTACCGCCAACTGCGTTTACAGCTACTCCCGGATGAGTCGAATCGGCCTCTTTCTGCCTCCACCGCCGTATTGACCTGTAGGGTGGCCTATGCCGTCGAACCGGTGACGCTGAAGTGGCCGCCACTGATTGTCATGCCGGGACGGATACTTGTTGCCGCTTGTGCATGTCTACGTACATCTACCCTCTCGGCTCGAGCCGGATTATCGCAATCATGACAATGCTTCGATTTGTATTGCTCGCGTTGGCAGTTTCCGTCGCTGCCTGCTCATCGTCAACGGCACCTGTCGAATACATAACCCTTCAGGTTCAGCACGCCACTTTGTCGCATCAGCCGGACTCGCAATACACGCTGGTTCGCATCGAGGCAAGGCTCAGCAACGAGGGCGCGATTGATGCCCGGCCCTTTTTGTGCGCTTTCGCACTTCAGAAAGACACCGAAGGCGCGCAGGGATTCGTCACCATTGCAGCGAGTGAATGCAACGAGGGAACCGGATCGGGACCTGACGTCAGCTCGAAGTCATTTCTGGTATTCAACCTGCTCAGCAACCCGAGAACCGCCGACGTCGGCGCAGCGACCAGGTTCCGCATTCTGCTTCCGGTCTTCCTGGGAGAAGCAGCGCGGCAAAGCACGCTGGTTGTTTCGGAACCATTCATGATCGTACATCCGTAGCAGCAGGATCTGCTGCTACGGATGTCTTCCTCTGGCGCTGGCGACGGAGGTGATGGAGCGCGCACTTGCAGTCGAGCTGCCGATCCCGGCCGGCAGGGGACTTAACGGGACAGCACTGCTCCGCGGTCGGGTCCCAGAAGCTGCCCGGGCCTCCTTGTGAGCAGCGAAGGATCGATGCCCATCTCCACTATACCGGAAACGGCGCGAATTTCACCCCCTCGGCGAATGCGTTCCCGGATATCATGGTTCCGTTTCCACCGCACCGGATCCGCGTACGGTCGCTCGTGATGGAGGTGGAGGCACGGTGTACGGTGCCGTACCTGCCTGCCGCGCACTCCGGCGTTCATCAACCTCTCGCCGAGGGCGCGATCGAGCCCGCCGTATCCCATGTCGAGGTCGAATCCGTTAGCCCTGATGACCGCGGATTTCCAGGCTGACGAGTTGTGTCCGTTCCAGGTTCGGCGCGTCGGCGTGACTGAGTCCAGCAGGAGCGCCAGCCGCTCTGACCTGAGCAGCCGGAAGGCCCTCTTGCCCGGATGCCAACCGCGCTCACGCAGCCACTCGGGCCGCGTCGCGTCTCCCGATTTTACTGACGCGACGGTGATCTGTGCGCTTACCTCGCGGGGAAGCTTGAGATAGCCGCCCGAGAGGAAGGATCCAGGCCGCGCGAGCCGCACGTGAGCCGCGACGAAATCATCTCTCGGAATGCAGTCGCCGTCGGAAAAGACGAGATACTCGGAACTTGCGGCGACAATCGCCCGGTTGAGTATCTCGGTTTTTCGGAAACCGCGGTGCTCGTGCCAGATGTGGATGACGTCGAGGCCGGCAGCCAGTGCGACCCTGTCGATGACCTCGGTAGTCTCCGGGCCGGAGCCGTCGTCGGCCACGATCAGCTCGAAGTCCGCGCCCCTCTGGGTTACATAACCCCAGAGCACCTTCTCGAGCTGCGCCGGCTGATTGTAAGTGGTGAGTATAACGGAGGCGCGCATCAGAGCCCGAGTGAAAGCTGTACGGCGCTGAATGAGCGCGAGCGGCCGGCTCCCACAACTCGTGAAGGAACATCCTGCTGTGCGGCAACTATCCTTCCCGCGAAAGCCGTGCGGCCAAGTGCCCGGCGCATGGCGTCGATCGCAACCCGGGGCGTGTTGTTTGTCTCGCTCAGGTGTGCGAGAACGACATGAGTGAGGCCGCGGTGGGCGCAGGTGGCAGCACCAGCCCCGGCCGCACGGTTGCTGAGATGCCCGTGATTACCGGCGATGCGACGCTTGAGCATGGCGGGATACGGCCCGTTGCGGAGCATCTCGCCGTCGTGATTCGACTCGATGACGAGAATCTCGACCCCTTCGACTGCGCGTTGTACTCCCTCGCTCATCACGCCAAGGTCGTAGACGATACCGGCGCGAACCCCGCTGGTCGAGTCGGTGGCGATCACTGCCACGGGCTCCGTCGCATCGTGAGATGTCGAGACGGGGAAAATTTCTACTTCGCCTACCCTCAATACCTGATTCGCAAGCAGCGTCTCAACGCCCTGCGCGGCGAGTGACTCGCAACCCTTATGCGTTCCCCGCGTCGCGAACACCCGCCAGCCCCAGCGCGCTGCACCCGCTCTCACTCCCTTCGAGTGGTCAATGTGCTCGTGCGTAAGCACGACTGCTTCTATCGACGATGGATTCACGCCGACCGAGAGAAGCCGCTTCGCGATGGTGCGGGGACCGAACCCGGCATCTATGAGGATTCGCGTTTTTCCGGACTGGATGAGCACGGCGTTCCCGCGACTGCCGCTGCCGAGCACGCAAAGCTTCACGCCGTATCTCCGCAGGCGCGGTAGGCATCGGCAAGCTGCGATTTCGCTTTTTCCGTGAGCACTACGTGGCGCCGCTCCATCACCCTCCCGGCAACGTCGCAGAATCGTGTAAAGTCGTTTCGTCCCCACGGCTCACCGGCCCCCCACGCGAAGGGAGGCACGACTTTCGGCGTCACTCCGGAACCATACACGTTTGCACCCGCGCCTACCACGCAGCCAGTCGTGAGCATCGTGCCGATCCCGAGCTTTGCGTGGTCCCCGACGAGACTCCCGAGGAACTGCAATCCTGTATCACGCACGCCATCGGGGGTCCAGAGCGCCACCGTTCCGTACGTATTCTTCAGGTTGCTCGTCGTGGTGCCCGCGCCAAGATTCACCCATCGCCCAAGATAGCTGTTGCCGACGAATCCCGTGTGCCCCTTGTTCGAGTGGCCGAGCATCACGGTCGAGGAAATCTCACCGTGGACCTTGCACACGTCGCCGATCGAACAGCCTCGAATGGAGTCCCCCGCAACGTGTGTATTCTCGCCGATGTAACATGGCCCGAAGATCCGCGTGAACGAAGCGATAGTCGCGCCGCGCCTTATAAGTATCGGCCCGTCAGAGGCGTCGAGAACCACGAACGGCTCTATCCGCGCGCCGGTTTCCATGTAGATGCGGTGCTTCCCGATTATTGTCGCGTTCTCTATTGCCGCGCCGGACAGCCTGGATCCGATGATCGGAATGTCTTCGCTCAGCTGTGCCTGAAGGTCGCCGACAAGGTCCCACACCTCGTGCAGCCACTTGCCGCCAATCCCGGTCGGCACAGCACCCTCAGGAACCAGCGCCGCAAGATCCTGCGTGCCTTCGGCGAGCGCGGCGATGTCTGTCGACTCTCTCACACGAACTGCGCAAACCGACCCATCCGCTATGAACGCCAGACTCGTGTCGTCGATGCGTGAATCGAGAGAGACGACGCAACGCGAGTTGACGATGACCGAACCCGCCGGAATCGTGCTATCCACGCTTACCGCCGGGGGTGAATCGAACTCCTCGAAGCCAGCCAGATGCGATGCGCCGATGAAACCGAAGGCCTTTGCTGCTGCGGCGCCCTCCCATCTAAGGCGGATCAGCTCTGCACCGGCCCTCAATTCGGAAACCGGGCGGGTCAGGGCAAACGGCGCGAATTCGCGTGCCTTCGCGTCGTCATACAGATAAAGACGCTTCATGCCGGATCCCGAAGAGCGGCGGGAAGGGAGTCGATCAGCGTCTTGAGGTCCGCGGATTTGTCGGTTGTCGTGACGAGGGTGAGTCCTCCCCTTGTGACTACGACAAGATCCTTGACGCCATACATCACAACCGCATTCCCTTCAGCGTGCACGACGTTACCGGTTGAGTCAAGCGTGTGAACGCGCCCGCTCACCACGTTGCCTGTCGTGTCTTCCGGCTTGACGCGCCTGAGAGCGGCCCAGGTGCCTACGTCGTCCCAGCCGAAGTCCCCGGAAACCACCCTCACGCGGCTGCTTCGCTCGAGAACACCGTTGTCGACGGAAACGGGGATCACCGCGTCGAAGAAGGCAGCAAGGCCGCGCTCTGCGTTCTCCGCCAGCGCCACCGAAACCTCCGGAGTGTGCGCGCGAACCTCATCGAGAAAGTCCGTCACGCGCCAGACGAAAATCCCGGAGTTCCAGAGATATCCCTCATGCAGCATCCACTCGGCCCGCGCGAGCTCGGGTTTCTCGACAAAGCGGAGAACCTCGCGGGCTCCGCTGGCGGTCGAGGCTCCGGGCTGGATGTAGCCGAATCCCGGATCGGCCCTGGTGGGCACGATGCCCACGGTAACCAGCGCCTGCTCCTCGAGCGCGACTCGCTCGGCAGCAATAAGGGCGTCGCGGAATCCGGCGTCGTCGGCGATCGCCCAGTCGGCATGCACGCAGATCATTGTCGCGTCGGGGCCGCTCCGGAGCTCGATCTCGCGAGCCGCCCACGCGAGAGCCGCGGCGGTTCCCGCAGGTTTCGGCTCCGCGACGATGTTGTCAGCGGGAATCGAAGGGGCCGCCGCCGAGATGGCATCGACAAGCGAAGCGTTCGTCAGGATAAGCGTGCGACCGGGCGCCGCAATTTCGGCGAGGCGGGTCAGAGTATTGATGAGAAGCGACTCCTTATTCACCAGCGGAAGCAGCTGCTTCGGCCTGTCCGGCGTGCTAAGCGGCCAGAACCTCGATCCGATTCCGCCGGCGAGGATCACCACCCACCGGTTCATTCAGTCGTCTCCGGCGGACTCATCCGCCTCCACGCCGGTCAGCTTCGCGATCAGGGCATACAGCTTCTTCGGGCTGAACGGCTTGGTGAGGAACGCCGTTGCTCCGCTTTCCCTCGCGTTCCGCTCGTACTCCTCCTGGCCTGCGGCGGTCAGGATCACGCACGGCATATCGCTGAGAGCCTCATTTGCCCTGATGCGGTCGAGAACATCGAGTCCGCTGAGCCGGGGCATCATGAGGTCGAGCACGACGAGGTCGACCCTGTCACCCTGCTCTAGGGCGTCGATTGCCTCCTGCCCGTCGAATGCGAGGGTGACCCTGAACGGACCCTGCTCCATCTTTATCTTGATGATCCGCCCGATGTGAGCTTCGTCGTCGGCGACGAGTATGTGCCGGTCTTCTCCCTGATGTTGCATCATCCTGCCTTAGAAGAGTCGCGCTATTGATTCGCGATGGCGGCGGACCTCATAGAGCAGGCTGCCGAGATCCGCGGAGTGCGTTGTGAGCACGCAGAGGACGGCATCGTCGCCGATCGAGGAGACGATTGCGTAACCCTGTTCCTGCTCGAGGAGGGCGATGCGCATCGGCCCGCGGCCGGTGGTGGCCCCGATTTCATCGGCCGAGGCAACGATTCCGGGCACTCTGGCTGCCAAACCTTCGGCGTCGAGGTCGATGGTCGCCTGGCTGTCGATCAGAAGCCCGTCGCGGCCGAGCACTACGACGGCTTCGATGCCGGGCCGTCGTCGAATGGCGACTGTGAGGTCGCGAATAGTCGGCATCAGGCTCCCGTGAAAAGTGTTGCGAATCTGGACATCGCCGGAAATCTAGTCAAGCGTATTCGCTTGAACTGCCACGAGTTACAAGGTATTATCGAATCCGGGGCGGCGATGCCGCTCCACTTCCTCCATTGCAGGTTATGACCCCTCGCAAACTCGCGCTGGCGCTTGTCGCCTGCGCCTCAATTCTTACCGCCTGCGGCGACCCGAACCTTCTGCGCGCGCAGCTTCCGACGATATCTGACGTCTACGAAGTCTTTGCCCTGACAGGCACGCCGGCGGCATTTCCGAGTGGTATCAACACGTTCGTGCGCACCACCGTCCGAGTCGACGGAAATGCAAACTTCGACGTGGCGCTCGACCTCGATGCGCAGAATCGGGTCATAGTCTATCCCGTCCAGAAGGTCGTGACGCTCATCAACTCGGCCAGGCGGGTCGGGCTGCGCAAGGTGCCGGGCACATTCGACGCCCTCACTATCGCGCCGAGCGGGAACTATGCGGATTCGGCGATCGTGCTCTCGACAGGCGAGGTAGTCGTCGTCCAGTCGGTGCGCAATGGCCCGGGCGACGCGTGCCAGTTCGACATCTCGCCCTTCATCTATACGAAGATCGCGGTCGACTCCGTCGTCATCGGGAGCCGGGCGATCACCGTCAAGGCTGTTCTCGATCCCAACTGCGGTTTCAGGTCCTTCGAGCCCGGCATCCCGACGCGCTGATCTATGCACGACCTGCGCATGGTCCGGGAGCATCTCGAGCTGCTTCGCGAGGGAATGCGTCGTCGCGGCAGGCTCGACGCGCTTGCGCCGTTCATCGACCGGGCACGCGATACAGATGTCGAGCGGCGCGGCCTGATCCAGGCGGTCGAGGAGCGGAAGGCCGCACGGAATGCGATTACCCAGGAAGTGGCAGGCCGCAAGCGGTCAGGCGAAAACGCCGATGACCTCCTCTCACAGTCGCGGACCCTCGGCGAGGAGATAGCGAGGCTCGAAGGTGAGCTCGCGGGCCTCGAGCGGGACCTGGAGTCCGCGCTTCTCGAGCTGCCCAACGTCACACTCGACGATGTTCCTGAAGGCGGCGAAGAGAACAACCGGCACATCAGGTCGTGGGGAACGCCCCGGGAAGACGCGGGGGTAAAGCCGCACTGGGAGATCGGGGTGTCGCTGGGCCTCATTGACTTCGAGCGGGGAGCAAAGATCAGCGGCTCAGGGTTCATCGTCTTCCGCGGGGCGGGCGCGCGGCTCGTACGCGGGCTCATGAATTTCATGCTCGACCTGCATACGACCCAGCATCACTACGAGGAGACGTGGGTGCCCGTGCTGGTGAATCGCGCGCCAATGACCGGTACCGGCCAGCTTCCGAAGTTCGAGGACGACATGTACGCCGTCAGCGGCGAGCAGTTGTTCCTCATCCCGACGGCAGAAGTGCCGATAACGAATCTCCATGCCGGCGAGATACTCGCCGAGTCGGATCTTCCCCGCGCCATGACGGCCTACACTCCTTGCTTTCGCAGGGAAGCAGGCGCGCACGGCAAGGACACGCGGGGACTGATCCGGGTCCACCAGTTCGACAAGGTCGAACTCGTGCGGTACGCGGTTCCTGAGACATCGGGCGAGGAGCTCGAGGTCCTGACGCTTCAGGCGGAGAAGGTTCTCCAGCTTCTCGGGCTGCCATACCGCGTCACTCTCCTTGCGGCCGGTGACACGGGTTTTGCGAGTGCCAAGACCTACGATCTCGAGGTGTACGCGCCGGGGGCGAAGGCGTGGCTCGAAGTTTCGTCATGCAGCAGCTTCACCGATTTCCAGGCGCGACGCGCGAACATCAGGTACAGGCCTGCCGAGGGCGGAAAGCCCCGCTTCGTTCACACCCTCAACGGGTCGGGTGTCGCCTTTCCGCGTGTCATCGCCGCGATACTCGAGCACTACCAGAATGCGGACGGCACGGTGGAGGTACCGGAGGTGCTGCGACCGTATCTGGGAACCGACCGACTCGCCTGATCCGTGCGCCGGCTCGCTCCGGTTACGTTCGCATCGATCTGCGTGGCCGCTCTACTCGTGTGGTACGTCGTCTACACCCAGGGCGTGGTCCGCGAGCTGAGACGTGAGGCATCACGTGTCGGGCTCATGCACGCCCGCGTCTACGATGGCCTGAACGACCCCAGCCCTGACGCGGCAAACGTCGCGCTTCTCGACCTCTCGCGCCACATCCGCGAATCGGGAGTCCCTCTCGTCATCACCGACGAGAACGGGAATCCAACCGATACAGCGAACCTTCCCCGGCAGCTGCCGCTCGACTCTCCCGAGATGATGGAGTTCATTCGCGCTCTGGACCGGCAGAATGCGCCAATCGCCGAGGGCGACGCGGGCACCGTTCACTTTGGCAATCCGCCCCTCGTGCGGGGGCTCCGCATCATCCCGCTGCTTCAGTCGCTGTTGATCGGGATGTTCCTGCTGGCCGGGGCCTATGCGTTGCGCACGCGCGGCCGGGCCGACCGCGAGCAGATATGGGCAGGGATGGCCCGCGAGTCAGCTCACCAGCTCGGAACGCCGATCTCGAGCATGAACGGATGGATAGAGCTGCTGCGAGACGCTGGAGGCGATGAGATGACCGTGAGCGCGCTCGCCCATATGGACGGCGATCTCGAGCGACTCAAGCGGGTCGCCAATAGATTCGAGCGCATCGGCCGCCCTCCAAAAAAAGTCGAGGTCGACCTTGGCGAGCTCGTCGACCGGGTCGCGACATACTTCCGCGCCCGGGTGCCGACTCTCGCGCAGCGGGTGACGATCGTCTGCAGGAAGGAAGGCGACTCACTGGTTGTCCAGGGTGATTCCGTCCTGCTCGAGTGGGCGATCGAGTCACTCGCCAAGAACGCTATCGACGCGCTTGCTGGCCGCGACGGACAAGTGGAGATGTCCGCGACCGCGCTGCCCGAAGGGCGTGTGAGAGTGCGCGTCAGCGACGACGGACCAGGGGTGCCGCGCGAGCTGGGGAAGCGCATCTTCGAGCCCGGATTCAGCACAAAGGCGCACGGGTGGGGAATCGGCCTCCCGCTGGCCCGGAGGATCATAAGGGACAATCATGGGGGAGAGCTTCTCCTGACACCCTCTGAACGCGGAGCGACGTTCGATATTATCTTGAGTTGATGATTGAAACGATGGATGCCACCGGATCCTCTGCCCCTTCCGGTGACGCTGAGCCACTCGCGCGGCTCAATCCTGGCCAGCGCGAAGCTGTCCTCCATTTCGAAGGTCCACTCCTCGTCATAGCGGGAGCAGGCTCGGGCAAGACGCGAGTCCTCACCACCCGGATCGCGCGGCTGATCCAGCATCACGGCGTTGAGCCGTCCCGGATCCTCGCCGTAACCTTCACGAACAAGGCCGCCGGGGAAATGCGCCAGCGGATAGAGAAGCTCGTTAAAACGGAGCTCAGGGGAATGTGGTGCGGGACGTTCCACGCAATCGGCGCCCGCATGCTCCGCAGCAGCGCACATTGCGTCGGACGTACTCCCAGCTTCACCATCTATGACGAGGATGACACTCTTGGCGCCCTGAAGAGAGTGATGGAGCGCGTCGGAGTGTCTCCGAAGCAATGGACGCCGAAATCGATCGCCGCAGTCATCTCCGACGCCAAGAACGCGCTTGTGACTCCGGCCGAGTTTGAGCGGGTAGCGCTCGATCCGCTGTCGCGGGCAGCGGCAAGTGTCTATGCAAGTCTCGAAGGTTCGCTGCGCGCCGCGAATGCGGTGACATTCGACGATCTCCTGACGCTCCCTGTGCAGGTGCTGCGCGAGAACACTCACGTTCTCGAGCAGTATTGCTCGAAGTTCCAGTTCATTCTCGTCGACGAATACCAGGACACAAACCGCGCGCAGTTCCAGTTCATCAAGCTCCTCGGCAGTGGTCACGGCAACGTCGCTGTCGTCGGGGACGATGACCAGTCGATTTACGGATGGCGCGGCGCGGACATCAGGAACATTCTCGATTTCGAGAAGGAGTTCGCCAGCGCGCGGGTCGTGAAGCTGGAGGAGAATTACCGGTCGACTCCGTCTATCCTCGAGGTTGCGAACGTTGCGATAAGCGCCAACGAGTCACGGCGAGGCAAGACCCTGCGGGCGACGCGAACGGGCGGGGAAGCGGTCACGCTTTACTCAACTCTCGATGAGCGCGACGAGGCGGACATGGTCGTGGATGAAATCAGGTCGCGCCAGTCGCTTGAGAAGCGGGAGCTGCGCGAGTTCGCGATTCTTTACCGGACCAACGCCCAGAGCCGGCCTCTCGAGGATGCGCTGAGGAAAGCGGCGCTTCCTTACCGCCTGATTGGCGGCGTCAGGTTCTACGACAGGAAGGAGATCCGGGACCTGATGAGCTATCTGAAGCTCATCGCCAATCCGTCAGACGACGAAGCATTCAGGCGCGCTGTTTCGGTCCCCCGCCGGAAGCTTGGCGATACGACAATCGAGGCGCTTGCCGGGATCGCGGGGCAGGCGGGAGTGCCGATGCTCGAGGCAGCCACGCGGGCTGACCTGCTCAGCGGCCTGCGTGGCGCCGCTCAAGCGGGACTGAGGGATTTCGCGTCGCTGATCAACGGGCTGCGAGTCCGCGCCGCCGATGCAAGCGTCGACGAGCTGCTTCGCGAGCTCGTCGACACCATCAGGTATGGGGAGTATCTGCAAAGCGACTCCCCGGAGACCGCGAGGGACAGGGCAGAGAACGTGAGCGCACTGATCGATGGTGCTGCCGAGACGGTGATAGACGACGGTGGTGAGGTAGGCCTTACGCCGCTCGACCACTTTCTCCAGCGCGCGATGCTGATCGCACAGATCGATGCGCTCGACCCGAACGCAGATGCCGTGAGCCTGATGACCCTTCATAACGCAAAAGGGCTCGAGTACCCTGTGGTGTTCGTGACAGGACTCGAGGACGGCTTGTTTCCGACACTCAACTCGATGGAGGATCCGGCGAAGCTCGAGGAAGAGCGGCGGCTGTTCTACGTCGGAATCACCCGGGCGGAGCGCAAGCTCTACCTGTCATTTGCGGAGAGCAGGCGCCGGAATGGCCAGGTCAACCAGTCGTTGAGATCGCGATTCCTCGATGACATTCCGCAGGGAATGCTCGACGAACGGAAGTCGATAAAGGTGCGCGCCAGCGGCCGCATGACCTTCTCACGCGATGCGCTCTCCCGTGAACCCGGGCGCGAGTCGATGTTCGGGCAGACGGCATGGCGCGGTGGAATCACCCGCCGCGCCCACGAGGTGCCCGCATGGCGCGGCGCCACCAAAGCGGCCGTCGAGGAGTCCTCGCCATCGTATTCGAAGGGAGAGCGGATTCACCACAAGCTGTTCGGGGCCGGACGGATCGAAGAGCTTTCGGGAACCGGCCGGGACGTGAAGGCAGTCATCGAGTTCGACGACACGAATGTCGGCCGGAAGACGATAAAGCTTGCATACACCACACTCGAGCGAGGCAGCACCTGATGGCAGTTTCACAAGACGACGTCAGGCACGTCGCAGAGCTCGCGCGCCTTGCTGTTGACCCTGAAGGCCTTGATCACCTCGTCGCCGAACTGAACGGAATACTTGCCCACATGGAAGTCCTGTCAGGCGTGGACACAAGCGATGTCGAGAATCATATCCCGAAGCCGCTCGAGAGCACCCCGCTTCGATCCGATTCCAGCGGTCCGCTTGGACTTGAGGCACCCCGCGAGAGCTTCGCTCCGTCAATGCGCGACGGATTTTTCGTCGTTCCAAGAATCGCCTCCCACGAGGACGGCGGGGAGCGGTCTCCGTGAACACAGCCGAATACAGGGAGCTCACCGCATCGGCGATCGCGTCGCGAGCCGGTTCGGGCAAGGCATCTCCGGCCGAGATAGTCGACGCGAGCTTCGCGCAGGCCTCCGAGATTCGCGCAGGCCCGGACTCGCTCAACGCAATACTGTGGAGCGACCGCGATCTCGCTATCCGCGATGCCGACGCACTTGCGGAGGGGCTGGTGCGCGCCGGTAAAGGGAGCGCGCTGGCGGGCGTGCCAGTCGCCGTCAAGGACAACATCGCTACCCTCTGGCTGCCCACTACGTGTGCCTCGAAGATTCTCAAGGGCTACGTGAGTCCATACGAAGCAACCGCGGTGATGCGGGTTCGCGCGGCCGGCGGAATTGTCGTCGCGAAAACGAACATGGACGAGTTCGCGATGGGCTCTTCGACTGAGAACAGCGCACACGGCCCCGCGCGCAATCCGCTCGACCTCACGCGCGTGACGGGAGGATCGTCAGGAGGATCAGCTGCAGCCGTCGCGGCGGGAGTGACGCCCGTTGCGCTCGGATCGGAAACAGGGGGCTCAGTCCGCCAGCCGGCCGCGTTCTGCGGAATAGTCGGCGTGAAGCCGACATACGGTCGTGTCAGCAGGTACGGCCTCGTTGCGTTCGCATCGTCGCTTGACCAGATCGGGGTCATGGCGCGAAACGTCGACGATGCGGCGCTGATGATGGAGACAATCGCCGGCGAGGACTCGAAGGATTCGACGAGCTCGACCGCGGCGGTCGGATCATATCGTGACCAGTTCATTTCGAAGGCGACTTCACCCGCGCCACTGGGAGGACTCACGATCGGCGTGCCGGAGGAGTACTTCCCTGAGAATCTCGACAAGGGCATCCGCGAGCTGTGCCTGCGGTCAATCGACGCCCTCAAGTCGCTTGGCGCAAAAGTCGTTGACGTCAGCCTCCCCAACACGCCTCTCGCAATTCCCGTCTACTACATCGTGGCGCCTGCCGAAGCGTCGTCGAACCTGGCGCGGTTCGATGGAGTGAGATATGGCGTCCGTGCCGCTGGCAGCGCGAGTCTGCGGGAGATGTTTGCGGACACGCGGTCGACCGGGTTCGGGCCCGAGGTGACTCGCCGGATTCTGCTCGGCACCTACGTGCTTTCCGCCGGATATTATGACGCTTACTACAAGAAGGCCCAGGGAGTCAGGGCCCTGATTGCGCGAGATTTCCAGAGCGTTTTCGGCAAGGGGATCAACGCTCTTTTCACGCCTACGACTCCGACGACGGCGTTTCCCATCGGCTCGGTCACGGACCCCTACGAGATGTACCTCAGCGACATCTTCACAGTCACCGCGAATCTCGCCGGCGTGCCGGCAATGTCGCTTCCGATCGGGCGAGTGGCCGGCCTCCCCGCCGGCGGTCAGATCATCGCCGGACATTTCGGCGAGGCGACGATGTTTCGTGTTGCTTACGCCCTCGAAGAAGCGCTTGGCGGCGAGGCGCACCAGTGAGCCGGCCGGAGTGGGAGATGGTCGTGGGGCTCGAGGTCCACGTCCAGCTCAAAACGCGAAGCAAGGCCTTCTGCGGGTGCTCCACGGACTTCGGCGCCGCGCCTAACTTGCACACGTGCCCCATCTGCCTCGCACTCCCGGGGGCGCTTCCTGTCCTCAACGAGAGGGCAGTCGAGCTGGCGGTGCGCGCCGCGGTCGGACTCGGCTGCGATCTTCACGCGCTCTCCATTTTCGCGCGAAAGAATTATTTCTATCCGGACCTCCCGAAGGGATACCAGATCTCGCAGTACGACCAGCCGCTTGCGACAGGCGGTCACGTCGAGATCGAAACAGAGTCGGGAACGAAGAAGATCGGAGTTACGCGCGTGCACATGGAGGAGGATGCTGGAAAGTCGCTGCACGACCGGTTCAAGGGATCAACTGCGATCGACCTGAACCGCGCCGGCGTCCCGTTGATCGAGATAGTGAGCGAGCCCGACTTGCGCTCGTCGAAGGAGGCGGGCGCGTACCTTCGAACGCTCCGTCAGATCCTCAGGTACCTCAATGTCAGCGACGTCAGCATGGAGGAGGGAAGCCTCCGCGTCGACGCGAACGTGAGTGCCAGACCGGCGGGCCAGAAGGAACTCGGGACAAAGACCGAGGTCAAGAACATGAACTCGTTTTCGGGAGTCGAGCGGGCTCTCGAGTTCGAGTTCGCGCGGCAGTGCGCGCTGCTCGAGCGCGGGGAGCAAGTTTCGCAGCAGACTCTTCTGTGGGACTCTGCCAGGAACGAGGCAAGGGTCAGCCGGACTAAAGAGGGAAGCCACGATTACCGGTATTTCCCGGAGCCTGATCTCGGACCTCTCGTGCTTCACAAGGACTGGGTCGCGTCGATCAGGGCGGAAGTTCCCGAGCTTCCGTCAGACAGAAAGAAAAGGCTCGCCGAAGAGTACGGAATCACGCCCGAAGAGATCGGGCAGCTTACCGTCGACCCCGACCTTGCTTCGTATTACGAAGGCGTTGCAAGACAAAGCGGGGAGCCTAAGGCCGCAGCGAACTGGGTGATGGGTGAAGTTCAGGCGACCCTGAATTCAGCGGGAATCGGGCTTGGCGAGCTGCGCGTGAGACCGACCGATCTTGCACAGCTCATCAAGATGGTTCGCGATGGCCTCGTCAGTCACGCAGCCGGGAAGAGAATCTTCGGAGTCATGGTCGAGAGCGGGAAGCAGGCTCCGCAGGTCGCCCAGGAGCTGGGCCTGCTTCAGGTTGGCGACCACGATGCCCTCGCTGGCTGGCTCGACGAAGTGATCGCAGAGCATCCCGATGAAGCAAAGAGATATTTCGCCGGGGAGCGAAAGCTTCAGGGTGTGATCGTCGGGTTCGTGATGAAGAAATCAGGAGGCAAGGCCGACCCGCGGAAGCTGAATCAAGTCCTCATGTCACGCGCCGGGGCCGGATAGATCGGCTCACCGAGATTGTTCGCGTAAGCCAGGCTCGTAACCGGCATGCCGAAGTACACTCTCGCCTTGTCGGCGATAATCGCCTCGTCTCCTGCCCGCAGCGCGGCGCGCCTGACGCGCTTGGCTTCGCGGAGTGCCTGAAGACCTGACGGGTCGAGGGTGAACGGCTCCGACGCGTCGAACCTGTTGAAGAGGTCGACTATGTAGTCGTACGACCGCACCATATACGCGCCGACCTCGTCAGCCGGAAGATCCCACCGGCTCTTCTCCGATACCATCTGGAATATCCGCTGCCACGACTCGGTGTCGGTGACGTACACCATCCCGCGGAAGATCCGGCGATTCGTCGGTGTCGAGAAGATCGTCGGACTCAGGATCCGGTCGAGGTGACCGTCGGAATCAGCGTGATCGAGGAGAATTATCTCCCGCGCCCTGCGGGCGAATCGCTCGCCGACGTGCGTGTCGATTCTGCTTTCCCAGTAGCTGTGGCCGAGCGCGGCAGTGGTGGAAGTGATCGCCAGCTGGTGAGGTACGTAGTAGTTGTGCGCCACCGTATCCGCGGCGAGGTGCGCGAGGTAGCCGAGCCCGAACGCGCGCATCGGCTCGGCATCGGCCTCCTCGTATATCTCGAGACCAACTTTCCACGAATGGCAGTGGCGGCCGGCTGCGGCATACTTCTTCGCTATGCTCGTGTCGGCCGCGATGCTGCCGTAGAGGAAATCGTAGGGGAACGCCGCGATAATCTGCGCGATCGAGGTCGGAAGAAGCGACAGCGACCGCATGATAGCTTCGCCGAGAAAGATGTGAGTTCCCGGAGTCCACGCGAATGCGGCGGCCGGCGTGAGGGCGATTGCGACAAGCGCAACCGCCGCCATGCACAGCAGGTTCAGCACCGGCCGTCCGAAGGACAGCCGCAGGAAGCGCCTAGATACCGATCCGCTTCCGCTGGCGGCGAACCGCCTTGCGAAGGTCATTCATCTCCGATCGCACGACGTCATTGATCGCCTCGCGGGCACCATCCACGTACTCGCGGACCGACTCGGCAATCTCGTCGACCGGTACCGCCTCGGCGAGATCCTCCCCGCGGTCCCGGGCGGCGCGATAGCCGCGGGCGGCGCGCTCGCCAGCCCAATGTGCTCCGTCGCGTCCCCGCTCAGCGGCCCATCGCGCTCCCGGAGCTGCGCGGTCACCTGCCCAGCGCGCTCCCTCCAGCCCGGCGAGTGCGGCCCACTTGGCGCCCTTTCCGGTGGCGCTGATGACCGGGCCTATCGGCCGTCTTCCGCCTGGTCCGGTGCGGAACATCAGCGTGATCACCGCGCCTGCAGCGGCTCCTATCAGCGCAGCTGTGAGAAGGTCGAACTGCTGCTCACGATCTTCGTCCTGAGTCGTCTCGCGGACGGACGCGCGGGCGCGGCTTCTCCCATTCGGTCCCGTCTTCAATGTATCTGCCATCCAGGTCATCCTCCTTTTCGAATGCTTCATGAATACCCGTGCGCACGCCGCGCAGTGTCGAGGCGGTCGAGACGAATGCTCCCTCCGCCTCCTCCTGAACGACGGCCAAGAGCGCGTTGAGCTCCTTGATGCGATCCTCCGCCGCGGCGACCGATGCCACCAGCTTCTGGTTCGCCGACGCGATCGTCTGGCTCACCTGCTGCACGTCGACGCGAACCGATGTCGTGATGTAGTTCACGTTGTCGGCGATCGTGCTCGCGTGCCGCATCAGCGGATTGATGTCGCCGTAGATCCGGTCGAGCACGTCGCTTATTTTCGCGTAGCTCTTGCGGAAATTCCACGCCGCGGGAACGAGTGCCAC
The DNA here is from genome assembly GCA_051005175.1 of Gemmatimonadaceae bacterium. GTDB lineage: Bacteria > Gemmatimonadota > Gemmatimonadetes > Gemmatimonadales > Gemmatimonadaceae > UBA4720. Next base: position 33,272 of record JBPCJP010000153.1, on the reverse strand, counting down.
CGCCAGCACGAGAAGCGCGATCGACGCGAGGCCGCTCGCATATGTGGTTATCTTCTCGAACGTGCTGGTCTCGAGCTGAACCTGCTTCGTGATGATCGTGTCGGGTAACGTCGCCACTGCCTGAAGCAGCAACTCCGATCCGGTCGTCAGCCATGCCGTCATGTGCGGGTTGTGTGCAAGGGTAGGGCCAGCCTCTGATGAGTGTCTGGAGACGGTACAAAGAGTGCTACTCACGATATATTAGCGCAACCACGCCAAAGTCCGGCTCGCCGATGCGGTTGCAGTCCCGAATCCTCCGGTAACTGATGAGAGAGATGCCAGCAGTCCAGTATGTCGTCGAGGGAGGACGCACCCTCCACGGCACGATCCGCCCTTCAGGAAACAAGAACGCTGCCCTGCCGATCGTCGCGGCAGCGCTGATATCCGAGAACGTCGTCCATCTCGAGAATGTTCCTCACATCACGGACATCGAGACTCTCATGGAGCTCATCCGCTCGGTGGGCGCGAGCATCGAGTGGACGGCGCCGAACTCGCTCCGGATTTCAGCCGCGCACCTCACGGCAAAGGACCTTGATCCATCGCTTTGCGCGAAGATCCGGGCATCCATACTGCTGGCGGCCCCTCTCCTGGCACGGTGTGGCGAGATCACGCTTCCGCCGCCGGGCGGCGACGTCATCGGGCGGCGCCGGCTGGACACTCACTTCCTGGCGCTGGAGCAGCTCGGGGCGAAGCTCGCCGTGGAGAACGGCCTGCTGAGGCTGTCGGTAAAGAGTTTCCGCGGGGCCGACGTCTTCCTCGACGAGCCGAGCGTCACGGCGACCGAGAACGCCCTCGTTGCCGCGTGCGCGGCGTCGGGGAAGACGGTGCTGCGCAACGCGGCGAGCGAACCGCACGTGCAGGATCTCGCGATGTTCCTCTGCGCCCTCGGTGCTCACATCGAGGGAGCGGGCACGAACTGCATTGCGATCCACGGGGGAAGGCCGCTCGGGAAATCCGAAGTGACGCACACGATCGGGCCGGACCACATCGAGGTCGGATCGTTCATCGGTCTGGCAGCGGTGACCCATTCGGAGCTCCGCATCAAGGATGCAGGAATCGAGCACCTTCGCTCCACGCGGATGGGGTTTGCCCGTCTCGGGATAATCTGCGAGGAAGATGGAGAAGACCTGATCGTTCCGGCAAAACAGACCCTCAAGATCCAGGCGGACCTCGGCGATCACGTTCCAAAGCTCGAGGACCAGCCGTGGCCGGCTTTCCCGGCGGATACGATGTCCATCGCGATCGTGACAGCGACGCAGTGCGAAGGCCTCATATTGATGCACGAGAAGATGTTCGAGTCGCGGCTGTTCTTCGTCGACAAGCTGATCGCGATGGGCGCGCGGATCGTCCTGTGTGATCCGCACCGGGCGCTCGTGTCAGGACCGTCCCGACTGCGCGGCGCCGTTCTCGATTCTCCCGACATCAGGGCGGGCATGGCACTGCTGATCGCCGCCCTTTGCGCCGAGGGTCGGAGCATCATAAACAACGTCGGACAGATCGAGCGGGGTTACGAGAGGATCGACCACCGCCTCAGGGAGCTCGGCGCATCGGTCGAACGCGTGGCCGACCGGCGCAAGTGACGGCAGCGCCCTCGTCGATCCCGCGGGAAGACGTCGAGGGGTTTGCCGCGCTCGGTTTAACCGCATTCACGACGACGCGCGAAGCCGGAACGTTCAGCCTGTCGAGCGATGCACCCGTCGGGGAAGTTTCGTCGCGGTGGACGCGGCTTCAGGACGACCTCTCGGACAAGGCCCGCCGGATCATCATCGGGCGCCAGGTGCATGGCGCGAATGTCCTTACACACCGCGGCGGCTGGGAAGGATTTCTCAGGACCGGCGAAGCGGACGGGCACGTCGCGGCCGAGCGCGGAATCATACTCACAGTGTCTATCGCCGACTGCGTTCCTGTCTTTCTGGCGCATCCTTCCGGGATGGTCGGCATCCTCCATTCCGGGTGGAAGGGCACATCGGCCCGTATCATCGACGCCGGCCTCAAGGCGTTCGCGCGGATCGGATTTCCTCCCGACGAGCTGAGGGTTCATCTCGGCCCGTCGATATGCGGCCGCTGCTACGAAGTGAGTGCCGAGGTCAGGGCGGAGCTCACGGGCCAGCCCGTAAACCGCTCCGGCAATGTCGACCTCCGCTCACTCATCGCCGAGCATGCGTCGGAGTCGGGCGTACTTGACGTGACGGTCAGCTCAGACTGCACCAGGTGCGACAACGACCGGTACTTCTCGCACAGGGCAGGTGATTCGGGGCGGCAGCTCGGAGTGATCGTGGCCGGCATCATCTAGGGATAGGGAAACCCGGGGGTAAACGGATCTGGCGGAGCGACCCATTACCTTGACTCTATAGTTAATCACCGGTAGATTTGAGGAGTTGGGCGACGATTGCCGGCCGACGAAAATGTGGGGATGCCCCCCACATTTTTTTGTTTCGTCAAGTCAGCTCGAAAGAAGATGAGTGAAGCGTTACAAGATGTTGTTACATCGGAACTTACACCGCTGGGGCTGGAGCTTTTTGAGCTCCGCTCAGGCGGTTCGAAGGGACGCCCGGTGCTCGACGTGAGAATCGAGCGCGCGGACGGAAAACCAATAACTGTCGATGACTGTGCGAGAGCATCGCGGGCCATCGAGGCAAAGCTTGACGAAGGCAGCGTTCTGGGCGTGAAGTACGTGCTCGAGGTTTCATCTCCGGGTGTTGAGCGGCCGCTGAGGCACGCCCAGGACTGGAGGCGTTTCACAGGGCGGGACGCAGTGGTGACCGTCGACGCTGACGGCGGGAAGCAGGTCTCCCGCGAGATCCGCATCGCGGGCGTCGAAGGGGATGCCGGAAACGAGACGGTAGTTGTCGAGGATGCGAAGGGCGTCGTCAGTCGCATTCAGCTCGCCGCGGTCAGAAAGGCGCGGCTTGCATTCAACTGGAAACGGTAAGGAGCGGGAATGGCTGGCCAACTTGAAATCCTGACTGCGATCAGGGAGCTGACTAACACGAAGCAGCTCGACAAGACAGAGCTTCACGGTCTTCTCTTCGACGGCATCACTGCCGCCCTGGCGAAGAAGCATGGACCGACCGTGCAGGCCGAGGTCGCAATTGACGAGGACAAGGGCACGATTCGCATCGTGCGGCTGCGGACCGTCGTAGCCGAAGTCACCGATCCCGCTCGCGAGGTCTCACTCGAGGAAGCGCGCTACGAAGATCCCGAGTTCCAGGTCGGGGATGTTCTCGAGGACCCCGTCGATTTCGCGGAGTTCGGCCGGATGGCCGTGCTGGCAGCGAAGCAGCGGATCATCCAGCGCGTACGCGAAGGCGAGCGCACGAAGATCCGCGACGAGTTCACCAGCCGGGTCGGCGAGCTTCTATCCGGTGAGGTCCAGCAGATCGAACGCGGCAAGCTCGTGATAATGCTCAACAAGTTCCGCGAGGCGGAGGCGGTGATCCCGTACCGCGAGCAGAACCATCGCGAGCACTTCCATCAGGGCGACCCGCTTCGAGCGGTCCTCAAGCGCGTCGAGGAGACGCCCAAGGGTCCGCGGCTGATGCTCAGCCGCGGTGATCCGATGTTCGTCAAGGCGCTGTTCAAGCTCGAGGTGCCCGAGATCCAGCAGGGAATCGTCGAGATTCGCGCGGCCGCCCGCGAGGTCGGCAACCGGACGAAGATCGCCGTGTTCTCGCGGGACGACTCTGTCGATCCGGTGGGCGCGTGCGTCGGGCTCAAGGGGTCGCGGGTGCAGGCTGTCGTCAACGAGCTCGGTGGAGAGCGCATCGACATCGTTCCCTGGTCGGCAGATCCGGAGCGCTTCGCGAAGCTCGCCCTTGCTCCGGCCCGCGTGGCGCGGGTGTTCAGCGATGCCGCGACAAAAACGATTCAGGCAGTCGTTGACGAAGACCAGCTCTCGCTCGCGATCGGCCGCAACGGCCAGAACGTCCGCCTGGCGTCCGAGCTGACGGAGTGGAAGATCGAGCTCTACTCGAGCCGCGAGTGGATGGAGCGCGGCTCGGAGCAGCAGCTTTTTGCTCCGCTGCCGGGAGAGGGTGAGGAGAACGTCAATCCGCTACTGGCGGAAATCGAGGGTCTGGAGCCGGCGACCGTCGCTGTTCTCGAGGAGGCGGGATACCGCACCCTCGACGACATCATCGATCTCGATCGCGAGGATTTTCTGCGGCTTGCGGGAATCGCTCCCGAGGAGGCAGACCGCCTGATGACGATAATCGATGAGCTGACGACCGAGGAAGGTCAGGGCGAAGAGCCCACGGAAACCTCTGAGGCCGAAATTCCGGAGCCGGCGTTGACCGGCGAGTCGGGTGACGACGGCACGATCGGAAGCGACGGCGGGGCCGGAGATGCGACGAATGCAACCGACGGCGATTCGAGCGCTGAATCGGACGCTGCGGCCGCGCCGGACTCGAAAAGAGGCACACGGAAGGGCGAATGATCGCGGAGCCGGCGAGGCGCAAGGTCTTTGGCCTGCTTGGCCTGGGACTGCGCGGACGCCTCGCCGTGGTAGGGGTTCAGCAAGTGCGCGATGCTGCAAAGAGGGGAAAGTTGAAAGTTGCGCTTGTGGCAAGTGATGCTTCGAAGAATAGTTTGGATAAGATCACGGGGCTCCTCGCCGCGCGCGGGGTTCCGGTGATCGACTCGTTCTCGGCAGCCGAGCTCGGCAGGGTTGCGGGACGCGAGGCAGTTGCTGTCGTAGGTGTGACCGATGCTGGATTGGCGGAAGGAATCAAGGAGGTAGTGTTTTGAGCAAGCTTCTCGTTAACGACATGGCAGGCGAATTCGGAATATCCGTCGATGAGGTGATAAACCTTCTTCGGCAGATGGATGTTCCGGTGCGCAGCCATATGAGCCCGCTCTCGGACGACCAGGTCGCCCGGATAAGAGCGCGGTGGGAGCGCGAGAAGCGAGCACGGGCGACTGCTCCGGCAGCGGCTCCGTCGCGGCGTCGCCGCAGCACGACAGCGGCCGAGCCCGTGGCGGCCGTCGAGACCGCAGAGGCGAAGCCCGCCGCTGCGCGCAGGCGCCGTAAGGCGGCAGATGTCGAGGTGCCGCCGACAGAGTCTGTCGAGCCCGACACGATCGCGGTTGCTGATGTGAGCACCGGCGAGGCGGTAAAACCGCGTCGCCGCGCGGCCGCGCCAGCCCCTGAGCCAGAGTCCGAGGATCCTGCCGGAAGCACACCCGCGCCCAGTGTGATCGCCGAGGCAGATGCCGCAACGCCCCCCGCCCCGAAGCAGTCCCAGGCGCACGTCTCGGCGACTCCTCCGGCTCAGCCGGCGTCGCCGCCGCCGTCAGCACAGGCGCCGGCTGCCTCAGCTCCATCCACGCCGCCAGCTTCGATGCCACCGCGGCCACGGCCGATCGTGCCGGGCGCTCCGCGCCCGCGCCCGATTGCGCACGGCACTCCGTTCCAGCCGCCGCGGCCAGTAGCCTCTGCGGCGCCGGGTGCATCAGGGACGGGATTCCCCGGCGCGCGCCGCGACGATCGTGGTGGCGGCGGTACCGGACGTCCTGCCGCCGGTGGCGACGACCGCGCCCGTCGCGGAAAGAAGGGGAAGCGTGGGTCCGTCGACCAGGAAGCTGTGTCGTCGAGCATCTCGCGCACGATGACCGCGCTCCGGGGCGCCCCGACGCGAAGAGGTGGCGCGCGCCGTTCTGACGACGCGAGCTACAGGGAGGAAGTAGAGGCGCAGCGCGTAGCCCAGGTCGAGCGGGAGAAGAAGACAGTCCGCGTCAACGAGTTCATCACGGTGAGCGAGCTGGCGGCCATCCTCAAGATTCCCGCAACCCAGATCGTCGGGTTCGCGTTCAAGACCCTCGGCCTGATGGTGACGATCAACCAGCGGCTGGACTTCGACCAGATCGAGTTGATCGCCGGCGAGTTCGGGTTCCAGGCCGTGAAGGAAGAGGAGTACACGGCGGGCCTCGAGGAATCAGTCGTCACTGACAGCCCTGAGGATCTCGAGCCGCGGCCTCCAGTCGTCACGATCATGGGTCACGTTGACCATGGAAAGACGTCGCTTCTCGACTACATCCGGAAGGCGAACGTGGTCGCCGGCGAGTCCGGCGGCATCACCCAGCACATCGGTGCGTACAACGTCACGCTGACGGGCGACAAGCACATCACGTTCCTCGATACGCCCGGTCACGAGGCGTTCACCGCGATGCGTGCGCGTGGAGCGCAGGTAACCGACATCGTCGTCCTCGTCGTCGCGGCTGACGACCAGGTGATGCCTCAGACGATCGAGGCGATCTCGCATGCGAAAAACGCAGGCGTGCCGATGATAGTCGCGATAAACAAGATAGATCTTCCGGCCGCGAACCCCGGCAAGGTGAAGCAGGATCTGCTCCAGCACGGAGTCGTGCTCGAGGAGTTCGGCGGAACCGTTCTATCCGGTGAGATCTCGGCGAAGAAGGGAACCGGTGTCGACAGCCTGCTCGAGCAGATTCTCCTCCAGGCGGAAATTCTGGATCTCAAGGCGAATCCGAACCGTCGCGCCGTTGGTGCAGTCGTCGAAGCCCAGCTCGATCCGGGCAAGGGACCTGTCGCGACCGTGCTTGTTTCAGCCGGTACCCTCAAGGTCGGCGACGACTTCATCTGCGGCATGTACTCGGGACGCGTTCGCGCGCTGCTCGATGAGCGCGGGAAGACGGTGAAGGCGGCGGGACCTGCAATCCCGGTCCAGATCCTTGGAATCGGCGGCGTGCCGATGGCGGGTGACCAGTTCGTCGTGGTCGAGGACGCTCTGGAGTCGCGCGAGATCGCTCAGACGCGCCAGCGTCTCGACCGCGAGGCAAAAAGCCGCCGGACGTCGAAGAGCATTGTTTCGCTCGAGGACTTCATGAACGCGGCAGCGGCCGGCGAGAAGCGCACGCTTCGCATCGTCATCAAGGCAGACCAGGGCGGTCCGGCGGAAGCACTCGCCGACGCCCTAGGCCAGCTCTCGCACGACGAAGTTTCTGTCGACGTCATTCACCGCGGTGTCGGCTCGATCAACGAAGGCGACATCCTGCTCGCGCGCGCCTCCGGCGCGATAATCATCGGCTTCCACGTGCGCCCGGATAACAACGCGCGCGCCGCAGCCGAGCGTGAAGGGATCGACATCAAGCTCTACAAGGTCATCTATGAGGCGGTCGAGGAAGTCCGGGCCGCCCTCGAGGGAATGCTGCGGCCCGAGGAGCGCGAAGTGGTTCTCGGCGAAGCCGAGGTTCGCGAGACCTTCAAGGTCCCGCGCATCGGCCTCATCGCCGGCTGCTCGGTCCGCAGCGGAATCATCAACCGCCAGGCGAAGGCTCGCGTCATTCGCGACGGTGTCGAGATCTACGATGGAAACATCGGCTCACTGCGCAGGTTCAAGGACGACGTGAAGGAAGTCCGCGAAGGATTCGAGTGCGGCATCGGCATCGAGAACTTCAACGACATAAAGGTCGGCGATGTCATCGAGTGCTACAGGCAGGAGCAGATAGCGCGCACGCTGACGTCGCCGTCTCCGGCCTGAGGCGGTGCGGAACAATCGTCGCGCGGATCGCGTAGCCGAGGCGATCCGCGAGGAAATCGCGACATTCCTCGCCGAGTCGGTGAAGGATCCGCGCGTCGTCGGCTTCGTCACCGTCACGGGGGTCGAGCTGACTTCGGACCTCAGGCACGCAAAGGTCTTCGTCAGCGTCATGGGCAGCGAGCCCGAGAAGGAAGCGACATTCGAAGGCCTCGCGAGCACGGCGTCTCACCTTCGATCGAGAGTCGGACGCGCGCTACGCCTTCGCGTCGCGCCAGAAATACAGTTCCGTGAAGACGACAGCGTGCAGCGCGCGGCGCGGATAGAGTCGCTTCTCGCAGGAATCAGGACCGAGCCCGAGGAGACTGGCCCCAGCCGGCCGCCCTCTTCGCCGGAGATTGGCGGCGAAGACGCAGACGCCTGAGGGCGATTGCGTGCAACCCGCCCTTGAGGGCCTGCTGCTCGTCGACAAGCCTGCCGGCATCACCTCGCACGACGTAGTGCAGATTGCCCGCCGCGCCTATCACGAGAAGAGCATCGGCCATCTTGGGACCCTTGACCCGTTCGCAACGGGACTTCTGGTCCTGCTCCTGGGAAGATCAACTCGCCTCGCCACATTCATCGAGACAGAGCCGAAGGTCTACGAGGCAACAATTCGGTTTGGCTCCGAGACAGACACTGACGACTGCACCGGCAGCGTCATCCGCGAGGCCGCCGCGCCGCCCGCCGGCTCGCTCGAGGCCGCGATTCCCGCTCTGACGGGAGTCATCATGCAGGTTCCGCCGGCGTTCTCTGCAAAGTCGGTGGACGGGACACGTGCCTACGACGCTGCGAGGAAGGGTAAGCCGCTCGACCTGCCGGCGGTTGAAGTCACAGTGAGGGTGTGGACGATCAGGGAATTCCGTGAAGACGAGATCGACGTGACGATCGAATGCGGCAGCGGGACCTACATCCGCTCGCTGGCGCGTGACCTCGGCAGATCGACGGGCAGCGCGGCGCACCTTGGGTCGTTGAGGCGCACGAAAAGCGGAGTGTTCAGTGTCGAGGACGCGGTGACCGTCGAGACGCTGAAGGTCTCGCCGCCACCGTTGCGGAAACTCGCGGTGACGACATCAGATGTCTGATAAGCCATCCGAATCGGGCCTTCCGCCGACCGTCACTGGAACGGTGGTGACAGTTGGCACCTTCGATGGTGTCCACCGGGGCCACCTGGATGTCATTGGCCGGCTCGTCAGCCGCGCCCGCGCGGCCGGCCTGCCGAGCCTCGTCGTAAGCTTCGATCCTCATCCCCTCGAGGTCGTCAACCCGGCTGCTGCGCCACTGCTTCTCACGACGAGCGAGGAGAAGCTCGAGGTGCTCGCGGAGACAGGCATAGACTATTTCGCCCTGGTTCCATTCACTCCCGATCTCGCATCGTTCGGGGCAGAGGAATTCGTCGACCGCGTTCTCCGAAGCCGCTTCAGGATGTCCGAGCTGCTGATCGGCTACGACCACGGCTTCGGACACAGGCGGGCAGGGAACGTGAGCGTGCTGCAGGAGCTCGGGCGCCAGCGCGGGTTTGCCGTAGATGTCGTGGAGGCGGTGGCGCTCGGCGACGGTCAGCACGTCTCGTCGACCGCTCTCAGGCGGGCGATCGCCGGTGGTGACCTCGAGCGGGCGGCCGAAGGACTCGGGCGGCTCTACTCGGTTTCCGGCACCGTGATAGCAGGGGATGCCCGCGGGAGAAAACTCGGCTTCGCTACCGTCAACCTCTCGCCCCCGCCGGACAGGAAACTCCTGCCGCCGGAGGGTGTTTATGCGGTCATGCTGCAGACGCCGATCGGCAGATTCGGGGGGATGCTCAACCTTGGCCCGAGGCCGACGTTCGGTGACCCCGCGCTCTCGATCGAGGCCCACTTGTTCGACGTCGATGCTGATTTCTACGGAGCGCGGGTCCGTGTCGATTTCGTCAGGTTCCTGCGGGAGACGCGGCGGTTTCCAGACGCTGGCGCGCTCGTCAGGCAGCTCGAAAAGGACAAGGAGAACGCGCAAATCGCGTTGACTCCATACACGCTCTCCGGTAACCTTAAAGGCTCTACCCAAATGCAAAAACTCACTCCTTCAGCCGCATGAACCTGAAGATACGGATCGTCATAATCCTGGGGCTGATCATCGCCTCGGCTGTAGCCCTGTTTCCCCGCAACGTAAAGGAGCGGGTAAGAACACCAACCGGATTTGCCTACGATACAGTGAGGCGGGTGCCACTCAAGCTCGGCCTCGATCTTCAGGGCGGAATGCACCTGGCGCTGGAGGTCGACGAGTCGAAGGGCGCAATAGCCGACAAGAGCGAAGCGCTCGATCGCGCGCTGACAGTTGTCCGCAGCCGGATCGATCAGTTCGGAGTTGCAGAGCCGCTCGTGCAGAAATCGGGAAGCGACCGCATCATCGTCGAGCTTCCGGGCATTGACGATCCGGAACGCGCGCAGGAAGTCGTGCAGCAGTCTGCATTCCTCCAGTTCCAGATCACTGACAAGACTCAGGCGCTCGAGCGGGCGCTCCCGCGTCTTGACGCGGCAGTTGCTGCTTCCGGTGCCGCGGTCGCTGCCGCAAGCCCGGGGGCCCGCGACACGGCTCGTGCCCCCAGGGTTATCGGCGGGCTGCTTACTGCTGACACGTCTGCTGCCGCAACGACTGACTCCGCGAGATCGGACACCGCAGTCGCCCCGACGGGCGGTCAGTTTTCGCGGCTCATCCAGCAGGGGCAGATGCCGGGCGAGTACTTCGTCTCCGAGGACGACGTCCCGACGCTCGAATCCTATCTCTCGATGCCCCAGGTCAGGGCCGCGATTCCTCCCGGGAAGGAAATCCTTTTCGGGAGCGATACGTCCCAGATCGCCAACCAGCTCTATCGCGCGATTTACGTAGTTGATCAGCGGCCGATAATCACCGGCGAGTATCTCACTGACGCGAAGCCGAATACGTCGCCGACTGAAGGCACGATCGTCGAGTTCCAGTTCAACAACGAGGGTGGCCGGCGTTTCAGGAGCGAGACCTCGAAGCACATCCAGGACTACATGGCGATCGTCCTCGACGACCGTGTCATGGGCAGGCCGCCGGTGATTCAGAGCGCGATCGGGACGCGCGGCCAGATCACGATGGGAGGGCGCAATCTCCAGGCAGCATCTGACCTCGCCCTGGTGCTGCGCGCCGGATCACTGCCGACGCCCCTCAAGATCGCCGAGGTCAGACAGATCGGAGCCAGTCTCGGCCAGGACTCGGTGCAGAAGGGAATCACTGCCGGCTTGATTGCCATCCTGCTGGTCGTCGGAATCATGCTTGTTTATTACCGATTCTCGGGCTTCCTCTCCGTGATCGGCCTGATGCTCTTCTCACTCTTCACGCTCGCAATCCTGGCCGGGTTTGGCGCCGTGCTTACCCTGCCGGGGCTTGCGGGTTTCGTGTTGTCCCTGGGTATCGCGGTCGACGCGAACGTGCTGATTTTCGAACGGATACGCGAAGAGCTGAATAACGGAAAGACGGTCCGAACTGCGGTCGATGAAGGGTTCGGCCACGCGATGAGCGCCATCGTCGACTCGAACGTCACGACTGCCCTCACCGGCGCGGTGCTCTACCAGTACGGGACGGGCCCGGTGCAAGGATTCGCGGTGACGCTGCTCGCCGGAATCGCGGCCTCCATGGTTTGCGCCATCTTCATCGTGCGAACGTTCTTCATGATCTGGCTGAGCCGCAGGCAGACAACCACGACACTGAGTATCTGATGCTTCGCATACTTCACGACACAAAGTTCGACTTCATCCGCTGGTGGAAGCGGGCTGTCGGCATCACGGCGGCATTTGTCGTCATCGGGTTCTCGACGTTCGCGTTCAGCGACATCAAATACAGCATCGAGTTTACGAGTGGTACGATGATGCAGCTGGAGTTCACGGATCCCGTTGACGTCGGGACGCTGAGATCGCGACTGCAGTCAGCAGGGTTCAGGAGCGCCGAGATCCAGCAGTTCGGCAGCAATCGCGAATTCACGATCAGGGCCCAGGAGTCGGAGAGCGCGACCGGAGCGACAACGGGGGCGGAGAAAGTAGCCAAGCAGATCGAGGCGGTCCTGGTTGACAGCTACGGAGCGGAAAAGGTCCGTGTAATGCGCACCGAGGCGGTGAGTCCGCGGGTCGGAAAGGAACTGAGCCGGAATGCCGTGATTGCCGTGCTGCTCTCCTTTCTCGTGACCACGGTGTATTTGGCGATTCGCTTCGAGTGGCGGTTCGGTCTTGCTGCGCTTGCCGCCACGTTCCACGACGTGTTCGTGACGATCGCCTTCATAAAGATGATGCAGCTCGAGGTGTCGCTGACGGTAATAGCCGCTATCCTCACAGTCATCGGATACTCACTCAACGATACGATCATCATTTTTGATCGCGTCCGTGAGAATCTCCGGAAGGGTCGTAAGGAATCGACACGGGAGACGCTCAACCGCTCGATCAACGAAACCTTGCCGCGCTCCGTTCTTACCCACGCCACGACAATATCGGCCACCCTCGCGCTGCTGTTTTTCGCGGGCGACGTTATCCGTCCCTTCGCGTGGGTGATGACCTTCGGCGTGATTGTGGGGAGTTTCAGCTCGCATTTCGTCGCTGGACCAGTACTTCTCTGGATTGAAAGGAAATGGCCGAGAAAGTCCTCGCTGTCCCGGGGTTCATCGACAGCCACGCGCACCTCGCCGACGAAGCGTTCGACAGCGACCGCCCCAGTGTAGTAAGTCGCGCGCGGGCATCCGGCGCCGAGGCGATAGTCTGCATCGGCTCCGGCAGCGGCGCCGGGGATGTCCTCGGCGCCGCTCGCGCGTCGAGGGCCCTTGCGGCAGAGAACGAGGGCTTCGTGTGGTATACCGCCGGTGTTCACCCGCACGATGCAAGCGGGTTCGATGCCACTCGCGATATCGAGCTGCTGAGGGGCCACGTCGCGTCAGGAGCAGTCGCGGTGGGTGAGTGCGGTCTCGACTATCATTACGACAACTCCCCCCGGCTCGCGCAGCGGCGCGCATTCGCCGAGCAGTTGAGGCTGGCCCGCGAAGTGGATCGACCGGTTGTCGTCCATACCCGCGACGCCGAGGATGATACGCGCGCGATGGTTTCGGAGGCGGGAAAGGAAGGAGTGCGCGGAGTGCTGCATTGCTTCACCGGGTCACATGAGCTCGCGATCGCTGCTATCGAATCAGGATGGCACGTCTCGTTCGCCGGGATCGTGACGTTCCGGAAGTGGGCCGACGATGAGCTGCTTCGGCTCGTGCCCGAGGATCGCATACTTGCCGAATCCGACGCACCATACCTCGCGCCGGTTCCGTTTCGCGGCAAGCGCAACGAGCCCGGATGGGTTGCACACACCGTGGCGCGCCTCGCCGCGGCACGCGATGTGACAGTCGAGCACATGGCGGCTGTAGTCACGCGGAATGCGCGGACACTCTTCAAGCTGGCGTGAGCATGCTGCCAGCGAGTAACATTGCCTGAAGGTTCACCAACTTCTCGAGCGAGGGAAAGCGTGAAGCATGTAAAAACTGACAAGGCGCCTGCAGCGATCGGGCCGTATTCCCAGGGAACGATTGCCGGCGGATTCCTATTCTCAGCCGGCCAGATCGCGCTGGACCCTGCGACGGGCCAACTGATAGATGGCGACATAGATGCGCAGACGGAGCGCGTCATGGAAAACCTGCAGGAGGTGCTCGATGCGGCGGGTTCATCGTGGACCGAGGTCGTGAAGACGACAGTGTACCTTCATGACATGGCTCATTTCCCGAGAGTCAACGAGATATACGGGAAGTGGATCGGTGAGGCGCGTCCCGCGCGATCGACTGTGCAGGTGACGGCACTGCCTCGCGGCGCTCTTGTCGAAATCGATCTCGTGGCGACAGTTGCCACATAAAGCTCCCCGGATGAAGTGCGCCGTATCGAGCGCCGTGATTGTACTGCTGACCGGGATCGTGCCGGCACAGTCATCGGCGCAGCAGGTCGACAGCGCGCGCGCGGGTGTCGCGGCACCGCCGGAAGTGAGGCGCCCGGTTCTCGATCCGAGCGGAAGGCCATATCCATCGCCGCGCCGCGCCTTTGTCACCTCGCTTGCAATTCCGGGATCGATGCAGTTCAGGTTCGGGCGTCCAAAGGCCGCAATGATCTTTCTGCTGGCGGAAGCGGGTTCAGTCGGCATGTCACTCAAGTCGTGGAACGACCTGTCGAAGGCGAAGGAAGCCCGCGCCGATACGGTCAGGGTGCCGGTTCTTGACGGGGGAGGTGCGCCCGTTATCGATCCTGTCACGGGTCAGCCCCGGATCGACTTTTCGCCGCGCAACAAGAATCTCGCCGACCGCGTGGGCGCCAGGCGCGCTCATCTCGAGGACTGGCTCGCCGTGGTTGTGTTCAACCACCTCTTCGCCGGCGCCGACGCCTACGTATCGGCCAACCTCGCTGATTTCGACGCAAACGTCCAGGTGAGCTCGCTCGAGAGACGAGTTGGAGTGCGAGCCCGGCTTGCCTGGTGACGCTTCAGGCGCCGCGCCGATCGGAGTATTCGATTCGGGAATAGGCGGGCTCACGGTGGTGCGGGAGCTGATCCGCCAGCTCCCAAATGAGAGCATCATCTACTTCGGTGACACGGCGCGCGTTCCGTACGGACCCAAAGGTCCTGAAACAGTTCTCCGCTATAGCAGGGAGATCACATCGTTCCTGCGACAGGAAGGCGTGAAGGCAATTGTTGTCGCGTGCAACACCGCCACCGCGCACGCGCTGCCTGCGCTAAGGGCGGAGAACGACCTTCCGATAATTGGCGTCATCGATCCCGGTGCGCGTGCCGGGGCCCGGGCGACGAGAACCGGCCGCGTCGGGGTCATCGGCACTCAGGGAACCATCAACTCACGCGCGTACGAGCGGGCGATCCTGGCGGTCTCGCCGGAGGCGCGAATCACGGCCCTCGCGTGCCCTTTATTCGTCCCGCTTGCGGAGGAAGGGTGGCTCGAGACGGAGGCGACACGCCTGATTGCCCACGAATATCTAGATCCCGTAGCCGCCGCCCATGTTGACACGCTCGTGCTGGGCTGCACGCACTATCCTCTCCTCAAGACGGTGATTGGGAGCGTGGTCGGCAGGGAGGTGCGGCTGATCGACAGTGCTGAAGAGACAGCCGCGGAAACCGGCGCCGTGCTTCGTGACGGTGGCCTGGCGCACGAGCAGACGGATGAAGCGCGCTACCGGTTCATAGCTTCGGACGCGCCCGAGCAGTTCCTACGCGTCGGGCAGCGTTTCCTCGGCGCCGCGATCGATCGAGTGGAGACAGTCACCCTCGGCTGACCCTGCCGTTGCCGACCGAAGCTCTATCGTTTCGCCGGTGACGCGCAGATATGTGGGGGCATCGAGCCACGACCCGGCATTCGCAAAGACTCCGCCCGCTGGAGCGCGCTCGAGGGCCGCGACGTGCGAATGGCCGTAGATGAGCAGCTCGAGTTCCGGTTTGGCCTGGAGCTCGCGAAGGGCGATCGAGCGCAGGCCGCGTCCCTGGTCTCTCGTCCTGTAGGTCCTGCTTGCGCCGGAGCTGCCAACGGCCAGCCGCGTCGACCAGTTGGGATGGAGCGCGCGGAAGGCCTTTATCGCGAGCCGGTTGCGCATGATTGGCCTGATCATTCGGTACCCCCGGTCCTCGATCTCACGAAGACCATCTCCATGCTCGACGCGCGCCTTCCACCCGGCGAGCGACCCTTCCCAGTGTCCAGGGTGATAGTCGACCCCGATGTCCTTCGTGAGGACGTCGTCGCCCCAGCAGTCGTGATTCCCGGCGACATACACTATCGGGACGCCCGCCTCGCGCAGGTCCGCGAGAGCGGCGAGGGCGCGAAAGCTGTTGCGCGGGATTACCGATTTCCACTCGAACCAGAAATCGAAGAGGTCTCCGTTTATGAGAAGCGAGCCAGCCCGGTCAGCGAGTCCCCTCAGGAAAGCGACGAGGGCCCGCTCGACTTCGGGCGACGCGACTCCGAGGTGAGCGTCTGAAATCACATAACACGGCGACTTGAGCACCCGCCAATTCTAGCCGTGCAGCATACCGTTCACAAACCGGCGACCAGGTGCCGGCCGGCTTATCTTATTCGCCAATGCCGAATTCCTCAGCGAACCCGGTGACCGGCGAGATAGAGTTTCTCGTTCGCTACGCCGAAACTGACAAGATGCAGGTCGTCTATCACGCCAATTATCTGGTGTGGTGCGAGATGGGGCGCACCGACCTCATCAAGCGGCTCGGACGATCCTATGCCGACCTCGAGCGGGAAGGAGTCGCGCTGGCAGTCGTCGACGCATCGCTTCGATATCACGGCGGCGCGAAGTACGAGGACCGCATCAGGGTGAAGACGACCCTCCAGGACGTGCGTTCGCGGAGCGTGACGTTTCATTACCTCATAGAGAATGCGGAGACGGGCACGAAGCTCGTCACCGCCACCACGACGCTTGCATCGATAAACACGGATGGAAAGCTCATCGCGATGCCACCTGACCTGAGGAAAGCACTTGAAGATGCGGTTGCGTAGAACTCTTCTCGCCGTTGCAGCGATCGCTGTTACAGCGATCGCTGTTACCGCGTCCGACACTGCCGCACAGACTGCTGTCCGCGAGCCCGCCGGGCATGAAGCCCGGCTCTACGCGCGACTTCTTGCGATGACGGATTCGAGAAGCTTTGACGCCGCGCTCGTTGACAGTGCTCTCGCATCGGCCTGGGCTCCTCTCCGAAGGGCCGCGGTACTCGGCGTCGGGCAAGTTGGGTCGCCGACGGGGATGCCCGGAGTGGCGCGGCTTCGCGGACTGCTGGCCGACAGCGATATCACCGTTGCCTCGAACGCTGCCTACTCGCTCGGACTGCTCGTCGACTCGGGATCTGTCGCCGCGTTGACCGCCGCGCTCGACGGACAAGCCGCCGTCGCGCGGGAAGCGGCCTGGGCGCTCGGAGAAATCGGCGCCCCTGCCCGCGGTGCGATCGTGGCCGCGCTGGCGAGACCGGTCAGCGACGAGGGTCGCACAGTTCAGCTGCTGCTTGCGTCCGCGAAGCTCCGGCCGGTTCCAGTGGCCGAGTTGCGTCCGTATCTGGCAATGTCGAACAGGCCGTCCGTCATGTGGGCTGCTAGTTACGCCATCGCGAGATTCCGTGCCCCCTCCGGAGTGCGTGATCTCGTAGCACTCGCGAACCGCCGCGAGTTCATTCGCTTTTCCGCAAGCGAAGCTGCTGCGCGGATCGGCCCACCGGCGCTGGTGACAGCGGGCAGCAGCCGGACCGCCGACGCATATGTCCTGGATGTCGCTGGGAGGCAGCGGACGCGCGCGGAGATCGCCCGCGGGCTCGCCCGTTCTGCGGCCGGCGATTCGCTGGCCGATGTCGCGCTACCGGTCCTGCTTCGTCTCGCGGCGGACCCCCATCCGCACGTCAGGATAAACGCGATACGGTCGCTTGCGACATACGATAATACAGTTGCCACGGCAGTCGCCGGCGCGACCGAGGATGCCGACGCCAACGTAAGGATCGCTGCCGCGCAGGCGCTTGGGACAGTGCTTGACTCGACTGTCGCTGTCTGGGTTCCGTTATGGAGCCGGGACACGACGCTCGCGTACCGATCGAGCCTCCTCGCATCGGCGGCGCGCGCCGGAGCCGTGCTTCCCGAGCTGCAATCGTGGAGATCGCACAACGACTTCCGGTATCGGGCCGCTGCACTCGCCGCTGCCGGGGCATCTCTCGATTCCGCCGTGTGGCGCACCGCCGCGCGATCAATGCTCCGGGACGAAGACGGCCGCGTGCGCGCCGTCGCCTATGGCATAGTCGCGGGGACTGATACGGCGGGTCCGCCGGCGCCGGTTCGCGAGGTCCTTCTGGCCGGCCTTGCCGATCGCGACGCGTTCGCTCGCGCGGCGGCCATCGGAGGGCTCAGGGGCCGGGCGCGCGCGTCAGAGATACCTGCCGTGCTCGACGCATATGCGCTATCACTCGCCGATTCGGACAACGATGCGCGCATTGCTGCCGTCTCGTACCTCGCGGCTGCGTGGAGGCGCGACAGCGCGGCGTTTTCGCCGGCGGTCAGGCGAAGAATTGCCGCGCTCGCGGCATCCGACGATCCGCTCGTTCGGGCTGCTGCCGGTGACTTCTCACTTCTTTCCGCGTGGAAGGCCGTAAAAGGAAACCCGCGCGAGTTTTCGTGGTACCAGAGTGTCGTAAGCACCCTCGTTGTTCCCGCGCTCAGGGGCGAGACGCAGCGCGCGACAATATCGACGCGCCATGGCGATATCCTTCTCGAGCTTCATGGCGCTGACGCGCCGCTCACTGTATGGAACTTCATGAATCTCGCGAGCGCAGGTTATTACAGGGGTACTGCATTTCATCGAGTGGTTCCCAACTTTGTCGCACAGGACGGGGATCCACGCGGCGACGGCAGCGGCGGCCCCGGGTATGCGATTCGTGACGAGATGAATCCACGGAGATACGAGCGCGGCGCGCTCGGCATGGCGCTCTCCGGGCCCGACACGGGCGGGAGCCAGTATTTCATCACCCATTCACCACAACCCCATCTCGATGGACACTACACTGTTTTCGGCCGGGTGCTCAGCGGCTATGGGGTTCTTGACTCGATTATCCAGGGCGATGGTATCATTGCGGTGACGGTGAAATGAACTCTCGCGTTGCGATGGCCGTCGTCGCGATCTCGTTCGTGTCCAGCGGGTGCGCCCGCCAGGTGCGACCTCTTGCCGGCATTCCCGCCCCCGATCGCGCACTTCCGGTCATCGAGTTTGCGCAGGGACACCGGCTGATCGTTTTCCGCTGGGACTATGAGGAAAACGCCCTCATAGCCCGGGGAGAGGGGGCGATTCGGGTGGCGTCGCCCGACAGCGCCCGGGTCGACCTCTTTCTCGCCGGCGGTATTCCGGTGGGACGGGCGTTCCTCATAGGGAACACCCTGCGCGCCACGAATCAGGCGCAGGTTGAGCGATTCCTCCCCCCGCCTGAAATGATGTGGGCTGCGCTTGGCAGGCTTGCAATACCGGCGCTGCCCGATACGGTTATCACGGTCGAAGGCGAACTGCTCCATGCCGACATCGGGCGACCGACTGCGTGGAGAGTTACCATAAAGGGGAATCGGTTGATGCGCCTCGCTCGCCTGAGTGGGGGCCGCATCGCCGAACTGGTTACGAGGGATGATGGCGGGCGTCTACTATATGAGGTCCCGGGCCGGAGGAAGCTGTGGCTCGGAATCACGCGCGACGAGGAGGTACAGCCGTTCGATGCGTCTATCTGGGGCCCTTAGCTTCCTAATTCTGGTGTCTTCCTGCATGCCCTACGGCTTCGCCGGCGGGGGCCTGCCATCGCACGTCCGCACCGTCGCGATAATTCCTTTCGAGAATCTCACCGCCACCCCGGAGATCCAGCAGGAGCTCGCTCTTGCACTCCGGAACGAGCTGCGAAACCGGCTTGGGCTTCGCGAGGCGGCTGAAAGCCGGGCCAGCGCGATCGTCAGGGGCACCATCCAGCGCTACGAAACCGACATCCCGATCGGATACAGCGCCACGAACCAGAACCAGACCAGCGCGCGCAGGCAACTCCAGATATCTGTCGACATCGAGATGATAGACCAGTCCTCTGGGAAAGCGCTCTGGCAGCGGAAAGGGCTTCTTGCCGAAGGGCAATATGAGGAGCGCGGGGAAGCGAGCGGCAGGAAGCAGGCGATAGAGCGGATCGTGAACGAGGTGATCCAGGGAGCCCAGTCGCAGTGGTGAAGTCAGGTTCCCACATGCGGTCGCGGCGTGGGGCCGGAAGGCTCGGCTGCCTGTTCCAGCTCGCGATCGTTGCGTGTGTCATTTACGTTGGATACGTCGTGTTTGACGACGTGGTGGCATACTTCCGCTACCGCGACGCCATGAAGCAGGAGACGAGGTTTGCTGCAACCCGAAGTGACGCGGAAATGAGCCGCCGCCTCCGCGCATTTTCGGATTCAGTGAAGCTTCCCCCTTCCGCAAGGGAGGTCAAAATAGTTCGAGACGAAAGGCGCATAAGAATCTGGACAGAATACGATGCGAAGCTCCGCCTCCCGTTCTACGAGCGGACGTTTCACCTTAGACCATCCGCCGAGAAAACATTCTGACGCCTCGGGCGCCGGCGGATAAGATCATGGGATTGGAGGAGGCTGTCCGCTGGCGAAGGGGCCAGCCCGGCCGGGTCGTCTTCACGAACGGCGTCTTCGATCTCCTTCATCCCGGCCACATCGATATCCTGTCAGCCTCCCACGCCAGGGGCGACTCGCTCATCGTCGGGCTCAACACGGATGCGTCGGTGCAGCGCCTGAAAGGGCCCGGAAGGCCTGTGCGAGGAGAATCCGAGCGCGCGTACGTGCTCGCCGCGCTCGAAATGGTTGACGCGGTTGTGTTGTTCGACCAGGACACACCGATCGACCTCGTTGTCGCGCTCGAGCCCGATGTGATAGTGAAGGGAGGCGATTATACTGTCGAGACGATCGTCGGCGCGCGCGAGGTAATGGCGCGGGGTGGGGAAGTGGTAGTGATTCCGCTCACTCCCGGACAATCGACAACCTCAATCATAGAGAAGCTGAGTGGCGGATAAAATGTCTGTTCGCGCCGACCGCGGTAACGGCGACCTTCGCGCGGTCACGCTCGAAAGAGCAGTCGCCCCATACGCGGAGGGATCGTGCCTGGCGTCCTTCGGCGCCACGCGCATCCTCTGCACTGCATCAGTCGAGGACGGAGTTCCCGGCTGGCGCCGCGGGAGCGGGCAGGGGTGGCTGACCGCAGAATATGCAATGCTGCCGCGCGCTACCAAGACGAGAACGTCCCGCGAGCGGTCGCAGGTCGGTGGCCGCACGCAGGAGATTCAGCGACTCATCGGACGGAGCGTTCGTGCGATGCTCGACGACTTCGCATTCGGGGAATTCACTGTGAAGCTCGACTGCGACGTTCTCGTGGCCGATGGGGGGACTCGCACAGCGGCGATAACCGGGGCATCTGTCGCGATCGTAGACGCATTCACCTGGATGGTGGAGAGCGGGAAGATTCTCGTCACTCCGGTGAAACGCCGTGTTGCCGCGATAAGCGTCGGCGTGGTTGACGGCGAAGCGCGGCTCGATCTCGACTATCCTGAAGATGTGCGGGCGGAAGTTGACATGAACGTCGTGATGAGCTCCACCGGGCAATTCGTTGAGGTACAGGGAACCGGTGAGCACGGAACGTTCGATCGCGGCCAGCTCGACTCGCTGCTCGACCTCGCCGTTGCCGGGATCGAGCGGCTCGACGCGCTGCAGCGCCAGTCGCTCGGCGTGTGAATCGCGCGAGGCCCGTTCTCGTCGCTACCCGCAGCGCCGGGAAGCTTCGCGAGCTAGCGGGAATTCTTGCCGAAGGAGGAATGACCGGGGTGTCGCTTCTCGATGCGGGTATAGAGGAGTCGGCCGACGAGAATGCAATCGAATGTCATGAAACCTTTGAGGAGAACGCGCTGGCCAAGGCGCGATACTTCGCCCGTCTGACAGGACTTCCGGCGATCAGCGATGATTCCGGACTATGCGTGAACGCTCTTGGGGGCGCCCCCGGCGTCCGCAGCAAGCGATACTCGGGTCGGTCGGACCTGACCGGGCAGGCACTCGACGATGCGAACAATGCAAAGCTCCTCGGGGAGCTCGCAGGCATCGATGACAGGTCGGCAAGCTACGTCTGCGCGGCTGCATACGCTGACGAAGTGCTCGAGCGTGTGGAGGTGGGGGAAACCCGCGGAGCGATAACCGACGTGCCACGAGGAAGCGAGGGATTCGGCTACGACCCCTACTTCAGATCTGCCGAGCTCGGCGTGACTTTTGGTGAAGCGAGCACCAGGGATAAGCAACGAGTGAGCCATCGCGGCAGGGCGTTTCGCGCGCTGCTCCAGTCACTCTAGTCAGCGTAGACGTCGAACGCCCCGAAGCTCGTCACAGTGTGGCCCGGCTCGTCCGGCGGCATCTCACCGTCAAGAAGGACATGGACAGTGCCGGGCTCATCCCTGCAGTTCGCCGCGCCGAAGCTGTAGCGGCCCATCGTCTCGACAACCCTGAAGGAATCAGCCGGATCCAGGTAGTCGATCGTATTGATGTAGCTCGCCGGGTCCGCCTGCCTGGAGAAGAGCACGAAGATGTAGGGCATGTTCACCTTGCCCGAAACGCAGATCTGCTCGCCATCGTCTGCGCTGCTCCGGGCAAACTCAATCGCCGGAAGAAGGCCGGCGAAAAATGCGCGCTCCGCCCGCTCGCGATGCCTGTCACCGTGGAATTCGCGCGTGAAGAAGGCAAAGGCCGCAAGAAAAGCGACAGTCGATAGCGGAATGACCAGCCTCCATCGCTCGGAAGCAAACCAGATGGCGAAGGCCGTGAACAGAAGCAGGGGAATGAAGAAGATGTTCATCCGGTTGATGTTCACCGGCTGCAGGAGTCCGACCGCTATCGCCGCAGCCAGCCAGCAGAGGAGAAGCATCCTGTCGGGATGAATGCGTCGTCCCCGTCGAAGGGGGAGAATGAGAGCGGCCCCGGCGACGGCTATGGGGAAGGTCCACCGGTAGAAGTAGCCGTATGGCTCGACGATGTTCCATGGGAGCTGGTCGGTCTGACGGAGCAGAATGGAAAAAACAGTGCGGAAGTTGCCCCAGAAAGCTGCCAGGGGGTTCGTCCCGAAGATCGCTCCAAGCGTTTCATATCTCGATTCTGCTGGGAGACGCGGAATCGTAAGCGGGCCAAGCCGTATGGTACTGAGGTCGAACGAGTTTATCAGGACGAACAGGACAATCGGCAATCCAACGATACCGATCGTGGCAATCCCCCAGGAAAGTGATCTGAGGCTGAGCCGGCCGGTTCGCAGGAGAATCGGAATCGCGAGCAGCAGGAACACTGGAACCGCGACATACGCTGTTCCATACGCATAGAGCGAAAGGCCGAAGAAAAGGCAGGCCGCGACGAACCACTGGTTATCCTTTCGGGACAGGACCGTGGAGGCGAAACCGGCAAGGAAGACGAACGGGAGGAGGTTTGACTCGAGTCCCCATCGCGACAGAAGAATGTGCCACGGGCTGATTGCCAGAAGGAACATTGCGAGCAGGCCGAATCTGGCGTCGACCATTCGCCTCGCGACAACGAACATCAGGGGTAGGGCGAGAATACCCGTCAGAAGCATCGGCACCCTGACCATCGCCGGAGTGAGGCCGCCGATCGCGATGAAGGGTATGAGCAGGTAAGCATAAAGCGCGTTCTGCCCGCTCCCCCAGGAAACGAAATGCACGGGAAACGACATACCGTTGCGGCTCAATCCGAACCGGTGGAGGCTCATCGCGTCGACACCGCTGGAAGCCTCGTCCTGGCTCAGCCCCGGAGGAACGGAATTGAAATCCCAGACCCTTGCGAGGATTCCGATCGCCATGATGACGCAGAAGAGGATCGTGACGACGGGAAGGTCATGCCTGCGGTCGAGAAGGGGTCGCGCAGCGGGAATCACGGCGTCAGCTGAGGCTGACCTGGTATCGATTGGTGGAGTCATTCATGGGAAAGATAAACCGGACGCTCGACTGGGCCGGGTGAGCGCTTAGATTGTAGTTTGAGTTTTCGGGGCGTAGCGTAGCCCGGTATCGCGCCTGCTTTGGGAGCAGGAGGTCCCCGGTTCAAATCCGGGCGCCCCGACATATGATGGGCCTGAACTCCATCGTCGAAATGACGGTGGAGTTTTTAACGGCCTCGACGCCGGGGGCTTTGCCCGCCGTTTCCACCAAGTCCGATCCTTCGCCGATCCCGCCTCGGCCCTTCCGCGAACTTCCGTGCGAGCGAGCCTTTCTGTAACCTCTGGCATACAGGAAACGTAGAAACCTTATGCAAGCATCAACTCAGCCTCAGGAATCCGCCGCACCAGCCGCCCCGCGTGCGCCCGGGGTATCGATAACGTCGCCGAAACCTCGCCGTCATCGTCGGACGAAGATTTCGAAACGGGCGTCATGGCCGGTGGCTTCTTCTCTCTTCTGTTCGCCATACCTGTCGTTCTCTATTTCGCTCGAAGGCGCTGGAAGAAACGCGGCGCAAAGCCGGCGCGCGAGTTGTCAGGCGAAGTGGCCCAGCGCCTCGAGCGGCTCGAGCACGGCATGGCTCGATCGCCGTCGAGATCGAGCGAGTGTCCGAGGGCCAGCGCTTCGTGACGAAGGTGCTTTCCGGTCAAAGCCAGATAGACGCGCAAAGCCGGGTCGCTGCACGCTCAGTCGGCGAGCAGGATCCGGAGCAACGCTAAACGGTGCGAGGCGGCGCTGGAATTCTGCGCGGTTGTCCTGCAGATTGCGCTTCAAGGCCTTCAACGCGGCCCCGCGATTTGTTAACTTTCAATGATACCTGCGCCAGTAGCTCAGTTGGATAGAGCAACAGCCTTCTAAGCTGTGGGTCGGGGGTTCGATTCCCTCCTGGCGCACCATCGTGCAGCTACAAAGCCGCGCCGTTAGCTCAATTGGCAGAGCAAATGACTCTTAATCATTAGGTTGTAGGTTCGATTCCTACACGGCGCACTTGAACACATCGAGCGGCTGGCTTCAGACGCGATTGCCTAGGGGGACTTCGAGAGAAGTCCCTCTGTTGCTTTCCCCATGACGGCGCCCCGGCTCAGCGTCATCGTCCCCGCGCACCGCTCGCCGGGATACCTCGAGAAATGCATCATCGCGCTCCGCGCGAGCGACCTGCCGGCCGGCGAGTGGGAGCTCGTCGTGGTCGACGATGGCAGCAGCGATGAGGAAACGGCTCAGGTTGCGCTGGGCGGCGATCGCGTCGTCACGCTCCCGGCTCCTGCAGGTGGACCCGCTCGAGCACGAAATGCAGGCGCGCTCAGCGCATCGGCGCCACTCGTCGCGTTCGTCGATGCAGACGTCGTCGTCCATCCCGACGCGCTAAGCCGAATCGTCGAAGCATTCGGCAATCCGACGATAGACGCCGTGTTCGGATCATACGACGACCAGCCTGCGCACACTGGCCTCGTCTCCGAGTATCGTAACCTGCTCCATCACCGTGTCCATCAGAGCAGCGTCGGTGACGTCGAAAGCTTCTGGGCCGGATGCGGCGCAATCCGGCGCGACGTGCTCGAGTCGGCGGGAATGTTCGACGAAACCCGCTACCGGCGGCCGGAGATCGAGGATGTCGAGCTTGGCTACCGCCTTCGCGATGCCGGGCACCGCATAGTGCTCGATCCGGCGATCCAGTGCACTCACCTCAAGCGCTGGACACTTGGGGGGATGATCATCTCCGACTTCACGCGGCGGGGACTGCCATGGGCCCGGCTGCTCGTCGAGCGAAAAATGCTCTTCAGCCCACGGGGACTGAGTCTTGGAGCGGGGGAGCAGGCGAGTGCGGCACTCGCTGGTGGTGCGATAGTGACGGCACTTGGGGCAATTCTCCTGAAGTCATCAATGCTGGCACTCGCTGCGGTCGCGTTGTTCGCGACCTTCGCAATCGCTAATTACGGGCTCCTCTCGTGGCTGAGAGACAGGCGCGGCGTCGGGTTCGCCGCAGCGGCTCTGCCTCTCCACTTCATCTATACAGCCAACGCCGTGTCGTCGCTGATCGCGGGGGCGACCGTCGCCCTCCTCAGCCGTCGGTCCTGACCAGGGCGTTGTAAACGCCTCCGATCAGCCTGCCTATCGCGTACCCTATGACGAACAGGTAGACGAACCCGATGAAGGCGCCGCCCCACGTCACCCGGTAGCCGGGGAGATATGCGCCGATCAAGGCGAGGTGCGGCCCGACGGTAGAACCGCCTTTCAGCAGCAATACCACCGTGGCCAGAAACAAGCCGAGCCCGAGGAGGAGGCCGATCGCGATACCCCATGCCCGGGCGTTCAGCTTCAGCAGAGTGTTGAGCTCGTCGTTTCGATTCATCCGCGCTCCGCTTACAGGTGGTCGAGAAAATCGCGGGAGCCGTCGAGCTCGGCGCGGCTTCGAAGCATGAACAGTGACAATGCAAGCACGAGGTTCCTGGTGAAGGCCGTGAACCAGCCGCCACAGAAACCGACGAAGAAACCCCAGGCTCCGCCGATCAACGCGCCGGCCCACGAAACTGTGTAGCCAGCGAAGAACTGGCTGAGCAGATCGAGGCGCAGCGACGGCATCGGCGTCATCAGCAGCTCTGCCGTTGTCAGCGCCATGACTCCAATTGCGGACGCCAGGCCGATTGCGACTCCGAACGCCCGCTTGTCCACCGGCGCGAAAAGCATCAGCGACGACCGCGGAAGCTCGGCCTCGACTACCTTCGGCTCGCCGGGGAGAAGGATCTCTTCCATTTCCTTCATGCGGCCGCCTCCTCTGCTGGCGCATTGGCGGGCTCGACGCGCTGCTCCTCGTGATACTCGAGGTCGGTGTTCACGGCCCAGAGATCGTGGGCTGCCCCCGACATGTTCTCCAGTGCCAGCATCGCGGTGTACATCGAGTGATCCTGGTTGTTGTA
Organism: Gemmatimonadaceae bacterium; assembly: GCA_051005175.1. GTDB lineage: Bacteria > Gemmatimonadota > Gemmatimonadetes > Gemmatimonadales > Gemmatimonadaceae > UBA4720. Next base: position 7,249 of record JBPCJP010000153.1, on the reverse strand, counting down.
CTTGTGCATCCCGTTGCGCCCGACGGTGACAAGGTTCGGAATGGCGGCGAGATGCTTCCGTATTGTATCAACGCTTTCCTTATATGTCGTGTCGTAGATCGGGTACGCCTTCGGCATTCGCACGACCGTGCCGTCCACTACGCGCGCGCCCGGCGCCAGACCGAGCTCCGAGAGTTCCTTCCCGGCGAGCGTTATCAGCTCATCATCGGGCATGTTCCAGAGCCCGTCGCCGGCGAAACAGAAATACTCCATCCCCACGCAGGTGGCCCCTGCGCGCGGAACCATGGCCTGGCTCCAGTTGTTGAAGTTCTGAATCCGGCCGACCTTCACGCCCGGCGTGTGTACATAGATCCAGTTGTCCGGGAAGATGTTCTCCCTGTCCAGTATCAGCGCAACGAGGATGAAATCCCTGTATGCCAGGCGTTCTCCTGCCGCTGCGACATCGGCGGGAACAGCCGGTTGAAATGACCTGACGAGCGACCGCAGTGGAATCGTGCTGATGAAGTGTTCCCCCTCGATCCGCTTCCGGCCCTCGGGTGACCGTACTATCGCCGCGGCTACTTCACCGTTGTCGCCCATCTCGTAGGATTCAACCTTGTGCGACATCAGCACGCGGCCGCCCAGCTCGGCGACGCGTTCCGCCGCGCGCTCCCACATCTGCCCCGGTCCAAGCCGCGGATAACGAAACTCATCGATGAGCGACTTTATGTGGACAGATCGCCTCTGGAGCGACGTCGCCGAAAGAATTGCGCGCATCAGCGAGAGGCCCTGTATCCGCTGAGCGGCCCACTCGGCCCGGATCTCAGTGCAGGGAAGGCCCCACAGCTTCTCCGTGTATGTCTTGAAAAAGATTCGGTAGAGACGCGAGCCGAAGCGATTCGATACCCACTGCTCGAAATTCTCCTCGACAGGATTCGGCCGCAGCCGCGCCCGCGCGTAACTCATCACGATCATCGTCGCCTGATACAGGCCCAGGCCCGACAGGGCATTTGCCGCCTTGAGCGGATAATTGAAGAACTTTCCGTTGTAATGAATTCGCGAGAGTCGGGGAACATCGATGAACTCGTCGCCGAGCAGCTCCTCCCAGATGACCTGAACCGGCGTGATCTTGGTGAAGAACCTGTGGCCGCCGATGTCGAACCTGAATTCCTTGTAGCGCGCAGTCCGGGAGATTCCCCCAACGATGTCATCGCCCTCTAGCACTGTTACGTCGAACCCGCCCTTCGCGAGAAGGTAGGCCGCCGTTAGCCCGGCAGGACCTGCGCCCGCGACTACTACGCGATCGCCGGCGACCAGCTGCCGCGTGGCCTTCAATCCCTTGGCCTCAGGCGCAGCACTTCGGCTCTCGACCGACCCGACCGCGACTCGAAAACGGGTTCGAAATCGAACTCGCCGAAGGTGAGCAGCCTGTTAATCGTACGCTCCTTCCATATTTCCCAGGCGAGACACGCCTCCTGAGTCCCGCATTCGATGAGCAGATACACGTCCTTTTCTGAGACGACACGCGAGAGCGCGCTGTCAGCGGCGTAGTAGTCGACGTCCGAGATTGCTTTCCACCTGCCGACAGTACCGCGCCCGCCGATCAGCAGAGCCCGGTCCTTTGGCAGGGTTTCAAGATAGCCGCGAAGGGACCTGAAGACGCCGCTCACCTCGGTGACGTAGGCCGGAACGCGTTGCACCGTCACGGCGAAATAACTCTCGGACGCCGAGCCGGCGACCTTCCAGGCGCGCAGGCCGACCGCGAGTCCGACCGCTGCGACAAGGATCCCGATCACCGCAACGCGGGAATGAACAAGCCTTACCACCCAGGATGCGCGGCGATACGCAAGCGTTGCCGCCCCGAGATAGAAAAATATCCAGAACAGCGGCTGGTACGGCATCAGGTACCGCGTCGTGCTCGGCATCATCAGAGCGAGTACGGGCAGGGCGCCGAGAAAGTAAAGTATTTCGGGGAGAAACGGCCGCCGCGCGAACCAAATTCCGGCGACTATCACGACTGATATGAGAATCCCGAACGCCGCCCATGCCATGTCGGGCACGGCGTTCGAGAACGAAGTGCTGTATGTGTCGACGATCGGCGGGTGAAGGAATCCGAGCTGAAACGTCGGAATTATCTGCGTCGGGAACCCTGCGCCAAACAGGTTGATCAGCATCCCTGTCTTGTCGCCTCTCTCCAGAAACGCGAACGGCTCCCTGAAGTATCGACCTCGTATCGTACCGAGGTTGAGCATGATGAGGGGAACCACCACCATCAGCGCGACCAGCGCACCGGCCCACCGGGCCCGCGTGCTCACGGTTCTTCCCTTCCACCGCGCAAGCGCGAGCGGGGCCATGAAGAGCAGGAGCACTGGCGCGGTGAAACGCAGGAGAAACGAAACAGTGAACAGGATCGCGACGAGAGCGATGAGCCACGGGCGGCTCGCAAGCGGCCGGTCAGAGCAGAAGAGGCGAACAGATACAATGAGTGTGGCGAGGGTGAAGCCCGCGTATGGCGCATCGGCGAGTGGAAGAAAAACATTCGCCACCCAGATCGGGCTGAGAAGCGTGAACGCAAACGCGAATGCGATCGCCATCCGGTGCCTGGCGACCGGCAGGACCCAGGAGAAGATGTATGCGGACATCAGCGCCACAGAGGCGACGATGGCGATGTTCGCAACCTGCATCCCGCGCAGCTGGTCGTCGAAGTCGGAGAATGCGAGAAGAAAGGGGGCTCGCAGGATTCCCGGCAAAGCGACGTAAGCGAAAGGCCGGAGGTTTACCGCCCAGGACGCTTCCGTGGTCCCTGACTCGACAAGTGCCCTGGCTTTCAGCCAGTAGTTGAGGGGATCGCTCGACAGGCGGGGGTAGAAGAATGCCGGGTCGACATAAAAGACAGCGGCCAGCATCGCCACGACAAACGCCGCGGTACAGAGGGCGATGGTTTTCCATTCGCGGCGAATGAACGCCGATGGAGATTCAAGTTGTGAATGGAAATCGTACGAAGTCCGCTCGAGGTCCAACGGGCTGTCCCGCCTTTGAGTTTTGTCATCCATCCCGCGGATGCCGCGGCTGGCGCCGCGGCGCCCCGCGCAGAATATCCCCCCGAGGCACTGGCGGCAATGGCGCGGCTGCGCGGTGAAGCGTTTCCGCACTTCCTTTTGAATAGCGTCGCGACAATACTTCCTGAAGATTCACAGTCACGAGCGAGGGGACGACGACAATGGCGATCGAAGAGAAACCGAGCAGGAACGAAGACGAGTATTTCGCGCGTCTTGACGCCGACCTCATGAAGGAGCGTCGTGCCCGGCTCGATGCCGAGCGGCTGAAGCAGGAGCGCAGCGTGCACTACAATAAATGTCCAAAGTGCGGCGCGGATCTCGTGGAGCGCGATCACCATGGGGTAAAGATCGACGAGTGCAGCGATTGTGGCGGCATCTGGCTCGACAAGGGTGAGCTTCAGCTCATCGAGGAAGCCGACCGCAAGTCGGGCGGTTTCGTGCAGAGCATCTTCGGTTTCGGTCGCTAGATGCCGTCGAAGGCCGCAAATCTGCTCGAGCAGGCCGACACTTTGTATCGTGCTGCCGCTGAGTGCCACCGGCAGCATTCGCGATACGCGCGGCTCGTCGACAAGGGCGCGAGCGAGGATGAGCAGAGGTCCGCGCTCGAGATAGCCTATCTCTGCGATGACGCGCTGGGCTCGGCGATTGTCGGTTATGAGAAAGCCGCCGAGCGCGCGAATGGCGCCGATGCTGACTGGTGGCACAAGGGTAACATGCTCTGGCATGCGAGCCGCGAGTACATCAGGCGCCATTCGAACTGCGACGGAATGGCGAAGCGCCTTGGCAGGCAGAGCCCGAACCGGCTTGCCGAGCTGACGCTTTCCTTTGACCTCGAGGCGTCGGCGCTGCTGGCGTTGCGGATGGCGGCCGACTCCTACCGCGCAGTTCGCCCCGAAGCTGACTGAGCTGGATCGCCGGCGGGAACCGGGGCGGGCGATACTGACATCCGGTGAACCGTTGCCCGGGCGCTCCCGGTTCGCCGCTCGAACACCTTCTCATATGTAACGTCGCCGTGCACGGCGATCCGCTTTGCACGCATCTCGTGCCATTCTTCGAATGGGGCGCAGGCTGCCGGAGTTCCACAGGAGAGCACCGTATACACCTCTTTCTCGCGCACCGTCGCGCGGAGCAGGCTGTCCGGGCGGTAGCTGGGGCGATCCGCGATGACCGCCCAGCGGCCCGCCTCGCCGTAACCGCTGACGATCAGAGCGCGCCCGGCAGGCAGGGTTTCCAGAAAATCTCTGAGCCCACGGAATGTCATCGCCACTTCAGCTGTATAGCGAAGCGGGCGCTCGAGAGCGGATGCGCTGGCCGCTCCGCCTGCGGTTCTTGCCGTGCGCGCCGAGCGTAGCGCGACTAAACCGGTTGCCGCAAGTACTAACGCAAGCGCAGCCGCAATCCGAAACTGTCTTGCTGCCAGCATGTTCTTCCACGGCTGGAGCAGAAATGCTGCACCCGCAGCAAACATGAACCACAGAATTGGCTGGTAGGCCATCAGGTACCGTGTCGTGCTCGGAATCATCGCGCCGAGCACCGGAAGGACGACCAGGAGGTATGCAGCTTCCGGGAGAATCCGGTTGGCTGACCTGACGAGACCGATGGCCGTTATTCCGGAAATGAGCAATCCCACCGCTGTCCATAATGAATCTCGCACTGTGGTGCCGAAGACTGGCTGGAACTTGTTCGCCGCCGGCATCACGTCGAAACCGAGGTTGAAGACCGGAATTATCTGCGACGGAATCGCGGAGCCGAAGACGTTGAGGCCCATGCCTGTCTTGTCTGCGTACTTAACGAACACGAAGGGCTCAACGAGATAGCGGCCGAAGATTGCCTGGGCGTTGAGGATTACGAGGACGACCAGGAATAAGGCCGGAACGCGATGATGAGCCCCCGGGTTCGCCGGGAGATCGAGACCTCGCTCCAGCGCCCGCGCGCCAGGAGGGCTACGGGAACGAGGAGTGCCGGAGCCGTGAATCGCACCATGAAGGCCGTGATGAAGAGTGCAATGAACAGGGCGATCGAAAGCCTGCGCGACGCAACTGGCTGCGGTGCCGAAAGAACCGACGCTGAGATCACGAGGCAGGCGAGCGTGAGCAGAGCGTACGGCGCATCGGCTCGTCGAACATGAGGAGAAAGGGCGCGCGCAGCACGCCGGGCATTGCTGCATACGCGAACGGGTCTGCGTTCACGTACAAGCGGGCAGCCGTGCTTCCGGTTTCGACAAGGGACTTCGCCTTCAGCAGGTAGAGAAGCTGGTCAGTCTCGATTCGCGGATAGAAGAACGCCGGGTCGATGCTGAAGAGGATCGCAAGCATGAGGGCGACGTAGGCGCCGCAACAAAGTGTGAGGGCACGCCACTCCCGCCGGGTGAAAGCGGCAGGTGATTCCAGGGTGGCATGGAACTGCCAGGACGGATTGAGATGCTTCAGGTGGCTGGCTCCAGGCGCTGGATGATCTTTGCGACTATCATCTCGATTGCCACCTGATTGTGACCGCCCCTCGGCACGATGATGTCTGCGTATCTCTTGCTCGGCTCGACGAACTGGAGGTGCATCGGCTGCACTGACGACAGGTACTGGTCGACTATTTCATCGAGTGGTCGCCCTCGTGCCGCCATGTCGCGCTGGATGCGGCGGATGAGCCTGATATCCGGGTCGGCGTCGACGAAGACCTTTACGTCGCAGAGGTTTCTTACGCGCTCGTCGACGAAGAGAAGGATTCCGTCGATGACGATTACGTCGGATGCGGGGACTTCTACGGTGTCGGGTGATCTGAGGTGGGTGACGAAGTCGTATACCGGTTTGTCGATTGTGTGGCGGCTGGCGAGTCTCGTGAGGTGGTCGGTGAGGAGGTCGTAGTCGAATGCGTCAGGGTGGTCCCAGTTGAGGCGGCGGCGCTCGTCGAGCTCGAGGTTCGTGAAGTTGCGGTAGTAGGCGTCCATGTCGATGAACGCGACTGACAGGTCGGACAGGGCGTAGGCGACCTTTGCGGCGACTGTGGACTTTCCGCTTCCTGACCCGCCTGCGATTCCGATTATGAGGGGCTCCGGCACGGTGGGAATCTACTGGGGGATTGAGGACTGCGGGTGGAGGTCCCTTAGTGCGGCGTGTTCATCGAGTTTTGAACCCCGGGGGAACGGATTTCACGGATGAGGCGGATCTGGCGGATAAGGCTCGCGGCCAAGGGTGTGTGGGGGCGCGGTGAGATTGGTGACCGGGAAGGTGGATCCGAAAAAATCCGTCCGATCCGTTTCCGATCTGGGTTTGGTTCGAGGTCGAAAGTAAGGCTGCCCCGGCGCCAGGGTTGCGTTCTGGATCTTTCACCAGTTTCCTGTGTATTCAGGGATTCCAGCGAATCCTGGTTTTCCCGTTTGTCGGGTTTTTCCTTTCAGGAAATATGGTGACTCAGGGGGTTGAAGTCGGGGTCCGGAAAGGGTAGAATGAGATCCCGCCCTGAAAGCCAGGAAAAAAATTCGCTGGAGTATTGGCGGGGTGATTCGTCGAAGAAAGTTTTTGTGAAAACACTTGACGAATCGGTATGAATCGCGTAATATTCAAGGCTGCCTGAGAATGGCACGCAAACTTGTTTGAAAATCGAAGTTGAGATCAAGTGATGTGCGAGGCGAAGTCTTTGATCTCAGTCCATTCAGGGGCTGAGGGAGACTTTGAACCTGAAATATCACAAGTGATTCCGGACGCAGTAATGCCAGAGGCATTTGCGTCTGGTAAAGCCGCGTTCGGAGAGCAATCGAAATCTCTTAACTATTGGAGAGTTTGATCCTGGCTCAGGATGAACGCTGGCGGCGTGCTTAACACATGCAAGTCAAGGGGGCCTGAGGCGCAAGCCTTGGGCAACCGGCGAACGGGTGCGTAACACGTGAGCAACCTACCGAAATGTGGGGGATAGCCGGCCCAACGGCCGGGTAATACCGCATACGCTCGAGACCAGGCATTTGGACTCGAGGAAATTTACGGAGCATTTCGAGGGGCTCGCGGCCTATCAGCTAGTTGGTGAGGTAACGGCTCACCAAGGCGACGACGGGTAGCTGGTCTGAGAGGATGGCCAGCCACATTGGGACTGAGATACGGCCCAGACTCCTACGGGAGGCAGCAGTGGGGAATCTTGCGCAATGGCCTTACGGCTGACGCAGCGACGCCGCGTGAGGGATGACGCTCTTCGGAGTGTAAACCTCTTTTGCCTGGGACGAATTG
>JBPCJP010000152.1:0-6101 GCA_051005175.1 Gemmatimonadaceae bacterium | reverse complement strand
CCGTGGGTCGCATTCGGTGTCCTTCCGGTCTTTGCCTTCGCCAACGCCGGCGTTTCGCTGGGAGGCCTCTCGGTCACCGAAATCACTCACCCCGTGCCGCTCGGGATCGTGCTCGGCCTGTTCTTCGGGAAACAGGTCGGCGTGGTTGGCCTTAGCTGGATAGCGATCAAGACGGGACTCGCATCGCTTCCCGAAGGGGTTGGCTGGAAGCATCTCTACGGCGCATCACTGCTTTGCGGAATCGGCTTCACCATGAGCCTGTTCATCGCGTCACTCGCCTTCGAGCCGGGCGCCACGGATTATCGCGGTCTCGAACGGCTCGGAATTCTCTTGGGATCGATGTTGTGCGGAGCGTCCGGTTATCTCGTGTTGCGGGCTGGGAAGAATTCCGCGGTGGAGTAACCGCTCGCGATGTGACCGAACGCCTCAATCTTGCCTTAGGCCGCCTTCAGCACGTCGCTGTCGAGGCGTGCGTAGCTCTGCTCCATGCCGCCGACCATGCCTGTGCCGAGTACCATGTCGCGGATCTCGCGGGTCGGGTAGGGGTCGGATCATTTCTCCAGACGTGGCGTAGAGCCGCCGCGATCCTAACAGCCCGATTGCTTGTCTCGCGTGTGCCGTCATGACAATGGAGGGCCCTCGACTGTTGCGCCCCGCGGTGGGGGTTGGCGAAGTTGGAATCGTGCTCCAGACAACCCTCGTTACCGTTACCGATGTGCGGCACGTCCAGGACCACGTTCTGTGGCTCAGTTTCAGCGACGGATTGAACGGGGAGATCGACCTTGCTGACGAGCTGCGAGGGGAGATGCATGCTTCGCTGACGGATCCGCGGTTGTTCGCTCAGGTGAGAGTGGAACACGGCACCGTCACGTGGCCGAATGGCATAGACTGGTCGCCCGAGCGGCTGCACGAGCGGCTCCGGGCGGAAAATGGGCTGCCGCCGCATCGCGATGATGAGGATGTGCAGCGGCGGCTGGAGCATGCTGCGGGGATGCTCGAGATCTGCCGCTTCTTCGGCATAGTCATCCGCATGTTCGCCACCGAACACGCTCCCCCGCACTTTCACGCGATCTACGGTGAGTTTCAGATCACGGTCACGATCAGCGACGGGATTGTGACCGGCCGTTTCCCGCGGACGGCGCTGCGCCTCGTTCTCGAATGGGCCGAGCTGCACCGGTCTGAGCTGCTCGCGAACTGGAGCCGGTTGCAGGACGGCAAGGCTCCACGAGGGATAGCCCCGCTCACATAGGGGCGCTCCCCGCCGAGATCCAGACGACTGCGCGGATTCAGCATCCTCACATACTTCCGCTGCTTGACAGCGGTGAAGTCAGGCAACCGGCTCCCATGGTTCATCCAAGACCCGATCGATCGCGCAGATTAGCATAATATCTGAACGCCGCATCACCTCATCCCGAACCGCGAGTGCACTTTGTCCAAGATTCTGCGCACGCCATTTCTCTGCGCCCTGGCGGCAGTCCTGCTGTGGCTCACCTTCCCTGCCGGTGTAGCCGACCGTCTACACGCGGCAGATGTCGGCGGGCGGCATTGACGGTGTAATTCCCGGGGGCCGGAATAGACTCTACGAAGACACTGCCGCCTTCGGTGACACGAAACGAGGTCACCATGGTTTGCCTGCCCGAAGCAAGCAGCGTTACCGTTTCGCCGGTCAGCTCGACCTTTCGTGTCCCATCCTGCTCCAGAATGAATGGAAGCGCTTGACCGCTGACGGTCTGCAGACGCCAGGTGCCAAGCAGGTCATCGGGACCAGCGGGGTCGTCGCACGAAAGAACGACGAGCGAGATGAGCACCGACAGCAGGGAGCGTCGCAGCATGGTGACATCATTGTCGTGTACTGGGAGGATTCGATGTGACCTCCCTGCCACTAATACGACAAACGGGCCGAGGGCTGGATCACATCCCGGTGGTTCGCGGGGAGCTACGCTGAATCAGGCTATGAAACAAGCTCAGGCGCCTCTCGTATGGGGGGGCTACCAATGAGACGCGGAGCGTAACCCAATGAAACGGAATGTCGCGTTGACGGTGACGTCGCTGCTTTCAGCCATCCTGTTCTCGATTCACTGGGCTGACGACGTCGTCCGCGGGCTGGACTCGGTGGGGCTCAAGAGTCTTATTGGTGTGCTCATCCTGGTAGTCTGGCTGTCCGGGACACTGGTGCTGGGCGAACGGCGATCGGGGCAGATCATCATCCTCCTCGCGTCGCTCCTGGCGGTCGGCGTGGCAGTCGTTCACCTGCAGGGCGCTGGCATCGGTACGCTCGCCACGTCTGGCGGAGGATTCCGGTTCATCTGGACTCTTTTCGCGCTCGGCGTGACCGGCGCCTTTTCCTTCGTCCTCGTTGTCCGCGAGATGTGGAGAGCGCGATCGGCTAAGGCCCGATAGTCAGGTGGGTCCGCTGCGGCCGGACAATGCCAGCCTCGGGTGCCGGTCGCCCTCCAGGCGCAGTCGCCGCCGCAGTCGAACACATTCCTCGACAGCCTGATTACTGCGAAGATGACCGATTCGTGGATAAACCGGAGGCCCGCCCAGTCATATTTTCTAGCGTGACTTCACCGTTCACAGCTGTTCACGCCTGGTATTCTCGGACCCGAATATTCCATTGCCGGAACTGGCTTGGGCGTATGCCGTAACGCGCAGCAGATCCCTCGTTCAAGCTTAGCAGAAGCTCCATCACGAGCTCTTCGAATCTGCCGCGGTCCTCTTCGGCGATCTCGAGCCGCACCGCGCTGTCGCGAGCCAGCCTGACACTTGGAGCCTGTCCGTCGCTGACAATTGCCTGCACTGCTTCACGCAGCTGATCACGGTATCTCAGTCGTAGCGGATCAGGCGTTGGCACGGAGGCCTTGACCACTTTGTACTTTGCGGCTGATTGCTGGTAGGCTCGCATGAAGAAGTCTCGTAGCAATTCCGTGCGCCGGCGTTCATACACTGCCAACGTTCCCAGGATGTACTCCTCCTCATCGGCGCCGACGAACGACAACGGGCACACGTTGGCCCGGATGAGACACAGATTGGCGACCAGCCGCGATGTTCTCTTGTTCACGTCGATGAACGGCTGTAAGTACGCCAGATGCACCATTGAGAAGAGCGCCTGCTCGAATGGATCTGGAATCGCATTGAGTTTATCAACGATACGCTGAAATGCCTCGGCAATTACTTGCGGAATCGCGGTAGGCATGTAGCTGCTTCCACCGATTTCCACCGGCCTCTCCCGCAGCCGTCCTTCTTCACTGGCGTCGTCGAGCAGGTTCTCTGACAATAGCGCGTGAATCGCAAGGATCGTCGCGGGCCGAATCGCGACGTCCGTTGCAACTTCTACTATGTACTCAATCGCTGCCTTGTGATTGAGAATCATCTGTGTCTCAGCGGCATCCTTCCCTTCAGCCCTCTGACCAAACTCCAGCAGGTTCTGTGTATCGAGCCGCGTATATGTATTCCCTTCAAGACGGCTCGACGCCCAGGAGAGATCAATCAGCAGGCGGCCCAGGATGTCTCGCGCGAACGTTCCCCCCGGTCGGTCGTCATTCGGGGTTCTCCCAACCTCACGTAATCGCGCGCGATCACCTTTTGACAGGTACCGGGTCTTTGCGGGTTTGTAGGCGCGCAGGTAGTCTACCTCATAGCCGACGGGCTCCCTTTCATCGATCGGCCTTCCAACTAGTGCCCGGAGGCGAGCTCCCTGCGCCGAGAGCTTCGGCGTGGCCTCTGAGGATGGCTGCTCCCCAGATTCATCTTTGAGTCGGTAGACGGTTCGACGGCCTTCACCCTCTGGACGAACCTTCCCCTCTACGACGAGCCTCTCGAGTCGCCGCTGGAGCGTTCGTGACGGGAGGTCAGACGAGTGGCGGGTCTTGTACGCCTCACCGATTCCACCACGGTTGAGTCCGCTCGCGTGCTCCTTGAGCAGTTCAACTATTCGGTTCAACTCCCCGACAATGACGGCTTCGCTGATTCTTGGCATCGCGTTCAACCCGGTGACGGGTATTTGGCCTAGCAGAGTATCGCGCCATATATCTTGGCTGCACGACAAATATTATCCTTGCACGACATAAAATCAAGCCAGCCAATTGATCGTCCAATCAGCTGAATTATCCAAAAATATTCTCGGATTCGCTGATTCGCGTCACAAAATACAACTTCACGACAATTGGTCAGCTTTCACGACAATAAAGTCATGGCTCGCGTCGCAGGCGTCAGGTAGGTCCGCTGCGGCGTCTCACGCGAGCCGCAAGTGCAAGGAACAGCGCAGCCACGGCCAGTCCGATCCAGAAATGAGGACTTCCCAGATAAGCGGCCGGATTCACGTGAGCCATTGGGTCGCTCGACCCGGCAGCATTCATCGGTCCATTGACGAGACGATAGTTGAGGGAATCGAGGAAGCGGGTTGAGCCGAGGACGAGTTCCTCGACGACTGCGATGGCGAGTATCGGGATTCCTGCCCACAGGAACGGCGCCCGTCGAGCCCATGCCGAAGAGAGCAGCAGCCACGCGAAGATCGGCGCGTACCATAACACGTGAATGATGACCATGTGGTAAAGCAGCTCCACGGCCATCGCAAGCGGCGCGACTTCCTGCCACAGGGCCGTGACCGTGAGCCCCTGCATCATCAGCGCGGCGCTGCTCATCAGCAGCATCACAAGGTGGACCACGATCGTGGCCGCCGTCGTGAACAGCGGCAACACCAGGAGCGGGACCATCGCCTTTGACAGGACGGTTGTCCCGTCGGAGACCGGCAGCGATTTCCAGAAGAGGATGCTTCGATCCTTTCTCTCGGAGTAGAAGGCGTCGAGGCAGTAAAAGACTCCCACCACTACGCCCACGATCATCATCACCAGTGACGCGAACGTGAATGGCTCGACGAAGGCCCCTTGTCGCGGCGGGCCGGCAGTCAGGCTGAGGAGGTGCCCGAATAGGAAGATCAGCGCGGCAGCGAGAGGGGCGACGTACACCGACCGGTTTTCCCAGAGCTCGCGCCTCACGCTCCACGCGGGTGCCCCATCGAGCCTCATTGTGTGCCCCCGGATGCCACGCGACCTTCGCGCTCCATTACAGCCAGGAACAGGTCGGCGAGTGCGGGAATGCGGGTTTCGCCGAGGGGTTCGAGACGCTCGCGGGGGACGTTGTCGAATACAAGGATCGATCGCCCGATCGCCTCGCGCTCGTGCATCGGACCTAGCGCTCTTGCGGCCATCAGCCGGTCAGGGTGTACCGTCACTTCGACGAAGCGCGATTCGATTTCGTCTATGCTTGAAGCAAGCGCAACTCGGCCGCGGTCCAGGAAGACGACGTCGGTGAGAATGTTCTGGACCTCCTCCAGCTGATGAGTCGCGATGACGATTGTGCGGTTGCCATCGAAGTAGTCGTTGAGAAGCGAATCGTAGAACTTTTTCCTGAACAGGGGATCGAGGCCCAGTGTCGGCTCGTCGAGTACGAGCAGGCGTGCGTCGATGGCCAGTGCCAGCGCGAGATGAAGCTGTGTCACCATGCCCTTCGACATTTCCCTCACTCGGCTGTCCGGCGTCACGCCGGTGGCTGCCAGCAGGCGGTCTGCCTTTGCCCGATCGAAACGGGGATGGACTCCCGCGACGTAGTCAAGTAACTGATGAGCCCGGATCCAGCGTGGCAGTACTGCGACGTCGGCGACGAAGCAGACATCGCGCATTAGCTTGTCGCGACTGCTCCAGGGATTGCAGCCCAGGACGTCGAGGTGTCCTTCGTAGGGGGTGAGGCCGACTATGGCGTTGAGCGCGGTGCTCTTGCCCGCGCCGTTCGGGCCGATCAGGCCGACGATCCGTCCCTCGCCGACGTCCAGGTCGATGGCATCAAGGACCACTTTGGTGCCGAATTTCTTTCCGAGCCCGCGGGCTGATATCACCGTCATGGGATCACCGCCGTTCCTTCATTCTGGAGCGCGATGTCTTCTTCGGGACGAGCTCGATCAGCTCCGCTGGATCAAGTCCGAGGCGGTGGATCGACTCGAGGATCCGGGGCCATTCAACGTTCAGGAAATTGTCGCGCTCCGCGCCCAGCGCAGAGTTGCGCGCACCCGCTTTAACGAACATCCCGACCCCACGTCGTTTTTC
>JBPCJP010000151.1:0-12416 GCA_051005175.1 Gemmatimonadaceae bacterium | reverse complement strand
TGTTCACCGATTCGACCCTGCCTATTCCGCCAAGCCCGCTGACCGCCTGGTCATACCGCGCGGCGGGAATCTTGAGCTCGAGCGTGGCGCTCCTTATCTGGTCGCGTCCCCCGCTTATCGACGAGTTTGCGACATACCCGCCAAGCTGGGCCGCAAGCTGCCTGACCTTGATGATTGCTGGATCGAGCCTGTCGACCTCGATCGACGCCGCTCCGGTCCTGATCAGCATACTCGGCGCAACCTGCGATGCCGTTCCCTGGGTGGCCGCCTGGCGATCGGGCAAAGGAGCTTCCGGTGGCGCTGATCCGTCCTGAAGCGCGGCAGCACCGATCCCTGCAACCTGCTTCGACATGTCCATCCGGTTCGCGGCGGCATCTGCAGCGGACCCGGTCAACTCGGACGACTGAGCACTCTCGGATTCCTCTCTCACAGCATCGCTGCAGGCGAGAAGAAGCGCGGCGCCCAACACTATCGAGAAGTTTTTCATTTATTGGCTCGGTGAAGTATCTGCTCGTATGACGCTCGCCGACCCGGGGCTTGCACACCTTTTTGACAAGTCAGGCCCACGCGAGTCTGGACTGGCGCCGTCTCTCCGGGCCCCTAGGCCGTCACCGCAGCAGGCTTCGGCGTCGCGGGAACAGTCGAAGCAGCTGACACCCGTCGCTCGCCCACCTGCTGGCGCCACATCGCGTAATAAAGGCCCATGCGCTCGAGCAGCTCCTCATGCCTGCCCGACTCCACGATACGGCCCCTTTCGAGGACATAGATGGAGTCAGCATGCATCACTGTAGAGAGCCGGTGTGCGATAAGAATCGTCATGACCGCGCGATCGCTCGCAACGTCGCGCATCGTGCGGGATATCTCCTCCTCGGTTAGGGAGTCGAGTGAAGACGTCGCCTCGTCGAACACAAGGAGATGAGGGCGCCGGAGCAAGGCGCGCGCGATCGAGAGGCGCTGCTTCTCACCCCCCGAGACCTTGACTCCGCCTTCGCCGATGACGGTATCGAGCCCGTTGTCTGCGCGGGCAAGTAGCGAATGCGCGGCAGACTTCCTGAGCACATCGAGACACTCGGCGTCAGTTGCATCCGGCCGGACGAACAGCAGGTTCTCGCGAATCGTACCGGAGAAAAGCTGTGAATCCTGTGTTACGAAGCCGATCCGCTCGCGCAGGTTGTCGAGGTCTATCACGTCACCACTGAACCCGTTGTAAAGGATCGAGCCTTCCTTCGGCGGGTAGAGGCCGACGAGCAGCTTCACCAGGGTCGTCTTCCCTGCCCCCGATGGTCCCACGAAGGCGATCGTGTCACCCCGCTTCACGCTGAACGAAATCTCACTAAGGGCTGGAACGTGCGCAGTCTGGTGGGTGAAGCTCACGTCGCGAAATTCGAGCGTATCCAGATCATCGACAGGAACGGGGTTGGCCGGCTTCGGATCCTTCGGCATTGCAAGAATCGCCCGGAAATTCTCGAGCGATACCTCGGTCTCGCGGTACGTGTTTATGATGTTCCCCAGCTCCTGGAGCGGCCCGAAGATGAAGAACGAGTAGATGAGAAGCGAGAAAAACTGCCCGACAGTTATTTCCTGAGTAAAGATCAGGTAGAGCATCAGGAACAGGATGCTCGTGCGCAGCAGGTTGACGAACGTCCCCTGAATGAAACTGAGGCTTCTCAGGTATCTGACCTTCTTCAGCTCGAGCTTCAGAATCTTTCCGGTTATCGCGTTGAGCCGCTGCACCTCCTGATCCGCGAGGCCGAGACTCTTCACCAGCTCGATGTTCCGCAAGGATTCCGTCGTCGATCCCGCGAGAGCCGTCGTCTCCGCCACAATCTCCTTCTGAATGATCTTTATCCGCTTGCTGAGCACCGACGAAAGCACGCCGAGCAGCGGTACGGTCATCAGAAACGCCGGTGCTATGACCCAGTGAACGTGTAACGCGTAAACCATGACGAACACGACCCCTACGAGCGTCGTGAACAGCATGTTGATTGACAGCGTTATGAACTTCTCGACATCGCTCCTCACCTTCTGGAGCTTCCCGAGCGTCTCGCCGCTGCGCTGGTCCTCGAACACCGCATACGGAAGCTCGAGCGAATGGCGGATTCCATCGGAGTACATCTGCGCGCCAAGTCGCTGCACGATGACGTTCACGAAATAATCCTGAAAATTCTTCGCGACTCTTGATACGAAAGCGACCCCTACCGCGGCCCCGAGCAGGAGGGACACGCCCCTGAGGAACTCGTCGGTAGTGTATTCCTGATACCGGGTCGCGTATCCATCGATGATGTGGCGGAAGATCAGCGGGTCGAGCAGCGAGAATATCTGGTTCGTCGCAGCCAGCACCAGCGCGAGCGCGATCAGCTTCCAGTAATTCCGCAGGTATCCGTAGAGCAGGTCCATGAAGCTGTGAAATTAGCGAATGCCGGCGCGAATGCTCACGCCCGGTCTACCTCAGCCCCCTGAATCGCCGGGAGGCCCATTCACCCGCCAGGGTGATTGCCAGCAGCCCGAAGATCCACCAGCGCGGGACCGAGGAGGCGGATGACGCCAGCCCGGAACCCTGTACCTCACCGGACGGCCCGAGTGACGCGACGAGTCCGGCCATTGGTGCGCTGTCTACCGTGTCGGCTGGTACGACAGCGCCCGGTGTCACTCTCGCCACGCTGGATACTGCCCGCGTCAGCCAGGCGCGGTGGTCATCCATCGAGTCGTCACCTCCACTCATGCGCCAGCGCCAGGTATCGACGTAGCCGAGCTGAAGCACCCGTCCGGCAACGTGCCTGCGCGCCGCGGAAACAGTCAGACCCCGCCTCACATCGAGCGCGACCGCATCGGTCCTGATCGACGCAACCGGAACCAGTGGAATCGACGCAAGGGTAGTTTCCCCGCCCTCCCTACCCAGGTCCGGAGCGCTGAGGCGCCCCGCAGTCCCGGCACGCAGTGGCTCGAATCCGGCGATTGTTGCCGCGCTTCCAAGCATCACGAGACCGCCGCCGCGAGAGACGAACTGCGCAATCGCCGGCGCGCGAGATGCTGCCGAGGCATCGACCGCTATTACCGCCGAGTAACGTGCCGTATCGATCGGAGAAACTGTCCCCTGCGTGACATTCACACCTGGCGCGACATACATGGAGGCATCGACAGACCACCCATCTTCCTCCAGTGCGGTGACTATGAATTTCGACTCCCACCCTGCGCGGCCCAGCACGAGCAGCCGTCGGATGCCGGGATTCTCCGGAACCGGCGCATGCGCAATGGTTCCTCCGGTGCTGACCGAAAGAATTTCCGTCGCTGCCGGAATCGTGAACCGCGCCCCGCCCCCGCGCGCCTCAGTCGTGTCGAGCGGACCAAGCCCATCAGCCAGGACGATCGATGAACCCTCCGGCCCTGCCGACAAAACGTTGATCCCGCCTCTCGGCGACGCGACTGGCTGAGCCATGACGGCGACAGCGGGCAGGTCACCTGTCCATGAGACCTTGCTCCCCGCACCCGCAAGCGCGGCGATCCAGTCCCGCTCCCGCGGTGACGGAACACTGGCGAGGGACAGCCCGATCTGATCAGGTGGATCACCGGCAACCGACCATGCCCGGAGGGATTCCTTCAACCCGACCGAGCTCGATGAGGCGCTCGTGCTCCCCGGGCCGCGACCGAGGGTCAGCCACAACATCCACGCGATGAGCGCGAGACTCACTACCCGAAGCCCGAGCTCGATCCTGCCGCGGGTCTCAGCGCGTGAGGGCATACACTATGATGTTCACGCCAAAGCGCGTGTTGTCGACTGCGGAGAAGCGCTTGCTCTCGGGGTGATAGTTCCACTCGGAGCTGTAATCCTTGTTGCTATAAAGCACGCCGATGCGATCGCCACGCATCACCGCCTTCAGGTGCTTGTGAACGAGGTTGTCACCCCAGCCGTTCAGCTCGTGGCTGGTGGTGGGCGGCCCATCCTCGAACTTGAAGAATGCGCGGTAGAGCGGGTGATCGTTGGGCAGGTCGATGGGCGCTGCGAAGCTGCGCGTTATCTCCTCCATCGCCGTCTTGTGAAACACCCCGCCGATATCGTGGTTGTGATCGTCGATGAAGATCATCCCGCCCCTTTCGACGAGCCGTCTCGCGTTCCGGCGCTCGGCCTCGGTGAACCTGAACGGCAGGTGGCCCGTCAGGTACACGAACGGATAGTCGAGTATCCGCGGCGAAGAGAGCGGGACGATTACCGCGGCAGGCGCGGTCGGGATGTCAGTGTACCGCGCGACAGAGTCGATGATGTTCGCGGGAAGAACCGGGGCGCTGTCCCAGTCCCCGGATTCATATCTTCCGGTGCAGAATACGAACTCGCTCATCCGTCCCCTGACCATGCCGGCAGCCCAGGCCTCCCTGTCGGGTCACCCATGAGGGAGCGCCTTGCCCGAAGCAGCGGCAGCGTTGCGTCGCGTCCCCTTCTCACAGCTTCTATCGCTTCTCCCACTGCGGAGGCAAACCCTGGTGCTACTGAGAGAGCGTCGACCTGGAGCAGCGTGAGCGCCCTCACCGCGTCGGCCGGCCTCGACTGAACCAATTCTATCGCGGCTGCGAAACCACCGTCGAGCCGCGCACGCACCGAATCGGCCCTTGTCACGGGTGTCCGAACACTTGCCGACCCCTTCTCCTTGCCTGTCATCCGCACTCGTTCGATATCGACGATGACGGTTGGCTGCAGCCCGCGCAGGTACAGCCGGTTCGCCAGGCGGACGCGATCGAGCGCACGCAGCGCAACGCGCATCGGCGGAAGAGCGGGTTCAGGCTCCGCGATCTGGAGTGATCTGACCGCTTCCCAGAGAGCGTTGTAGGCCTCAAGAAGGTCGCTGTTGTGAGCTGGCACCGCCTCATCTGAGTGATCGTGAGCATCGACATCGGCCGACGCGCCATGTTCCGGCTCCTCGCTCCCGGCACCTCCCTCCTGGTCATAGAGAATCTCGTGGACCCGCCTCCTGATCCTGTCCTCGAGGTCGCCGATGTTCGTCGCGCGCCTGACGAATTCATCCCTGGTCAACCGGCTCTGCTCCTTCAATAGCTGCTCGGTCATCTGGATGAGCATCCGTTGGCTCATTGCCGAGCTGTCGATTGGGAGCGGTCCCGCGGCGTCGACAGATACAGAGTCGTACTCGTCGGCTCTCGCAATCCTGTAGGTTCGCGTGTCGGATGTGGCCAGGCCGGGCCCGCTCAGCGTGTTAACGTCCTGCGTGATCGCGCGAATCGAGACGACGTCGCCCTGATTGAGATTCAGCGTGGCGAGATCGAGTCTTGCGGCGAGATTTCCGCGCCTTGCCCCGTTGAACTGAACGACCGGCGTCGTCAGGGTTCTCGCGCTGAATATCTCGCCTGATCCCGTCGTTATCAGATACTCGAAGTAGCCCGCGCCGAGTCCGATGTCGTCGGTCGCCGAGGCCTCGAGGCGAAGCGTGAGGCGGGCCGCTCTCAGCGTGCTATCGCGGGCGGGTGATGTCAGAACTATTCGCGGCGGATTGTCGGTGCGCGGCTCGAGCACGATGATCCGCTCGAAGTCCCTGTCGCGGAGCGTCAGCGCCGCGGGCTTCGCCGGCATGACCAGCGAGGCCGACCAGCCACCCCGCAGCGCAGCGACACCCAGGGCACTTGATCCGACAGTCCCGGTTACGCCGTCGGGGCCACCTTCACCGCGAATGATGATACGGCTGCCGACAAGCGCCGGTATCGACGACGGGTCCGTGAGAACGATCCTCCGCTCGCCGGAATACTGCGGCGGAATGACCTGCACTCCGAGATCTTCAAGCCGGCTCGCTTCGTTTTCCGAACCTGCCGGCGCCCCGAAGGGGGCTCCCGGAAACAGTCCGCCGCCTCCAAAGGCCGCGGAGGGTGATACATATAGTAGTAGAGCTGCGACAATCGCCGCGGCGATGCCCGGCCCGATCGTTCGGCCGAACGCGGTGCGGGTCGTAACCGACAGGCGCTGCCTGGCGACTGCGGC
This sequence comes from Gemmatimonadaceae bacterium, assembly GCA_051005175.1. Lineage (GTDB taxonomy): Bacteria > Gemmatimonadota > Gemmatimonadetes > Gemmatimonadales > Gemmatimonadaceae > UBA4720. The sequence continues at coordinate 6,439 of JBPCJP010000151.1, read as the reverse complement.
TTCGATGCCCGCATCTGCCTCCGCCGAAATCCCGCGCGCATCGCTCCGCTCGACCGCCGTGACGAGCGCATACTCCAATGCAGGAACCGTTTCCTCCAGCCAGAGCGCTACCCTCCCGACAGACCTGATGTGCCGCGATCTCCAGGCGAGCATCGCCGACACCGCGACGCCGGCGCCCACAGCCATCCAGCTCCAACCGGGATTCACCGCAAGACCGGGAAGGCCAAGCGTTGCGAACGAGAACACCGCGAGCATTCCCAGCGCCACGGCGATACCCCATCCGAGTGCCTGGATCACTGCGCCCGCGCCCAGGATACGGCGGGTCGACTTGACTCTCTCGAGGGCGGTCATGCTGCGGAATCCATCCGCACGTTGTCCCGAGTTGATTCCCGCGTCGCAGGAGCTGTGCGGCGCCTCACGAACAGCTCGATGACCGCCGCCGCCAATCCCAGGGCGATTAGCCACGGCGCGAGCCATGACCTCACGTCCCCGCGAGGGCGGAATGCCTCGCGAGGCACGAGCCCTCCATTTCCCCGAAGCGTCGCGAGGAGAGACACGGTCATTGGGACAGCTTCACGGTCGCCGAGGCACGGGGCCGCGAGAATGGCGAAGAGGCTGACGAAGTCTCCGCGGATCGCCAGGTCACCGGCACTCGGCACGGGGACCGACACTGAGCGAAGGCAGCTATCGCCATTTTTCCATTCAACAGCTGCCGGTTCGCCATCTACCCAACGGGCGATGATCTCCCCGCCAGCGATCGAATCCGAAGCATAGATCCACCTTCGCTCGAATCCCGCCACAACTGTCGTGAAATCAGCGGTGACGCCACCGATCGTATCCGCAACGGCGCGCGGCGACGCCCCTCGCGGGCGCGCCGAAGCCGGCCAGTCAACGAGCGCGCCCTCGCGAGCGGAATCGGCATCCGACAAACCCCGCCGGACGATTGCCGCTCCGCCGGCGGCAGATGCCAGATCAGCTGTCACGCTGAGCGGGTCTGCCGGCGCGGCCTCGCGAATCTCTGCACGCTGCAGGGACAGCGCACCGGCAGGTTCGGGCCGCGGTTCGCCGCGGCCCGCAACGACAAGTCGCGCACCGGCCGGCCACAACGAGCGGACACTGTCGAGCGCGGGGCCTGCTTCCTCCCCGGCGAATGGCGAGACGATGAGGAGCTCGAGACTGTCAGCGGATTCGCGGAGCGAGCTTCCGGCTCGCATCGCAACTATCAGCGCAGCAGACAGGTTGCCCCGTCTGGCCGAAGACGACAACACATCGATCGAGTCGCCTCCGTCGCCTGCCAGAATCCTCGCTGACGAGTCGAACACGACGAGCGCGTCCTGTGGACGGTACACTGAGCGAACACTGTCGCGGAGCGCATCGATGTCCGCGACCGACCGGGATGCGTCCACGAGAATCACCCTTGCATCCTCACCACGGGATGGCTTTACGACCGGCTGCGCCAGCCCGGCGCCGACAGCGAGAACAAGCAGCACTCGCAGGAGCATCAGCAGCAGATCCGAGGGACGCGTCGCGCGGGCGGTTGCTGTCGCCGGAAGCTCCGGCACGAACCGCGCGGTCGGCAGAATTCCGGCGCGGGGCTGTCGTGTTACGATGAAATGAAGGGCGACGATCGCCATCGCAACGGCAAGCGAGGCGAGAAAATACCCGGGCGCGAGAAACATCATGCGATGGCCGCCGTTCCGCGCGGCGCTGTGATACGCCTTATGACATGATCGATTGCTTCAGCCCCGGCGACCGCCATCGTGTACGAGACACCGGCATCGCTCAAGTCGTGAGCAAGCGTGTCGCGCCACGCCCCGAACGCTTCAAGGTACTGGTCCCGCACATCGCCAGTCAGCGGTCGCCGGATCTGAGGCACCTCGGGATCCGAGACGAGCAAGGTTTCGCGCGGCGGATCGAGCTCTTCCTGAGCGACGACGTGTATCGCGTGAACTTCGCGTCCCCCGGCGATCGCGCGTGCCGCATTATTGAGGAGGTCATCGGCATCCCCGAGGAAATCGCTTATCAGGACCACCCGCCCGCTGACGCGCGAAGCCGCGGTGAATGCAGGCGTCAGGGGGTCACTGCCGCCCGGCGGTGCATCCTCTATCGCGCGGATCATCTCGTGAATTACGCCCTGTCTGGTGCGGGGCTGGAGCTGCACCGGCTTCCCTTCGCGCGCGATCACCATTCCGACCGGATCCGCCGAGCCGCGCGCGACGGCGGCAAGACCAGCGGCGAGGTGTGAAGCGAAATTCCACTTCGCCATCGTCTCGACCGGGAACGCCATCGACGCGCTTGCATCGAGCACGATCATCGTCGGGAGGATCGCGCGATCGTTCGAGAGTCTTATGAACGCGCGGTCGCTACGGCCGAAGAGCTTCCAGTCTATCCTTCCGAGATCATCCCCCTGCCTGTAGGGGCGGTACTCGGTGAACTCGGCCGAAATGCCTCGCATGCGCGACGTGTGCGCGCCCGGGATTCCGCCCCTCACCGCGAATCTTGCCGGCCATCTTATCCCGTGGATTGAATCAAGAACCGCCGCGAAGTCCTGCACCGCGGCGGCAGATTCGCGCTCGACGACTTGTTCGCGGCCGTCTTCCCGCCAGAAAGCCATCGCTTACAGCTTGATGTCGCTCTTGGGAGGCTTCACGTCCTCGAGCAGTCCGTCGATGAGCTGCTCGACAGTGATCCCCTTGGCTTCGGCGGCGAAATTCGGAAGCACACGATGGCGAAGCACGGGCCGCGCAACGCGGATGATGTCCGCCGGTGAAACCGCGAACCTGCCGGCGAGCAGGGCGTGCGCCTTGGCGCCAAGGATCAGTGCCTGGCCGGCGCGCGGTCCGGCCCCCCAGCGGACGTATTTCTTCACCGTATCCGATGCGTCGTTCTCGGCAGGACGTGTCGCGCGGGCGAGCCGGGCCGCGAACCTGAGCGCCGGGTCGGCCGCCGGAATGTCGCGCACGAGCCGCTGCAGGGCTCTCGTCTCCTGACCGCTGATCACCGGACGCAGCGGCTCGGGCTCGCTGCCAGTCGTCGAGCGGAGAATTCCGACCTCCGTCTCCTCATCGGGATAGCCGACGCGGACATCGAAAAGGAATCTGTCGAGCTGGGCTTCGGGCAGCGGATACGTGCCTTCCTGCTCGATCGGGTTCTGCGTGGCAAGGACGAAGAACGGCTCAGGCAGCAGCATTGTCTCTCCAGCCGCTGTGACCCTGTGTTCCTGCATCGCCTCCAGAAGGGCGGCCTGAGTCCGCGGCGGAGCACGGTTAATCTCGTCAGCGAGAACGATGTTCGCGAAGATCGGGCCCTTTACGAACCTGAACGACCGGCCACCGGTGGCGGTGTCCTCCTCCATTATCTCGGTACCCGTGATGTCGCTGGGAACGAGATCGGGAGTGAACTGGATGCGCCTGAAATCGAGGTCCATCGCTTCGCTCACGCTGCGGATCATCAGCGTTTTCGCGAGGCCGGGAACTCCGACGAGCAGCGCATGGCCGCCGGCAAGGAGTGCCATCAGGATCTCGTCGATGACTACTTCCTGACCCACGATACGCCGCGCGACCTCGGCCCGGAGCCGCGCTGCAGCCTCGAGCAGCTCTTCGCGGGATGATGTATGTGATTTCGCCGTAACTGATTGTAGCGCCATGAGGTTTAACCTACGCGGCCGCGACGCTCAAAGCATCGTCCACGATCTGTAATTCTTTTGTAAGATCAGCCCCTCGACGGCGTTGCGCGACCCTGTGCGCGGTTGCGGTCCTGCAACCCGCCCTTGATATTCGAATTCTGACCACCCCAACCTGGAAACAATGAAGACTAGGCGAGACTTCCTCAAGAAGAGCGGAATGACCGCGGCCGGTATCGCCGCCGCCGGACTGTTCGACCCGGCCGAGGCGATGGCTGGCCTCATCACGCGGCCGGGTGCGGCTCAGATGCCTGCCGACGACGCGGTCCGGGAGCTGATGATGACGGCGATAAACGCCGCCAGGTCCGCCGGCGCCAGCTACGCCGACGTCCGCATCGGACGTTACCGCAACAGCTTCGTGTTCACCCGGGAGCAGCAGATCGTCAACACCACCGACACCGACTCGATCGGCGCCGGCGTTCGTGCTCTCGTGGATGGAACCTGGGGGTTCGGGGCGACGAAGCTTCTAACGGCCGACGGAGTGGCAGCCGCCGCCCGCGAGGCAGTTGCGATAGCCAAGGCAAATCGCATTGCTCGCGACGTGCCGGTGCAGCTCGCTCCGACCGGAGTTCACAGGGATGTGACCTGGAAAAGCGCGTTCACGATCGACCCGTTCGCGATTCCGCTCGGGCAGAGGGCCGACCTGCTTCTCCGCGCCAATGCCGCGGCGATGGCGGTGAAAGGTGTCAGGTTCGTGACCTCCGGTCTGGCCTTCGTAAAGGAGGACAGGAGCTTTGCCAATACAGAAGGCTCGGTGATAAGCCAGACTATCGTGCGGACATCGATGCCTTTCCAGATCACGGCTGTCTCCGAAGACAGGTCGGATTTCCAGACCCGCTCAAACGTGATCGCGCCAGTCGGGCGCGGCTGGGAATACGTTCTCGAGCAGGATCTTGTCGGGAACGCTCCGAAATGGGCCGAGGAGGCGGTGCAGAAGCTGACGGCAAAGCCCGTCGAGGTTGGGCGCTACGACCTTGTGCTTCACCCGTCGCACCTCTGGCTCACGATTCACGAATCGATTGGACATCCGACAGAGCTCGACCGCGCCCTGGGCTACGAGGCGAACTACGCCGGAACCAGCTTCGTCGCGCCGCCGGAAAAAGTGCTCGGCAAGCTCAAGTACGGTCCCGAGTTCATGAATGTTCGCGGTGACAGGTCAGAGCCCGGCGCCTGCGCGACGATCGGGTATGACGATGAAGGAGTGAAGCCCGAGGATTTCCTCATCGTCAAGAATGGTATGTTCAACGACTACCAGACCACTCGCGAGCAGGCAAACGTGCTGAAGTGGTGGTATGACCAGAACGGCGTCCCGGTACGGTCCCACGGTTGCTCGAATGCTGACTCATGGGGCACGGTACAGTTCCAGAGAATGCCGAACGTTTCGCTCCTGCCGGGCACCCGTGACATCGGCTGGGACGATATCATCTCGGCGACAGATCGTGGCATTGCCATCATCGGGGATGGTTCGTTCTCGATCGACCAGCAGCGTTACAACGCCCAGTTCGGAGGCCAGGTTTTCTACGAGATCCGCAACGGCAAGATCGCAGGGATGCTGAAGGACGTTGCATACCAGATGCGCACTCCTGATTTCTGGAACGCTCTCGACATGATCGGCGGACCGAAGTCATACCAGCTCGGCGCGAGCTTCAACGATGGAAAGGGCCAGCCGCCGCAGTCTAACGCGGTGAGCCATGGTTCGGTTCCGAGCAGGTTCAGGCAGATCAACGTGATAAATACCGGGAGGACGGCGTGAGCCGCATGACGAATAGACGGGGAGAGCCGCGACGCCTCATCGACGCAAGCGAGCCGATGCTTCCCGAAGGCGCGGTTATGACCGAGGCGCAGGCGCAGCAGGTCGTCGACAGGATCAAGGGACTGTCGAAGGCTGACGAGGTGATCGTCAATGTCGGCGGCGGATATCAGGCCGACGTGCGCTTCGCGGCCAACCAGATGTCGACGGCCGGCGGTGTCTGGAATCAGCAGATCTCCGTGACGAGCGTGATGGGGAAGAAGCACGCTACCGCTGTCACCAACGACCTGTCGGACGAGTCGCTCAAGCGGGTCGTCGAGCAGTCGGAGACACTCACCCGGCTCTCGCCGGATGATCCGGAATGGCTCGAGGGATTGGGACCGCAGCGGTATCTGCCAGTCGAGAGATACTTCGAGTCCACCGCCAACCTCACTCCAGAGGATCGCGCGCGGGCCGCGCTCACCGCGCTCGAGCCGGCGAGAAGAGCCGGAGACCTGCAGGCGGCGGGATTCATCGTCGTCAACGCGGGCTCGAATGCGCTCGCCAACAGCAGGGGGTTGTTCGCCTACAGCCGCTCAACCGGGGCAAATTATACCCTGACGGTCCGCACCGACGACGGGACCGGATCGGGCTGGGCCGGCGCGACTGACAACGACTGGAGCGCGATCGATTTCGCGAAAATCAGCAACACGGCGATCGACAAGGCCCGGCGCTCGCGCAACCCGGTGGCGATCGAGCCGGGTCGCTATACCGTTATTCTCGAGCCTCAGGCCGTCGGCGATCTGGTCCAGCTGATGGGCGCCTCGCTCCAGGCGCGCACGGCTGACGAAGGCCGCAGCGCGTTCACGAAGACCGGTGGTGGAAACAAGATCGGTGAGAGAATAGTCGATCCCCGCGTAACCATCATCTCCGACCCGCAGGATCCCCAGCTGAGGGCACAGCCGTTCGATGGCCAGGGATTCCCGGGCAGGAGAATGGTCTGGGTGGAGGACGGTGTCCTGAAGAAC
>JBPCJP010000150.1:0-3048 GCA_051005175.1 Gemmatimonadaceae bacterium | reverse complement strand
GTTCGAATCGAATGCGAGACGGCGGCCGACGGGGAAATTCTCTATCGCCTCGTTGCCGCCGAGTGACGAGTGGCAGAAGATGCAGGTGCGGTACACGCTACGACTTCAGTGCCTCCACGAACTGCTCTCCCATCTCGGCGATCTGCCAGCGCCTGATGCCGGGCACTTCCTCGAGATCCTTCGCTTTCTCCGGCCGGCGCCTCACGACCGCCTCCAGTCTCTCGCGCGAACAGAGCACGCCGGGATCGAGCAACAGCCGCGTCGCCGCCGCGTCGCGCACTGATTTCAGCCTTGCCACACGTGAGTCGAAGTCATCCTCCCGCTCCCATTTCGCAGCGCGCGGGAAACGCGGAAGGTGCTCCTCGGCCACTTCGATCCCGCGCTGGACGGCTCCGAGAATGGCTGACGCGCCACGATCCAGAATCCCGCGCGGCATTCCCTTCAGGGTGGAAAGATCCTTCACGGTTTTTGGAGCTGTTCGCGCTATCTCGAGAAGAACCTCGTTTCCCATCACCCGAAAAGTCGCGCGGTCTACTTCACGCGCGACGGAGTCACGCCACGGCACAAGCTCCCTCAACAGGGCAAGTTCGCGCCGCGTCAGGTCGCGCGCTCCCTTGATCCTCAGGAACGACTGGGAGCCATCGTCCTCATCCCATTTCGTCCCCTCGAGGCGCGCGAACTCCTCCTCCGCCCACTCGAGCCTGCCGAGTTTCTCGAGACGCGACTTGAGCTGGTCGCGGAGATCGAGCAGGAATCGCGTATCCTGCGCGGCGTAGTCGAGCATGCCCGGAGGGAGCGGCCTCAGGGACCAGTCGGCTCGCTGGTGTTTCTTGTCGAGCTTCACATTGAAGAACTGCTCAAGAAGGGCCGCCAGGCCAAACGCCTTGATGCCGAGGAGCTGGGCAGCGATTCGCGTGTCGAAGATCCGGTTTACGTTCCAGCCATAATCCTGGTGCAGCAGCCGAAGGTCGTAATCCGCATCGTGAAACACCACCTCTACCGAGGAATCCTCGAGTATCGCGCCAAGCCCCTGCGGCATCCCGATCGGGAGCGGATCGAGGATCGCGCTCCTGTCGCGCGTGGTTATCTGAAGGAGATAGATTCGGTCGATGAACCGGTGGAAGCTCGCTCCCTCCGTGTCGATCGCTATCTCGCGGACCCCCGAGATGTCGTCGAGAAAAAGGTCAGCCTGCTTCGGGGTGTCGATGTAGAGAAGAGTTTCTGATTCGGAAATACTCATTCAGCCAATCTAGCTAGTTGAAAACTTCATCGGTGCAACGGGCTTCGGGCGGGCCTGGCATGCCGGAATCGCCAGACCCGTTCCCTCTCTTCGACCGGTTCCCGGCGCTCCGCCAGGTACCGAGAGTGCGCCTGTGCGAGCTGCCCTCCCCGGTGACGTCCGTCGATGCCGGGAATTCCGGCGAGGTGTGGATAAAGCGGGACGACCTCAACGCTCCGGTATGCGGCGGCAACAAGGCGCGGTCGCTCGAGTTCCTTCTCGGAGGGCTGGCGGAGGGCGATTCGGTCGTGACGATGGGTGGTGCCGGATCGACCCACGTTCTGTCGACGGCCGTGCACGCTGCACGGATCGGCGTGAGAGTCGAGGCACTCAGGTGGCGCCAGGAGATGAACCCGGTTGCGGGGCTCGTGAACGCGCGCGTAACGAAGATGCTCGGGCGTCCGCCGGGGAGGAGTGCGTCGCTTGCCCTGCTGCACGCCAGCTGCTCCGCGAGACTTAGGAAAATCCGTCTCATTCCAGTTGGGGGAAGCACGCCGCTCGGAGTGCTCGGTCACGTGAATGGGGCGCTGGAGCTCGCGGCGCAGATCCGGAAGGGGGATCTGCCCCTCCCCGGCAGGATCGTACTGCCGCTGGCAAGTGGAGGCACTGCCGCCGGCCTGCTCGTGGGCTTGAAGATCGCCGGGCTCGACATTGAGGTCGTCGGCGCCCGGGTTGGACCGCGAGTTTTCGTCAATCGTTACGCGGTACTTCGCCTGGCGCAGCGGACTCGCGCGCTCATCAGCTCGATTACCGGCGAGGATCCCGGCGGCGTGAGCGGCTCGAGGTTCCGCATCGTCCAGCACGTCTACGGAGGAGCGTATGGCCGGCCGCTTCCCGCGGCCTCGCAGGCGGCGGACATCTTGCAAGAATCCGCCGGAATCCGGCTCGATGACACCTACAGCGCCAAGGCCTGGGTCGCGGCGATCGACGAGGCGCTCTCTCAGGGGGGCCCTGTGCTCTTCTGGTTAACTTTCGACGCACGATGCCTGACGAACTGACGATCCACATATACCCCGGCGACTGCGACACCGCGGGCCATGTAAACCACGCGGTGATGCTGACACTTCTCGAGCGCGCGCGATGGGCGGCGCTCGAGAAGCACATGCCCTTCAAGGACTACATAAAGCGGGCGCAGTGGGCTGTCGTCAGGCACGTCGAGATAGCGTACAGCAATCCGGCGCTTCCCGGTGACGACTTCATCGTGAGAACGGGTCTCGTCTCACAGGGCAATACGAGCTTCACGGTGAAGCAGGTTGCGCGTAACCGGAAAGGCGATGTGATATGTGAAGCGAAGGTGGTCTACGTCACGATATCGCCGGAGGGAAAGCCGATCGCCGTCCCCGATGAGTGGCGGACAATCTTTCCACCGTGGGAGGATTCTTGAGCGCCCCGGTCACCTCCCGCGAAGAGAAGATCAGGCTGAGCGCCGCCGAGCTTCAGCCATCCGCGAGAATTGGAGCTTTTCTCTTCAGGTACCGGACGTGGTTCCCGGTCCTCTTCCTCGCAATACCGCTCCTCGCGCCGGGCCGCACGACGCTCGCGTCGTGGGTGGTTGGCGGCACACTTGTCGTCATAGGCGAGTTCTTCCGCATCGCTGGGGTTGCAGCCGCCGGGACAGAAACGCGCCGGCGCTCGCGGAATGTCGGCCGTCTCGTGACCTACGGGATATTCTCGTGGAGCCGCAACCCCCTCTACAACGGAAATTTTCTCGTCTGGATGGGTTTTGTCGTCATCTCCGGCGTCACCTGGTTCCTTCCGTTCGCCGTCCT
>JBPCJP010000149.1:0-6928 GCA_051005175.1 Gemmatimonadaceae bacterium | reverse complement strand
ACCCATTCTATGCCCTGATGATGTTCCCGTACCCCTCGGCCGAAGGGCTGCACGTGGGCAACCTTTTCGCCTTCGTCGGGAATGACATATATGGACGATTCCAGAGGCTTCAGGGGCACAACGTCTTCGAGCCACTGGGATACGACGCCTTCGGGATCCACTCAGAGAACTATGCGCTGAAGGTCGGGAAGCACCCGATGGACTTGATTCCGCAGAACATCGCGAACTTCAGGAAGCAGCTCGAGAGAGCAGGGCTCATGGTCGACTGGAGCCATTCCCTCTCCACGACGGACCCTGACTACTACAGGTGGACGCAGTGGGTATTCCTCCAGCTTCTCAAGCAGGGGGCTGCCTACAAGAAGCAGGCTGCCGTCAACTGGTGCCCGAGCTGCAAGACCGTGCTGGCGAACGAGCAGGTGATCGGCGGCGCCTGCGAGCGCTGCGACACGCCTGTTGAGCAGAGGTTCCTGAGCCAGTGGTTCTTCAGGATCAGTGAATATTCGCAGCGGCTCCTGGCGAACCTCGACACACTCGACTGGTCAGAGACTACGAAGACCGCTCAGCGGAACTGGATCGGGCGTTCGGAAGGTGCCGAGATTTCGTTCGCTGTTCAGCGAAACGGCGAGCAGCATCAGATCAGGGTTTTTACGACCCGTCCGGACACCGTATTCGGCGCGACGTATCTCGTGCTGGCACCCGAACATCCGCTTGTTGCCCCGCTGACAGCCGGCGTGCACCGGAGCGCTGTCGAGCAATATCTCGCGCGCAGCTCTAAGCAGGATCTCGTGACCCGCAAGTCGGGCACCGACAAGACAGGCGTATTCACCGGGTCGCACGCAGTAAACCCCGCCACCGGCAGGGAGATTCCCGTGTGGATCTCCGACTATGTGCTGATGGAATATGGGACCGGAGCCATCATGGCCGTTCCCGGCCACGACGAGCGCGACTTCGAGTTTGCGACGGTGTTTGGCCTCCCCATAGTCCGCGTCGTGTGCGGCGAAGGCGAGGAGCCTTCCGCCCCGCTGTCCGAGGCATTCACCGAGAATGAGCGCGGCGTCATCGTGAACTCCGGGAAGTTCGACGGAATGACTGTGGCGACAGCCAAGCGCGAGATAGTCGCAATGCTCGAGGAAAGGGGCGCCGGCAAGCAGGTCGTGAACTACAGGCTCCACGACTGGTGCATTTCCCGTCAGCGCTACTGGGGCCCGCCGATCCCCATCATTTACTGCGACGATTGCGGGGCGGTGCCGGTTCCCGAGTCGGATCTTCCGGTTGTGCTGCCGCACGTTGACGACTTCAAGCCTGACGACTCCGGCATCTCGCCGCTGGCGCGGCATGAGGACTGGTATCGCGTGCCGTGCCCTGCCTGCGGAAAGATGGGCCGGCGCGAGACCGATGTGTCCGACACATTCCTCGACAGCGCCTGGTATTTCCTGAGGTATCCCAGCGTCGGCATCGATGAGGCGGCGTTTGACTCGAGCATCACTCGGAAGTGGCTGCCGGTCGACAGCTACATAGGGGGCAACGAGCACGCGGTCCTTCACCTTCTCTACTCGCGCTTCATCACGATGGTCCTCCACGACATGGGCTATCTCGAGTTCGAGGAGCCGTTCGTTCGCTTCAGGGCCCACGGCCTCATCATCAGGAACGGCGCGAAGATGTCGAAGAGTCGCGGCAACGTCGTAATCCCCGACCAGTACATCGAGAAGTGGGGAGCCGATGCGTTCCGCTCATACCTGATGTTCCTCGGGCCGTTCGACGAAGGTGGTGACTTTCGGGACGCAAGCATCTCGGGAGTCAAGCGCTTCCTCGACCGGCTGTGGGCGTCGGTATTCGTGGCCTGTGAGGCGAGGGACACTGCCGCAACCGACCAGGAGGTGATGCGAAAGCTTCACCAGACAATAAAAAAGGTTGGAGAGGACATACCGCGCCTGAGCTACAACACCGCGATCGCCGCGATGATGGAGTACATGAACGCGCTCCGGCGTGGTGAACGAACTCCGTCGCGGGCCGAAGTCGAGCCGCTGGTGCAGGTCGTCGCGCCGTTCGCTCCGCACATTGCGGAAGAGCTGTGGGAGAAGCTCGGACATTCCGGCAGCGTTTTCGATGCCCGCTGGCCGTCGTACGATCCCGCTCTTGCAGCCGACGAGAGAATCGAGCTCCCGGTGCAGATCAACGGGAAGACTCGAGGGAAGCTCGACGTCGCCCGCGATATCTCGCAGGAGGATGCGGTCGCTGCTGCGCTCGCTGAGGAATCGATCGTGAAATTCCTCAATGGTGGAGAGCCGAGGAAGATCATCTTCGTTCCGGGGAGATTGTTGAATCTCGTTGGGTAGGGACGAAGGCTGCGGAAAACTGCGGGGACTGCGGGATTTTACCGCGGAGAACGCGAAGAACGCGAAGAACGCGGAGAAAGCGCATAGCCCCGGCACAATGATCCAGCCCGGTTACGATACGTCAACCTTTTTTTTGCTGAGTGCGGAATGGCGCGTGTCAGCTGACGCGATCGCACCTTTCCGCTTCAGCGCAATCAACAAAAAAGAAGATCTCTCTTCTCGGATTAATTTCGCCGGCGCGGCCAGATGTCCGGCCGTAATTCCTCGTGACCTTCGCGTTCTTCGCGTTCAAAAACCCGCAGTTTCCGCCTAAAGAATTTTCCCGATCCAGTCCCCGACGATGTAACCGATCACGGCAACCCCAAGCCCGACGACGAACATGTCGAAGCCGGAGCGAAAGATGCTCCTGCCGGTGAAGATCGACCTCGCCGCTCCGACGAGGAAGTGCGAGAGCATCGATACCGCGAATGAGATTGCGATCGCCGTGGTGCCAGTTGTGAAGAAGAACGGGAATACCGGGATCACCGCCCCGAACGCAGTCGCGATGCCCGTGACCCACCCTTCACGGAACGGCGAGATAGTCTGCTCGCCGATCTTGAGCTCCTCCTGCACCTGCTCCTGCAGCATCCGGGCGGGGTCGGCCATCACCTGCGTCGCCAGCTCATATGCGGCGGCCTTGTCCATCCCCTTCGCTTCGTATATCAGGGCAAGCTCGTCGCGTTCGATCTCCGGCATCAGCGCGATCTCGTCGCGCTCCATCGCTATCTCGTAGTCGTATACCTCCTGCTCGCTCTTCGCCGCGAGATACCCGCTTGCCCCCATCGACAGCGCGTCGGCGATCAGCCCGGCTACGCCGGCAACGATGATTATCTGGTGACTCTCCGCCGCCGCAGCGCCGATCACTCCTGCGACAAGCCCGAAGTTCGCGGTCAGCCCGTCGTTGAAGCCGTAGACGACGTTGCGGAGGAAACCGCCGGATTCGATTCGATGCCACGGCTCGCTGCTGCGGCCGGCAATCCCTGCCAGCGTCGTCGCATGCTCGGCCGATTCCTTCGCCAGCGTGAGCGCCTCGCCTCCGCCCGGTGCGCCTTTCGGAGTTGAGCGGTGCATGTCGAGGTAACCCGGTACGTCACGTCCTTCTTCCCGCAGGAGCATCGGGAGGAGGAATCCCGGCCCGAAGATCTTTCCCAGTCGCGCAAGCATTCTGGCGCGCGCGCTTGGCCTGAACGGCTTCGGTGGATGACCGTGTTTCGACATGAGGTCACCCCAGACCACCACGTGCCTGTCCTCGACTTCTGCGAGACGCGCATAAATGTCTTTCTTGTGCGCGTCGGGCTCGGCTTCCGAGAGGATGCGGTACAGATACGCGGCAGCAGCTTCGTCCTGCCAAGGGTGCTCGAACGTGGGGACGTCGGGTTCGTGGTGTTTTGCGTGACCTGGTCCGGCTGTCGGTGCCATCGGTCAAATATGCCGGAGCCGGTAAACTTTCGGCACCGGCAACCCTTCGCTGCCAGAGTCTGTCTCAAGCACAGGAACTCTGTCATCAGGGAGAGGAAAATGAGTGCAAGGCTTACACTGCTCGCTTCAGTGGCGCTGCTCGCAGTTGCGCCCGCAGCTGGAGCGCAGGAGGGAAGGACCGAGTCGCGTGGCCAGCCGGGCCTGCGCGTCTACTCGGAGCGCAACTGCAAGGCCGGCGAGGACGGGACGACCACGTGCACTTTCGGGCCCGGCATCGATTCGGTGCTGGCGAAGCGGGCAGCGCTCGGAATCCATCTGACCTCGACGGGCAGTCTTCGCGACACGCTTGGTGTTTTCGTTTCGCGGGTCACGCCGAAAGGTCCTGCGGAAAACGCCGGCGTCGTGGAAGGTGATCGCATCGTTTCGATAAACGGTGTCGACCTGCGCCTCAACGCGGCAGACGCGGGTGACAGCTATGCGAGCGGCCTTGCTTCGCGTCGGCTGACGCGGGAGCTGCGAAAGGCTTCGCCCGGTGCCAGGGTGAATCTCCGGGTATGGTCAGGCGGGAGGGTGCGGGATGTTCAGGTTACCGCCGGCAGCGCTGCAGACCTGCGGGAGCGCGGATCACTCGGCTTGATCTTCGACGGGATGCCATCCGGCGAGGGCATGTCGATGCTTCGAGAAAAGGTTCTTCACATCTAGAGCGGTGCGGCGACTCTCAGGCTCACTACGCGGCCGGGTGCAAGAGCGTACTCCTTGTAGCGACTCATGAAGCTGCGGTACCGCGTGTCGAAAAGATTCTTAACCGACAAGTCGACGGTGAGCACGCCACGGGGCATCATCCGGCCAACACCTGCGCCGAGTGATGCGACGGAGTAGCCGGGGGGCGCGAAGTCCCGCGGATCCGTTCGCGTCTGCTTCAGATTCGTCTCGACGCTTGCGGAGAGATATGGATTGACCGTGCCGGCGCCGATCGACCGGTGATGCAGCCGGGCGCCGTAGATCAGGCGGGGCGCGGGAACGAATGTCAGCGGCACGTCCGCGGAGACGTTGTGTCCGCGGACGTAGTCGCCCGACACCTGCATCGTCAGAAACTCGTGAGCCCGCCAGGCGAGTCTTCCCTCCAGTCCCTCGAGCCTTGCATTTCCCTGGACCACCTGGAGCGAGTCGAACGCGCTTGCACTCGTGCCGAATGGGCGCAGGTATATGTAGTCGTTGACCCGGTTGACGAAAGCCGTGACTTCTCCGGCAAGGTTATGCGCCGACACTCTCACGCCGGCGTCGATGTTGAGTGACGTCTCAACGTCGAGGTCGGGGTTGCCGCGCTCGAAGGCTCGAGTTCCCTCATGAAATCCGTTGGCGAACAGGTCGGGCGCCGAAGGGGCGCGGAATCCGCGGGCAACGTTCATCACCAGTGCGACCGGCTCAGTCAACCGGTAAAGAACGCCGGCGCTGCCGGTTAGCGCATTGAAGCTGCGCGACTGAGCTGGCACGCCTATTCCTGCATTGCCGTCGGTCGTCAGCGTGCGGCCGTCGAGCCGCGCGCCGAACATTGCCTTCCACCTGCCGATGTCAGCCTGCTCGAACAGATAGAGAGCCGCTGTCGTTGTCTCGCTGTCAGGAATCAGGGTCTGGGACCCGCGATTCTCGAACGTGCTGGTCATTCCGGAAACGCCGACGGTGCCGCTGAACGGTCCGAGCGGGGAATGGTTCAAATGAGCGAATCCCGTGAGGTTGCGTACGAAGAGCCCGAGGTCGGGAGTGCTCGCAGTCGCGCTCGCGAACTCCCGCCGGTAGTTCTGCTCGTATCCCGCATTGACCTGAAGCAGCGACGCCTTTACCGGCGCGGTTGCGTCGATAGAGGCGCGATGCGAAGCGATGCGCTGATAACCGTCGTAGCCCGGATTCGTGACCGGGTTGTCGAAGATCTCGATCCGCTCGCCGCGCGACGTGTATCGCGCGGAGATGCTCCCCCGTCCGCCCCGATATCCTGCGGCGAGCTCGGGCGCGAGGGCGCGGTTGTTTGTATTGTCGAGCCGTCCGGCCGGAGTGCGCATGTCGCCGCTGGAGCGTGAGGTGAGCCCGAACCGGGCGCCAAAACCACCGCGGGCCGCTTCGCCGCTGAGCGTACCATCGGTGCCGCGGATGTTGTGATTGTAAGATCCGGTGAGCTGCCCCCGCGCGAATGCGGGAAGATCTATCGCGTCAGGGAGGGGAGGAGCGATGACGTTGATGACGCCTCCCAGTGCATCCGACCCGTAGAGAACGCTCGAAGGACCCTTTATTACCTCGATGCGATCAGCGGTCGCGGTCTCGACATTCGGCGAGTGATCGTGTCCCCACGCCTGCGTCTCCGTGCGCTGCCCGTTGTCGAGCGTTACCACCCGGTAGTGAGTCATGCCGCGAATCACCGGCTTGCCTATCCCGGTCGTCATGCTGAGCGTTCGGACACCGGGTATCTGCTCGAGAACATCTCCGAGCGCTGTCGCCTGCGAAACGCGCAGCTCGGCTCCTTCCATCACCGACGTTGGCTGGGGCGAGTCCTGGGCGCGGGTGGCGGCCGTTGTCGCAGTGATCTGGACCGGCGCCAGGTCGATTCCCGCCGGCTCCATCCGCAGGTCGATCGAGAGTCCCGTTGGCGTCACCTGCACTCGCCGGGTCTCGGGGACGAGTCCGAGTCGCGAGAAGCTCAGCGTGTAGGTGCCTGCGGGAAGGGAGCCAAGTCGGTACCTCCCGTCGGCGCCAGTCATCGCCCTGCGACCGAGCTCGACTACGAGAACTCTCACCCCCGGGAGCGGAGTGGAGGAGGTGTCGCTGACCTTGCCTTCGAGCACGGCGCTTTGCGCTTTGGCTTCGGCAGAAACGGTTGAAAGGGCGGCGCATGCGATCGCCGCCAGAATTGACAGTCGGGCAGGGGAATTCATCTTGCTCTCGTTTCGTGGTTCGATAATAAAATATTAGGACTGCCTAACTTTTCGCAATAGGCGACCCTAATTGAGCCCGCCCCGTGTCCCCGGCAGAGGATCGGATATTTTGTGCGCATGGAAGACCGCACCCGCATCGACAAGTGGCTCTGGGTAGCCCGTTTCTACAAGACCCGTGGACTGTCCGCTGAGGCGATCGATTCAGGAAAG
>JBPCJP010000148.1:0-4608 GCA_051005175.1 Gemmatimonadaceae bacterium | reverse complement strand
GACGGCTTGCCGCTTCGAGGCCGCATCCGGCGCACCTCACCGAGTTCTACCTGTGGATGGCGTTCGGCGGCGCGCTCGGTGGTGCGTTCACGGCTCTCGTCGTGCCGCTGATCTTCGATTCGACGCGGGACTACCTGATGATGGTCGTTATCGCCTGCTTCCTTCGCCCGACGCTCAAGCTGATGCGCCCGCGCCGCAGGCTCGAGTTGCGGAACATCGCGATAGTGATTCTTCCGGCGATGTTTCTCCTGGTAGCATCGAAGAACGACCTCGAGACTCACAAGCTGCTCGGTGTGTCGTCGCTGTGGATCATCTGCTTCGTGGCGGGAGTTGTCGTCGTGTCGCTGATGACGGATGCCCTGCGATTCGGGCTTGCCATCGCCGCGATCGCAGTCGTCGGTCACCTCCTCCAGGCGACGCGGGCCGTCCTGTACGCCGACAGGTCGTTCTACGGCATCTACCGCGTCGCGCGCGCGCCGGGATCGACAACCATGCTTTATCACGGCACGACAATTCATGGTGCACAGTTTACAGACAGGGCGAGGCGGCTCACGCCGATCACCTACTACCATCCCGCAGGACCGGTCGGTGACGTGTTCAGGGAGCTCGCACCGTCGCTCAAGGGCGCGGACATCGGCGTCGTGGGGCTCGGCACGGGATCGATTCTCTGCTACTCGCGACCCGGCGAGCGCTGGACGTTCTTCGAGATAGATCCGAAAGTCGAGGAGATAGCGCGCGACGAACGCTTCTTCACGTACCTGTCCGACTGCGAGGTGGATCCGGCTATTGTATTCGGCGATGCGCGGCTCACGATCGCGAGCGAACCCCAGGGCAAGTATTCTCTTCTCGTGCTTGACGCCTTCAGCTCGGATGCAATCCCAGTCCACCTTCTCACCCGCGAGGCAATCGAGACGTACTTCCGCGCGCTCGTCGAGGATGGAGTGCTGATGGTGCACATCAGCAACCGCCGCCTCGATCTCGAGCCGGTTGTCGCCGACCTCGCTCTCGATGCCGGCCTCGAGGCACGCGTGAGGAACCACTCGGTCTCCGAAGCGCGCCAGGACACCGAGTACGACTACGAGAGCGACTGGGTGATAGTGGCGCGGCGGCTCGAGGACTTCGGGCCGCTAGCGTCAGACACGATGTGGGTCGAGCTCGAGCCGTCACTGAAAAAGCGACCATGGACTGACGATTACTCGAACATACTCAGCGTAATCAGGCGCTAGTGATCTAGATCGGGCGCGGCGGCGGCAACGTATCAGCCCACTTCCACGGGGCAGCGCCATTCCGCGTCAGAGGATGACCGCCGAGCCGGGCCCGCACCATCTTGATGGGCATCGGGCCGCCTTCCAGCACGGCATCGTGGAACTGCCGGTTCGTCATCTTTCCCGTCGCAACGAGCTCGCTGTGCAGCGCGCGCAGCTGGAGCCCGCCGATCATGTATGCGATCTGGTAGAGAGGACCGTAGTCACCGCTGAACGAGCGCCGCACTTCACCTTCGGCATTCGCGCGCTCGAAGTTGACAGTGTCGACGAGGAAGTCTATCGCCTGCTCGGGCGTCATCTTCCCCGTATGGAAGCTGAGCGAGAAAATGATCCTCGCGCTCCTGTGCATTCTCCAGAACAGCGCGCCGACGCGGTCTTCGGGCTTCTGCTGGAATCCGTGATCCCAGAGGAACATCTCCCAGTAGAGCGCCTGCCCCTCGTTCCAGAACGGCGTGCTGAACAGCCGGCGGTGCGGGTTGTAGCGCGCGGCCATGAAACCCTGGAGATGGTGGCCTGGATTCAGCTCGTGAAACACGACTGCGCGGGAGAAGTGCGGATTGTTGCCCCTAAGGCTCATCAGCTTCTCCTCCTCGGTCATTCCCGATGTCGGGTATGACACGATAATCGACTCGCCGCCGAGGAAGAATGGGGCGATGCGCTGGCGTTCGGGGCTCATCATCTCCATGCGCCAGTCCTCGCGCGCAAGCGCCGGAATCGTCACCCAGTCGTTTTTCGCGAAGACTTCCTCCGCCTCCCAGGCGAGATCGCGGATGAGGTCGGGCTGCTTGCCGGGCTCGACGTAGGTGTCCTTCACCTTTTCCATCGCCACTTTCCAGTTGTCGCCAAAACCCATCTCCCGCGATGCCTTCTTTATCTCGCTCAGGCTGAACGCATACTCACGCTCGGCAATCCTTATCAGCTCGGCGGGCGTGTAGTCGATCATCTCGTACCTGAGCTCCTCGGCGAGGCCTTCCGCGCCGATCGGGTCGCCAATGATCGGGCCTTCGTTTGCCCCTGCCGCCCCGCTGCCCGGCTTGAATCCGACGACGCGTTCCCTGAGCGTCCGGGCGTAGCGCGTGAGTGCCGTATCGAAGCGCGCGTACGGATCCTTCATCCACCAGCTGAAGACGGGGTCGTAGCCGTCGTAGTAGCGGTACCAGCTGAGGGTCGCCCCGCGAATCTCGTCGAGATCGCGCGCGGCGCGGTTGGCGACCGTACGCGATACCTGAGGCACTGACTGCCGCGAGCCTGAAGGCTGCTCGAACGAAACGCGCAGGCTGTCGACCTGTCGCGTGACTTCTGCGAGCGTTGTCGCAGCTGCACGCGGGTCGACAGTGACGAGGTTTCGGCGAAGGTCCTGGAGAGCGAGCACCCTGTCGGCGAACGGCAGCAGCGGCTGCGTCTCGATCCCCTGCTTCCCGCGCCGGTTCAGCAGGGCGCGCTGGTGACCGATGTAGTTGCGGAGCAGGACGTAGTCGACCTTGCCATCATGCGTCAGCTTGTCGAAGTCGATCTGCCGCAGCCTCGCGTCCCAGCCGGCGAAGAATTCATTCAGCCTCGTGCGTTGATCCGGTGAGTTGGGGGCGTCGTATCGCCGGCTGATCGCTGTATAATCGCTGGCCAGCCGTGACACCACGTTCGCGAGCTCGCTGTCAGTTCTGCCGACGAGCCCGGTCAGGTCGGGAACGAGACCGATCGAGTCCGGGCGCGGAGGGGGCGCCTGAACCTGCGCATCGACGGTGGCGGCGGGAATCAGCAGCACGACTGCGCATGCAAGGATGCGTTTCATTTCGTGTCGCCCGTGTCGGGGTTAATCGAGATACGGATAATCAGGATCGGCGAGTCTTTCGGCCCTGCTCGTTGCTTCGGGTCCCGCAATCTCGCTGGCGAGCTTGAGCAATCCCGCGCTCAGGTGCTGCCCGTACCGTAGAACGCTTGCGGCCCGCGCTTTCCGGGCGAGCAGAAATGCAAGGAACGGCTTGTCGGCCTTGTCGATGTTGCACGCGGGGCAGGCAAGCACGAGGTTGTCGCGACGGTCGTACGCTGTCTTTCCCTTCCGCGGAGTCACGTGGTCGAGCGTTATGAGGCTGGCCTTTATCTTTCGCTCGCAGTATGCGCAGATCGGTCCGTGCGTTGCGAGGAGCCACTCGCGCGTAGCCATGTAGGCATTGCGGGACGTGGGAAGCGATGTGTGTTCCTGCTGTTTGCGGCCTGTTCCCGCGCGGCGGCGGCGTTTACGTGGTGGTGAAGGCATTCATATAAAGATGACTCAATCCACCGTCAGGGGTAGAGCAGCGTATTACCTCGATGCAATTTCTTCATCACCGAGGCCGAAACTTCTAACGACCAGACAATGCGAGTGACTACAATCGTGTTCCTCCCGGCAATGCTCGTGACTGCGACCGCATCGTCCGCGCAGGTCCGCACGTCTCCCGCCGATTCCGCGCTTGCCCGCTCGATCATGGCCGAGCTTGTCGCCATACCGTCGGTGTCGGGAACCTGGGAAACCGTAACCGCCGCGCGGGCAGTGGTCGCCCGCCTCCGCGCCGCGGGATTCAGCGATGAGGATGCTTTCGTCACCGGCCCGGTTGATTCGATTGGAGGCGTATTCGCGCGGCTGCGAGGCCGGACTCAGGGCAGGCCGATCCTGCTGATGGGGCATCTTGACGTGGTTCCCGCGGCGAGAGAGGACTGGTCAACCGATCCATTCACGCTGACGGAGCAGGACGGATGGTGGTACGGCCGCGGCACGGTCGACAACAAGGATGCGGTGACGACGATCGTCACGAACTTCATCCGCTGGAGGCGCGATGGCTACGTGCCCGAACGGGACATCGTCGCGGTGATCACCGGTGACGAGGAAACCTCAGGCAACCAGAGCGCGTGGTTTGCGAGCGGCGAAGGAAGGACGCACATCGGTGCCCCTCTGCTCGGTGCAAACTTTGACGTAGGTGGAGGCACGATCTTCGATGGCAAGCGATGAACTGACGCGTCATTGCCACCTGAACACCCGCGACGACACCGCGGTGCAGATCACGAAGATCACGGCAAGCGCAACGATGTTGCCGGCATGCAGCGACCAGGCGTCACCCCTCCATATTCCGCGAAGAAGCGAAACGGAATAGGTGAGCGGAAGCGACTTCGCCACGATCTGCAGTCCCGGCGGCATAGCCGCGACAGGTACGAACAGCCCTGACAGGGCAAGCATCGGGTAGAGAATCATCGCGCCGATCGGCTGGGCAAACCTCGCCGTCGGGACGATGCTCGCGATAAGGAAGCCGAGCGACAGGATGCTCCAGGTGGAGATAATGAGCGCGACGCCGAACGCGAGTAGCGGAACGTC
>JBPCJP010000147.1:0-5886 GCA_051005175.1 Gemmatimonadaceae bacterium | reverse complement strand
TGCTGGCACTCACAATCGTAACCGAGCCGTTGTCCGCCCAGGTCACTGAGGCGCACGTTGCGCGGGCAAGGCGCATCCTCGAATCGACGCCGCTGATAGACGGTCACAACGACCTCGCATGGGCGATTCGCACCGACAGCGCCGCGCCGAGAGACGTTGCCGCCTACGATCTCACCAGGAGTACTCCCGGGCATACCGATCTTGAGCGTCTCCGGCGCGGAATGGTTGGGGGCCAGTTCTGGTCTGTGTACGTCCCGGGCGATGCAGCCGCCTACGGCTTTGCGCGAATGCAGCTCGAGCAGATAGACATAGCGCGGCGTTTCATCGCGATGTACCCGGAACGCTTTCAGCTCGCCCTCGACTCACGTGGCCTCAGCGAGGCCTTCATGGCAAAGCGGATCGGCTCGGTCCTTGGCATGGAGGGAGGCCACGTAATCGAGAATTCACTTGGCGCTCTTCGCGCCTACCATGCGCTCGGCGCGCGATACCTCGGTCTCACTCACAACTCCACGACTGACTGGGCCGATGCCGGCACCGACGTCGCGAGGCATGGCGGCCTCAGCGAGTTCGGCAGGGAAGTCGTGCGCGAGATGAACCGGCTGGGAATGCTCGTCGACTTGTCACACACTTCGCCCGGCACCATGAGCGACGCTCTGGATGTGACAGAAGCGCCGGTGATCTTCTCGCATTCGAACGCGAGAGCGATCGCAGACGTTCCGCGGAACGTTCCCGACTCCATCCTGCGGCGGATTCCCGCGAATGGCGGTGTGGTGATGGTCACGTTCGTTCCGGGGTTCGTGTCGAAGGGCCTCATCGATTACAACGAGGAGCTTTCGCGGGCTCAGCAGGCGATCCGGGCGCGCGCCGGTAATGATGAAGCTCGCATACAGGCCGAGGTACGCGCATGGACGACGGCGCGGCCGCGTCCGCTCGCCACCCTTTCGGAGGTTGCTGATCACATCGACCACATCAGGAAAGTTGCAGGTGCCGATCACGTCGGCATAGGCGGTGATTTCGACGGGATAAGCATCGTCGTGAAAGGCCTCGAAGACGTTTCGACATATCCTGCTCTTTTCGCCGAGCTCGTGCGCCGCGGCTGGTCTGACGCCGATCTCAGGAAGCTCGCTGGCGAGAACATCCTGCGGGTGATGGCGAAGTCGGAGGAGGTTGCCGCGCGGCTCCAGGGCTCGCGGGGACCTTCGACGAAGACCATCGAGGAGCTCGACCGCAGATGATGGCGCACAAGCAGCATTCTCCGGGGTTTCTCGCGCTGGTTGACGAAGTCAGGCCACGCGTCAGGGAGCTGTCAGTGGCCGATACGCGCCAGGCGGTTGATGGGGGGAGCGGGCGGCTCATCGATGTGCGCGAGGACAATGAGTGGGAGGCCGGCCACGCCATGGGAGCCCAGCACCTTGGCAGGGGTATTATCGAGAGGGACATCGAGACAGTCGTTCCCGACAAGGACTCAGAGCTTATACTGTATTGTGGAGGCGGATATCGTGCTGCACTCGCGGCGGATTCGCTCCAGAAAATGGGTTACACAAACGTCGCCTCAGTGGCGGGCGGATGGCGCGCCTGGCTGGAGGCAAAGGCCCCGGTTGAAGAGGAATAAATGAGAGTCAAATGGATTGCGGTCATAGTGCTGGCATCTGCTGGAGTGGTTGCCTGTAAAAGCGAGACGGAGAGCGCATACGCGTCGCCAGATGCGCAGGCAACTGCGCAGACAACCTCACCGACAGCAGCGGGAGCGGAGCTTGCTTCAGCGGATGGAGAAGTCGTCAAGGTTTACAAGGACCCCAACTGCGGTTGCTGCGCCAAGTGGGTCGATCACATGCGTGGGAACGGCTTCACTGTCGAGACGATAGACATGCCGAATCTCTCGATGATCAAGCAGAAATACGCTATCGGCGCGAACCTGCAGTCGTGCCATACGGCCGTCATCGGCAACTACGCGTTCGAGGGGCACGTCCCAGCGGACCTGATCAGGAAGATGCTCGACGAGAAGCCGGATATTGCCGGGCTTGCCGTCCCCGGGATGCCGATGGGCTCGCCCGGCATGGAGGGTGCAACCAGGGAGCGCTACGACGTACTCACATTCGACCGCGCCGGCCGCACGACGGTATACGCGCAGCGATAAGCTCCGGGCAGACAATGGCGGCAATAAAGAAGAAGCGGCGATCGAACAGCAGGGAAGACAGGCTCGTGTGGATGGTCGTCGCCGCTGGATCGGCGATGGTCGCGGCGATCGTGATCGACCGGGGGATGACGGCAGGCTGGCGGGCGGTTACGTCGGAGGACCCGCCGGCAAACCCCGCGTCCCCCGACACCGGCTGGGGTGATGCCCTGCTGTGGACCGCCGGCAGCGCCCTCGCCGTGGGGCTGGGGCAGGTTCTCGCCAGGCGGGGAGCGGCGGCCGGGTGGGAGCACTACAAGGGGAAGTTACCGCCCGCCTAGGCGGAGGTTGAAGGCAGCGCCTTAACCTCGCAACAGCAAGGGGGGGGAGACCGTGAGATTGGTAAGGAAGATTTTTTTTGCTTCCTCACCGGTCTCATTTTTTTCCTCTCTGGTCTCCTAGACCCCCCGGGGTTCTGGTTTTCCGATCTTCCGGACAAGAAGCCTATTGCGTGGGCCCTGATGAGTATTTATACATTGTGAGTGCATAATAATCAGTCCGCCGCTTTCTCCCTCGATAACCGCCGGGCCCTGGTTCGCCCGGCCCGACTCGCGCACGTCAACGCGATCTGGGAGCTGGTCTCGCGCTACACCGCGCAGGGGCTGATGCTGCCGCGCACGCACGACCAGATCGCGATGAACATCGACAACTATGTCGTTGCCGCCGCAGGTTCACGTGTCCTCGCATGCGCAGCTCTCGAGGAGTACTCCCCATCCCTTGCCGAAGTGTCGTCTGTGGCAGTCGCAGAATGCGAGCACGGGCATGGACTGGGAACCGACGTAGTCCTCGGAGTGGAGCGCCTTGCGCGCGCGCGGGACATCGCGGAAGTGTTCGCACTGAGCCTCAGCGACAGGTTCTTTCTCTCGCTCGACTACCAGCCGGTCTCAATTTCCCGATATCCGGAGAAGCTGGCACGGTACGACATGCTCATGAGCCAGGGAGTGGAGATCGTCGCCAAGCCCTGCTTCCAGAAGGTGCTCGGAGCAGCGTGGCAGATGCCTTCGCTCGTGGAAGACCAGCCCGCTCTTCCGACCCGGCGGGCCAGCTAGTCAGGACCGCGCGGCTGCCGCTGCGCCGCGCACCCACTGGATGTAGTCGGTCGGACTCGGCTCGTCGCCAGCGCTTCGCAACAGCGCCGCGACCTGTCCGCGGTGATAGGCGCCGTGCATCGCCACATGCAGCAGAATGTCCTCGAGACCTGTGGTGAACTCGGCGCCTGAGCTGTTGTGGTAAGGGACCTGGCGCATCCCGTCATCCTCCCCGAGGGAAGCAACAAGTCCGCGCAGAGCGACGGCATTTTCCGCCGCCAGCTGCGCACATTCCTCAAACGAAAGTTCCGGCCATACCGCGACTCGCGGCTTCTCCCCGCTGATACGTCTCAGCCACGTGTGCTCGGCGCCGAGTACGTGTGAGAACAGGGAGATTGCCGCGGGCAGCGGCGCCCGGGCGCTTCGCAGGCTCTGGAGCACGCGCTCATCCGCCCACTCGAGGTGGTCGACAAGGCGGCTGAGGTGGTCGTAGGATTCCGGCATACTCGCCCTCTTCAAGTTGATTTCATGATCATGGCGAACACTGGGATCGTGCGCCACCCGCCCGCTCGTCGAGCTCCCGGTTCCTTGCCACGCGCAACGCTACGATGCTTAATATCATTGAATGATGACGGAATCAGACGCCGCCTGACATGTTCATCGAGGAACCCGGGATGAGTAAAGGATGACGAGCGGCGAGCTCCTCGCCGACGAGCTTCGGAGCGCGCTGCGCGGCGATCCGTGGCATGGACCATCACTGGTATCGCTGGTCGACGACCTCAGCGTTCAGGAGGCCGTGCAGCGGCCGATTCCGGCCGCTCACAACATCTGGGAGCTGGTGCTCCACATCACGAGCTGGTCGAACATCGCGCTTCGCCGGATCAACGGCGGCCAGCACCAGCCGTACGAGGGCGAGGACTGGCCCGAGCCAGGCGCGATATCACCCGATCGTTGGAGCCAGATCGTCGCTGACATGTCGGAAAGCCATGAGCGACTTTGCGAGGTCGTGGCCGGGCTTTCCGACGAACGGTTGTCCGCGCCCGCGCCCGGCAGCTCCCGGTCGATCGCGTTCATGCTTCACGGAATCGCTCAGCATGACGCGTATCACGGGGGCCAGATCTCACTTCTCAGAAAGATCGTGACAACAAAACACCGCCGCGCGGCGATCTGACCGGCGGATTTCCCGGAGATTCACAATGGACACCTCCTGGCGCGCGAAAAAGCCCGCCGATGACGAATTCTCTCCGTTCTATGACGGGTACGTAAAGCGCGCACCCGATGGGGACATCGTCGAAACGATGGATAGCCAGCTGGCGGAGACTCTCTCCCTTCTCCGCTCCCTGCCGGAATCGATGGGCGACCACTCCTATGCGCCCGGGAAGTGGACAATCCGCGAGGTAATCGGCCACCTGTCCGATGCCGAGCGCGTGTTCTCCTACCGTGCGCTTCGTTTTTCCAGGGGCGATACGGCTCCGCTCGAGGGATTCGACGAGAACCAGTACGTTGCGAACGGCGCGTTCGGCAAACGCACACTCGATGACCTCATTGGCGAATTCGAACACCTGAGAAAGTCGTCGATACATCTCTTTGGCGGCCTCACGAGGGAAGCATTCTCGATGCGCGGCATCGCCAGCGGAAAGGAAATCACAGTAAGAGCGATCGCCTTCATTCTGCCGGGCCACGAAGCGCACCATCTTGCCCTGCTGCGGACACGATATCTGTGAACCGTCGCTTGTTCGTGCAGCGCACTGCCGTCACCGCGGCGGGGTTCGGAATTCTCCGGAACGTCCAGGGGTGCGCACCGCAACAGCCTGCAGCACCGCCCGCGCCCGCGATAATTCCCGGCACATTCGCCGAGCTCCGCGACAGGTATTTTGTCTTTCACCTCGAGAGAAATCCTGTCACGGCGACGTATCTCGGCGGTGACGGATACAGCCCTTCACTTGCGGACTCGAACTCGAGACTGCGTGACTATCGCGTTGCAGCGCTGACGCCGGAACTCACGCTCTACAGGTCGCTTCTCGCGTCAATTGACCAGATCGACCCGGCGACGCTTACTCAGGCCGAGCAGGCAGACCGCGGTCTCATGATGTCGCAGCTCGCGTTCCTCATCAGGCAGGGAGGTGAGCGCCGATACTGGGAGCGCGCGCTCGACACTTGCGTCGCCGAGCCGGTTCGCGGAGTCGACTGGTAGGTCCAGCAGATGCGCGGGCATCCCGGTGGACTGCTTGGCGACGAGCCCGAATGGCAGCAGGTAATCGCCCGCACACTCGCCGTTCCGGGATACCTGGAGCTTGCGCGCGGGAATCTTCTTACGGGGAAAAAGTCGGGCAACCTGCCCGACAAGCGGATGGTCCAGCGCGATGGAATTGAAGGGAGCCGCGCAGACGTGGAGTACTTCCGGACGACCCTCCCGGGCCTGGCACAGCGCTATCTCGGCTCGCGGCCGTTCGCCGCGGTGATACTGGCGCAAATCACCGGCGCGGGACTCGCGGCCTCGAGCGCATGGGAGCAGTTCGCCGCGTTCCTCCTCCAGAATTTCGACGTCAACGAGCCTGTCGACAGGTACGCCGTAGGCGAAGAGGAGTACGACTGGCGTGTAAGAACGGTGCTTCGCGATTCACGCACGGCTGCCCAGCTTTACGAGTACGGCGCGGCACAGGTGGCGCTGTACACTGGAAGGAT
>JBPCJP010000146.1:0-4334 GCA_051005175.1 Gemmatimonadaceae bacterium | reverse complement strand
CTATCCGCTTCACACCGGACGCCTTGAAGGGATCAACAACAAGATCAAGGTGATCAAGAGGATGGCGTATGGCTTCCGGGACGACGCCTATTTCATCCTCAAAATCAAAGGCGCATTCCCTGGAAATTTGCACCTAAATCCGCGATGAACCGATTTTTTACTGAGCAGCGAACCGGTGAGCTGACGAGCCGCCTCTCCGCCGATACGACGGTTCTCCAGACCGTGCTCAGCTACAACCTGTCGGAGCTCGCGCGCCAGTCGCTGTTCCTCATCGGCGGTGTCGTGCTGCTTACGATGACCCACCCCCGCCTCGCACTGACAACGCTCGCCGTCGTGCCGATCGTGATAGGGGCTGCATTCTTTTTCGGGCGCCAGCTGCGGCGCGCCAGCACCGGCGTCCAGGACAGGATCGCTGAGGCGACTGGAACTGCGGAAGAGGCGTTCTCACAGATTCGCACGGTGCAGAGCTTCACGCGCGAAGCCGAGGAATCGCGGCGCTACACGGCGCACATGGCTCATGTGATCGCCGCCGCGACAGACAGGTCGAGAATACGCGCGACATTCTTCGGGATCCTGACGTTCTGCGCGTTCGGCGGAGTTGTCGCCGTGCTGTGGCAGGGCGGCCGCCTCGTGCTCGAGGGCACCCTCACGGCCGGAGCGCTCGTCTCATTCCTTCTCTACGCGATGTACGTCGCGGGAGCCGTGGGGTCGCTCGGCTCGCTGTTCGGCGTGTACCAGGAGGCGGTGGGAGCCGCGCGGCGAACGTTCGATCTTCTCGCTACGCAGCCCACCATCGCCGAGCCGGCGGAAGCCGTGTCAATCGGAGGCCAGGTGCGGGGCGAAGTCACGCTCGACAACGTGACTTTCTCCTACGGACCGTCTCTGCCGGAGGTGCTGAGCGGCGTCTCGCTTCACATCGCGCCCGGTGAGGTTGTGGCCCTCGTCGGTCCCAGCGGCGCGGGGAAGACCACTATCGCCGCACTGATTCCCAGATTCTGGGACGTCACCGGCGGCCGCATCCTCGTCGATGGCCACGATGTTCGCGCACTCGGTCTCGCCGACCTTCGCGGCGCGATCGGCATCGTGCCCCAGGAGCCGGCGCTTTTCAGCGGGACTGTGCGTGAGAACATCGCCTACGCCGTGAAGGAGGATGGGCGCATACCGTCAGAGGATGAGATAAGGCGAGCGGCACGCGCGGCTCACGCGATCGAGTTCATCGAGCGTCTCGTCGAAGGATTCGACACGCTTGTAGGGGAGAGAGGCGTCAAGCTCTCCGGCGGTCAGCGGCAGCGACTCGCGATTGCGCGCGTGTTCCTGAAGGATCCGGCGATCGTGATTCTCGACGAGGCAACCTCGAGCCTCGACAGCGAGAGCGAGAGACTCGTTGAAGAGGCGATGCAGGAGCTGCTCAGGAACAGGTCGACTCTCATCATCGCCCACCGGCTGAGCACAGTGCTTCGGGCGGACCGGGTAGTCGTCCTCGACAGGGGAAGGGTGGTGGAAGAGGGCAGGCATTCAGATCTGTTGGCTGCTGACGGAGTTTACTCGCGGCTTTACCGCGGCCAGTTTCGCGGAAGCGAGTTCCTGGCACCCGCCGAATGAACAGAAAGCTCGGCAAAAACATGTCGCGTGGGCACAGATGTAGCCGTACAGGACCGTCGAAATGCCTGCTCGTGCAGGCCCGGAGACGACCTCAAGTCCCCGCCACATCACTCAATCCTGACAACCATGTTAAAACCGATAGCAGCTACGCTCGCAGCACTGGCGCTCGGAGCGGTCACCGCAGGCGCACAGGCAACTGACGGCCCCGATCCACTGGAGCTCGGAGTCGACGCAGGAATTACCATTGGCTTCGGCGACAACTCACGCACTTCAATCGACATCCCGGTCAGCTCTGCGAGAGTGGGGTTCCCGATAGGACGCCGCACGTCCCTCGAGCCGAAGTTCCGCATCAACGTCACCACCGGTGACGGCGACACATTCACGTCGTACAGAGCCGAGATGGGACTTCTCTACCACCTCGGCAGCAGCCGCTACCCGGGCGCCTACCATCGCGCTGGGATGTACGTCCGCCCATTCCTCGGCGTGAGCGGCTTCTCGAATGGGGCGAGCAGCTCCAGCAGCCTGGTTGGATTCGGTTTCGGCTTCAAGCAGCCAATCGTGAGCCGCCTGTCAAGCCGTTTCGAAGCGAACGTCGCTCAACATTTCGGCGACCGGGACGGGGCCGAGCTCGGGCTGCTGGCGGGTCTGTCCTTTTTTACCAGGTGAGAAACAGGGCAACGACGGGAAGAACAAAACCCTTTCTACATTTTGCGGATTCGAGCGGATTGGGCGCACCCGCGTCAAATCCGCCTAATTCGCTTAATCCGCGAAATGTAAAAAGAGCTTTTGCTACTCTGTCGCCGGCGCCGTGTTCGCCTCTGGAGGGGAGCCAAGCTTAAGCTCGAGGTTGGTGTCTGATCCGCTGACAGTCACTGACTGTTCAGTGACGCCGAGGTGAGGGTGCCACGCTTTGACGCGGTAAGTGCCGGGTGGGACGTTGTCGATCGAGAACGATCCTGACCGCGCAGTCACCGAGAAGTAGGGATGGTCGAGGACGATTATCCACGCCTTCGACCAGGGGTGAAGCTCGCACGTTATCTCGAGTTGGGCGGGCTTCGTCAGGAGGCGGTCGAATGGAATCACTACCCCGTTGTCGGAGAAGGGAGCGATGGCCTCCAGCTCTCCCGTCGCGACGTTGATAATGTGATTCTGGTGGAGGGCAGCATCGCCGCTCCCCACATTGAGAGTCGCAGGAGATAGCACCGCCTGCACCCGCGGGTGCAGCAGGCACTCGCTGTTCAAGAGCTCGAACCGCCGCTCCATTGGCAGCGCCTTCCCCGCGCGGATGTCGCTTATCCACACGACTGCGCCGCCGATGCGGCTCCCCGTCCGCTCGATCGATCTTGCGACGGCGGTTCCGCCACAGCCCTGCACGTCCGCCGGAATCTGGACAACCGAATCTGCTGGCACCTCCCCCAGGAAATCGAGGGTGCCGGTAATACGCGACCCGCCCGCGACGGCGACCTCGCGATACGGCTCACCCGGCGTTTCGACGACGCTCGGCCTCGGCGCGACGCTTCCCTCTTTCCGGGCCTCGGGCTGGGCCGCGTCGGCTTTTTTGTCGGCGGAGCAACCGCCAAGCACGAGGACCGACAGAAATACTAGGCCTGACAAACACCGTTTCATTCGAAAATTCGCTTGCATTTGACGCAACCGGGGCAACGGACGTGCCATGACTTCGCGGCGAACGCGGCGCAGCCGCACAGTGGCGATGCGAACCGGCAAGCCCCCCTATTTCGCCTCATACACAGCGCGCCCGCCGATCCACGTCGATCTTACACTCGCGCCGAGTATCTGTTCGGGAGCGACTGACATGATGTCGCGATCGAGCACGACGAAATCCGCATATTTTCCGGGCGATATCGATCCCATCACATCTTCCTGAAATGCAGCCCACGCGGGCCAGATCGTTATCGACTTGAGCGCCTCGCCTCGCGTCATCGACTGCTCCGGGTACCACCCACCGGGCGGCCGGTTCGACGGATCCTGACGGGTTACTGCCGAATGGAACGAGATGAGCGGATTCACCTGCTCGACGGGGAAGTCGCTTCCGTTGGGAATTATCACTCCGTCATCGAGCAGCGAGCGCCAGGCATATGCGCCTTTTATCCGTTCGGGCCCGACGCGCGCCTCCGCCCAACCCATGTCGCTGGTCTGATGGCTTCCCTGCATCGATGGAATTACTCCGAGCTGAGCGAAGCGCGGTATGTCTTCAAGTGAAATCACCTGAGCATGTTCGACCCTGAACCTGTGATCCGCTCTCGGAACCGCCTTCAACGCGGCCGCGAACGCATCGAGCACTATCCGGTTCCCGCGGTCCCCGATCGCATGCACCCCGAGCTGAAATCCGCTCCTGAGGGCATCGATCGCCACTCGCTGGATGTGAGCAGGCGCAGAAACGAGAAGGCCGGTGTTTCCCGGATCGTCGGAGTACGGCGCAAGCAAGGCAGCGCCCCGCGATCCGAGCGCTCCATCCGAGTAGAGCTTGATGCTGCGGATCCACACGTGCCCATTGTACAGAGCGCTTTGCGGCCCGCGCGCCGCGTAATGGGCGATATCGGCGCTGTCATCTGACACCATCACGTACGTCCGAAGATTGAACCGACCATCGCGCGCGAGCGACTCGTAGATGTCGATCGTGCCCCGGCTTGCGCCTGCGTCGTGCAGTCCGACCAGGCCCCATCTGTTCGATTCTTCAATCGCGGCGAGTATCGCGTCGCGAGTCTGCTGCG
>JBPCJP010000145.1:0-3744 GCA_051005175.1 Gemmatimonadaceae bacterium | reverse complement strand
GGCTCCTTCCAGAAGATCCGCGAGAAGTCACGGCTGACCAGGCGTACCCGGAGCCGAGCGCCGCTGTTCTGCTCGAAGGGATACGCGATGTCGAGCCGCCACATCCGCTGCGACCGCTGCGGAACCGAGGCGAGGATGGAAAATCCGGCGGTCGCGTTGATTTCGCTCGTCACGCCGAACGGAACATCACCCCGCCAGAGCTTGGCGAAATCGGCGAATGGCGCAATTCCGACCGAAGCAAACTCCTTCACGTGTCCGATGAAAATGCGGTCCTCGAGCCTGAGCACTGCGCGCCGTCCTCCCGCGAGCCACGAATCGCGGTAACCGCGAGGCCCGCCGTCCTTGTCTGCCAGCGTGAGCTGAAACGGGATTCGCTGCCGCCAACCGCCGCTGAGCTCGAGGCTCGTGAGAAGAGTGTGTCGCGTCGCCGGCTTGAGATATGTCGCGAACCTGCCGCTGCCCAAAACGCCGTCCCATTTCTCGGCTGCGGAATGGCGCCGCCCTTCGAGTGTCCCCTCGAACGCCGCGAACGCGACGGGAGATCCTCCGCCGGCATAGAGATTCACCGAGGCGAAGATGTCCCGCTGCATTCCACCAAAGAGGTTGACTCCACGCCCGAGTACCGTTGCCAGCTCGAAGCCGGTCCGCATGTCCTGGTTACCGTCGAGCGATTCAAAGCCGGTGACGCGAAGATACCTGATGTCGCGAATACCGGCGAGTGCGTTGATTCGCGACACGCTATTTCGACCGTAGCGGCCTATCAGCACGGAAGACGTATCAGGAAATGTCGCGCCCTCGGTGACGAAGACGGGCGAGTTCTGGGGAATCTCGTCCTCATACGAAACCGAAGCTCCGATGAGCGCAAGCTTTCCCGGGGGTCCGACACGCACCACACCGCCGATGTCGCCGTATGAACGCTGCAGCATGACCGCCGCAGCGTCCTCATTCGGACGACGGAAATACCGGTAATCCTCCCTCGATCCCGCGGTGGCACGCCAGGAGACACGCTGCAGGTCGGTGAAGAACGGGTGGCTCAAATCAGCACCCCAGTTTCCGCCGAGCTCGTTGCGCGCCCCCTCTACCCGCATATGCCACGGCCGGCCAAGAAACTGGTAATCGATGATGCGCGCGGAAAAGTTGTCGCGGAAATCCTCGCTGTACCGCCACTGCCCGACGACAGATATGGCCTCGCCAAGCAGGTTGTCCTCGCCGAGCCTGAAGCTGCGGAGATACGGCGTCGCGCCCGATCCGCCCCCGCCCAGCAGGAGCGAGATCTCGTCGATCGTGACTACCGAGAGGTATACGCCGCCGGCATCGTCAGGGAATACCGATATCGTGGCATCAGCAAGAAATGGCTGCACGCGCAGCAGTCTCTCAGACTCGGAGCGCCTGAGCTCGCTGCATGCCATTCCAGGCTCGAGCGCGAGGAACCCGGT
Source organism: Gemmatimonadaceae bacterium (assembly GCA_051005175.1). GTDB lineage: Bacteria > Gemmatimonadota > Gemmatimonadetes > Gemmatimonadales > Gemmatimonadaceae > UBA4720. Next base: position 2,308 of record JBPCJP010000145.1, on the reverse strand, counting down.
GATGACATCGGGATTCGTCGTCGAGTGAAGATCGGTGAGCTGGCGCGCGAGACGGCGCTCGATTCCCGTGCCCTTCACTTCAAAGGGCGGGCGGGCGCTTATCTCGATCCGGCTTATTATCTGGCCCTTGCACGGTACCGATGCCCCGTCCAGACTTTGACCGGCAGCCATCGCGGGCGCAGCCAGAGCCGAGCCGGCGAGAAGAAAATTGAACCCAAGAGATCTCAACGTGTCATCCACACTCGCGCAAGGTGGTCCTGCCTCGATGCTCCGCGGCGTGAACGCCGCCCCGACGGTCGCCGTATCCGCCACATCCGACGACACACTCGGCGGAGGCCACCGCGTACGGCTCAACAGCGCCTACATCCATGCCCTCGAGAGTGCAGGGCTCATACCAGTCATCGTACCCCCGCTCGCCAGCGATGATGCGGCTCGCGCCATTGCAGCCCGGGTCGATGGGATAGTCCTTACCGGCGGCGAAGATGTAGACCCGTCGCTTTACGGACAACCCCGCATCCCTGAATGCGGGACGACGAACACGGCGCGCGACAGAACCGAGACAGCACTCGTGCGCGCCGCCCGCGAGCTGAGAAAGCCTCTTCTTGCCATCTGCCGCGGTCCGCAGATGCTTAACGTCGCCCTCGGGGGCACTCTCTACCAGGACATTCCGACCCAGATCGCCGGAGCGCTCGGGCACAACGCCAAAGATGAAAGATCGTCACGCGTTCATCCAGTGCGGATCGAAGCCGGCTCACGGATCGCCGAAGCGATGGGGGCAACCGGGATATCAGTCAACTCGCTCCACCACCAGAGCGTTCGGGATGTCGCGCCGGGTCTTGTCGCTACGGCGCATTCGCCGGATGGCGTCATCGAGGGTGTCGAGTCGACAGACCCCGACTGGTGGGTGGTGGCGGTCCAGTGGCATCCTGAAGAGATGAGCGACGCACCGGAGGCCTGGGACCGCGGGCTCTTCAGGGCATTTGCGGAAAAGCTAGCCGGACGGTGAACCCCATCCGGGTTGTCCATATCGATTCGGGATCGACCTGGCGCGGCGGCCAGAGACAGGCTTTTCTGCTTGCGCTGGGGCTTCGCGACCGCGGTCACCAGCAGTACCTGGTCGGGTCGCCCCAGTCTCCGCTGGCGGAAAGGGCTCGCGCAGCCGGCCTCGCTGTCGCCGCTGTCCAGATGCGTGCGGATTGGGATCTTCGCGCAGCGAGGCGAATCCGCTCGAGACTGCGAACCTGGCGGCCGGACATCGTTCACGCCCACGATGCGCGCGCCCACGCAATGGCGATGCTCGCCCTCCTGGGACAGCGCGAAATCCCCCTCGTCGTAACGCGCCGCGTCCCCTTCACACCCCGGTCCGCCCGGATCAAATACGGCAATCGCGTAGCACGGTTCATCGCAATATCGGAAGCGGTGAGGAAAGCCATGGTCGAAGGCGGAATTGACTCCGGGAGAATCGACGTAGTTCACTCAGGGATCGAAATCCCCTTCACCCAGCCCCCGCCGAGGGACTGGCGTGCCGAACTCGGCTGGCCGGCGGAGAGCGTCGTGTGCGGAGTTGTCGGCGCGATGACAGCCGAAAAAGGCACCGACATGCTCGAGTCGATCGGCCGCGCAATTCCCGAAGAGGCGCGGAAGCTTGTCCGTTTTGTCCTGCTCGGTGGGGAGGCCGCGGGGCTTGCCAGCATCGGTGGCATCCCGGCGTTTCGGGCGGGATTCGTCGAAGCAATAGCGCCGGCGGTCGCCGGACTCGATATCCTGCTTCATCCCTCCCGGGCGGAAGGCCTCGGCACAGCAGTTCTCGACGCCATGTCCGTCGGTGTGCCGCCGGTCGCTTTCGCCGTCGGGGGGTTGTCGGAGGTCATAACCGACCGGGAAAGTGGTTTTCTGGTGCCCCCGGAAGACACCATCGCCTTTGCGGCTTCGACCGCGCTGCTCGTGCTGGATCGGGACCTCAGGGGCCGACTCGGTGCCGCCGCAGGCGAGCGCGCGAAATCCTTTGGAGCCGCTCAGATGACCAAAGGAGTGGAAGCGGTGTACTACCGCGTGTTGAGAGGGTAGCGACACCGCTCGACTGCCGCCTATCTTGCGGCGCACGCAATCTCCGGAAACCAGGGCAAGCATTGCTGTATATCTGTATCCCCGCTCACAACGAAGCATCGACAATCGGCGTACTGCTCTGGCGCATCCGGAAGGTGTTCCAGGGCTACTCGCGCGAGTATGAGATCGTCGTATACGACGATGCGAGCACCGATGGCACGTCGGATGTCCTCTCGCCGTATGCCGAAGTCGCGCCACTGAC
>JBPCJP010000144.1:0-4172 GCA_051005175.1 Gemmatimonadaceae bacterium | reverse complement strand
CGTTGACACAGACCGGCATGATGGTTGGCACGCCCGCTTACGTGAGTCCGGAGCAGGCGGCGGGCGAGTTGAACCTCGACGGGCAGAGCGATCAATACAGTCTCGCCTGCGTGCTGTACGAAATGCTTGCCGGAGAGCGCCCGTTCACCGGTGACAACGCATCGGCGGTTATGGCGAAGCGGTTTACCGAGACAGCGGCACCTCTTCGAACCGTGCGCGGCGGCGTGCCTGAGCACGTGGAGAGAGCGGTTACAAAGGCGATGTCAACTGCCGCATCGGCCCGCTATGCGACAACAGCGATGTTTGCCCAGGCACTCGGCAGCGAAGTCCTCGCGACACCTACAGAAAGTGCGACTGTTCCGCACGCGACAGTCTCCGCTGCAAAGTCCGTCGCCGTGCTCCCGTTCGCCAACATGAGCGCCGATGCGGAGAATGAGTATTTCACCGATGGAATGGCGGAGGAACTGATCAACGCATTGTCGAAGATCCAGGCGCTGAGAGTGGCGTCGAGGACGTCGTCGTTCGCGTTCAAGGGAAAGAACGAGGACATCAGCGAGATAGGACGAAAGCTGAAGGTGTCCACCGTCCTCGAGGGTAGCGTTCGCAAGATGGGCAACAGACTGCGCATTGCGGCACAACTGATCAACGTCGCTGATGGCTATCAGCTCTGGTCAGAGCGGTTCGATCGAGATGTCGAGGATGTGTTTGCCATCCAGGATGAAATCTCGGAGGCAATCTTCAACGCGCTGCGTGTGATACTCAGCGAGGGCGAAAAGAAAGCGATCGAACGCGACAGGTCGGTCAACGTGCAGGCGTACGAGTACTACCTGCGGGGACGGCAGTTCATCCATCAGTGGAGTCGCACGGGCCTGGAATACGCCCGGCAGATGTTCAGGCGAGCCATCGAGATCGATCCCGACTATGCCCTGGCTTACGCAGGGCTCGCCGACAGCTGCTCGCTGCTTTACATGAACTGCGATGCGCGAGAACAGAACCTCACCCAGGGCACCGCTGCCAGCCGTCGAGCTCTCGAGCTTGGGCCAGATCTCGCCGAAGCCCATCTCTCATCCGGGCTGGTTCACTCGTTGAGCACGCGGTTCACCGAAGCCGAGCGAGAGTTCGAGTTCGCGATGAAACTCGATCCGACTCTTTTCGAGGCCGTGTACCACTATGGAAGGGCGCGGATTGCGCAGGGCGAGTTCGCCGAGGCGGCAAAGCTGTTCGAACGGGCGTGCGCACTAAGACCCGAGGATTTTGCGGCACCGACTTTCCTCGCTCGGGCTTACGACTCGATGGGAATGAAAGAGGAAAGCCGAGCGACGTATCGCAAAGCCCACCGACTCATAGACGAAAGGCTGGAGCTGAACCCGGACGATGCCCGCGCGTGCCAGCTCGGCGCGGCCACATCGGCAATTCTGGGCGACAGCGCCGCGGCGACTGATTACGCTCGTCGTGCCCTGACGATCAATCCCGACGATCCGCTTCTGCTGTACAATATTTCGTGCATGTACGCGCTGCTCGGCAACCCCGACGAGGCGCTCAATTGCCTGGAAAACGCAGTGGACAAGGGGTACGGTCAGAAAGACTGGGTCGCGAACGACTCGGATCTGGATTCGTTGCGCGATCTGCCTCGCTTTCAGCGCATCGTAGAAGGAATGTAGGCATGAGAGCCCGGCCGGTGCATCATGAACACCGACCGGACGGATTGCCTTTCGTTACCTGGCGGCAGCGCTATCCATCAGCGGGCGACGGCTCAGCAGCGTTCCACATGCCGAGTGTGGAATACCACACTCCGTCGGCACCGCGCTTCAGCAGCTCGATGTAGCGTCCCTTGTCCTGGACGGGCGGGCCATTCGGGCCATTGACCGTGAGTGTGAAGGTGCCGATCTCATATCCCGAGTCGCCCGAATTCGCGGCGTCGATCGTCTCGACGGATGCATCGCGCACCCCACCCTGTTCGATCGCCCCTTTCCAATACGCCTCGATTGCGGCGCGGCCACGCACAATGGGCTCGCCGGGCGGTATCAGGATCGCGTCTTCGGTATAGTATGAAGCTGCCTTGGCGGCATCCTTCGCGTTGATGGCGGCCGCGAAGTCGCGGTTCATCTGGCCGAGCTCGCTGACGGATGCCGTGGCTGTATTGGCTGGCGGAGAATCCTTGGCGGGGGAGCAGGCAGCAAGGGCCACGATCGCTGCAATGCAGATACTCGATCTCATGTGTGCTCCTTTTCGTTAGGGAGTCGACGGCGTCTCAAGTGATACCGGCGGCTAAAAGTAACTCAGCCGCGCAAAGGTAATTGCGCACTTCGGCTAAATCGAGTTTCCCGGAGCTCTTCAACTGGATTCACTGCTATTCGGGATCGCCGGAATGGTCACCTGCCTGCTCGCGATCGGCACCTCCAAAACGGGTGCGGATGTACTCCTTTGCGCTGTCAGCAGGAAGCGTTACTGTGCCCGGCCCGCTCCGGACAAAGAAATCTCCCTCCGTCGCCTTCTCGATTCCCTTCCACTTGAGGAATACGGGCTCAGGGCTGCGCTGGCAGCTCACCACGCACACGGTCTTACCCTCGACAATCTGAGTCTTGGGATCGACGCACGTTCCCGCGCGATCGCCGAGCCCGTTACGAACAACCTGCGTGAGGTGACGCATGAACTTGTCGTCATTGTCGAGCTGGTCACGCTCGACACCGACAATTGCGCCATTGTCAGCCACCCCGATGAGAAGGTCGCCTCCCTCAGTGTTCAGAAAGGCGGCGATGGTCTTGAGCACGGCGTGCGTGATCGCCTCGTCGTCCTTCCGGTCCTCCTTGAGATTCCACCTGAGGGTCGACTTGAACTCCAGAGTCTTCGATTCGCCGCGCTTGATCAGATCCTCCGCATTCCGATGGGCCCGCAGATACTGATCGAATAGAAAGTTCTTGACCGCTTCTCCAAAGGCACGGTCGTCGGTGATGCGCTTGTACAGATCAAAATTGGAGTCAACGATCTCCTGGATCACATGCTCGACCTTCTGGTCAAAGGTCAGCCGCACGTTCTCGCGGGTATTGACCCGCGTTGCCGCGTCGAGCGCGGCGTCGTCGTCCAGCTTCTCCATCATCTGGCCGAGCGTCACACGGTGCTCCGGGCCGAGGTTCAGTCCAAAGCGCTCATTCAGCTCGGCGATGATGCGAGAGAGTGTCTCCAGCTCCTCGGCCTCAACGCCATACCCGCTCCGGGTACTGACGGGATCGAGCACTCCCGGTCTGCGCTCAAGCGCGATCTTGCCGCTGCCGGTCTGCTGAATGCGGTACGACTCCATATCTATGTTCTGCTGCACTTCGCGCGGAAGTTCGTCACGGTCGGCTGGCAGGAGGCGCCGCAGGTGGCGCGCGAAGACGTAGAGCTTCTCGAGGTCGGCGTCGGCAAATGTCAGGATCTGAGCCAGAAACGCATAGAGTCGCACATAGTCAGTCAGCTGGCTCCTGAACTCGTCCTGCTCGTCCTTCGCGATCCCCTGGTATCGCTCCACCGGTGATGCGAGCACGGCATAGAGCCTGTCCTGAGTGGTTTTGGAGTCGAAATAGACCCGGGCGAAGGCATCCACGTCGGACTCGGTGTAAACCGGAAATGCCGCGAGCCGGGTCTGGACTTCATAGAGGAGGTTCGGGTCGGTCGCTTCCGAGAGCAGCGTCGTCTCGTAGTATGGTTCGAACGCGGCCTTGATCTCCTCAAGTTCGTTCGCGAAATCGAGCACTATCGTACTCTTCTTCAAGGGAGCATAGGTGCGGTTGAGGCGCGAAAGTGTCTGCACGGCTCCCACGCCCCCGAGTTTCTTGTCCACGTACATTGTGTGCAGCAGCGGCTGGTCGAAGCCGGTCTGGAATTTGTTCGCTACAATAAGGAAGCGGTATTCGGATTGTTCGAAGGACTTCGCCGTTTGCGTGTCGGGAAAACCGTTCATCCCCGGCTCGGTGTACGAATGCCCGCCGTCCTGCACCGTGCCGGAAAACGCGACCAGCGCCTTGAACGGATAACCTCGTTGAGCGAAGTACCTGTCCACCACCAGCTTATATCGGACGGCGTGCAGTCGTGAGCGGGTTACGATCATCGCCTTCGCTTTGCCGTCGATTTCGTGCTGCACCTTAGCGGCGAAATGCTCGACGCAGACCTTTACTTTCTCGCTGCTCGCGTGC
>JBPCJP010000143.1:0-32659 GCA_051005175.1 Gemmatimonadaceae bacterium | reverse complement strand
ACGCTCACGGCGCGCGTGATTCCATCGTCCAGCATCCTGCCGACAGTTTCCTCGATCCACGGCGCCCAGTGCCGCATTCCGAGGTATACCCTGAATCTGTCGGCATCGAGTGCCGCCTCGATGCCCGCGACCTGCTTCAATGTTTCCGCGAGCAGCGGGGAGCCGCCTCCTATTGCCTCGTAATTTCCCGTGATCTCCTCGAGCACTTTGCGCGGAGTGGGTCGCCCGCTCCTGATGTCGGCGAGGTAGCCCGGCAGGTCGCCAATGGCCGCTGGACCGCCGTAAGCCATCAGCAGGACGCCAGTGCGTCCCTCACGCATTGACGCGCATCGTCGACTGCTTCACGTGATCAACAAGTCTTCGTACGCTATCTACGGGTGTGGAAGGGAGGATTCCGTGACCGAGGTTGAATACGTAGCCGGGGGTTGTTCCGGCGCGAGAGAGAACAGCATCGGCCTGGGCGCGCAGTTCCCTCCAGGGGGCGAGCAGGGCAATCGGATCGAGATTGCCCATCACCCCCATCCTGCCACCAACACTGTGGCGCACTCTGTCGAGGGGCGTCCGCCAGTCGACGCCCAGAACGTCGCCGCCGCACGTGGCAACATCTTCGAAGTACGCGCCCGTCCCCGTTGAAAAGCTGATCACCGGAACGCCGGTCCCGGCGAGCGCTGAAAAAAGAGACCTGTTGAACGGGGCCACGTAGCGGGCATAGTCGTCCGGGCCCAACGCCCCCGCCCAGGAGTCGAACACCTGAAGGACGTCAGCGCCAGCCCTCGCCTGCTCAGCGAGGTAGTCGGCGATCACCGTCACGAGCCTGCTCATCAGACGGCTCCAGGCAGCGGGTTCCTGGTACATGAACCGCTTGGCGGTTTCGTAGCGGTGGGAGCCCCCGCCTTCGATTGCGTAGCATGCCAGAGTGAACGGCGCACCGGCGAATCCGATCACCGGGATCCGACGGTCAGCAAGCTCTCGCTTGACGAGACTGATCGCCTGCAATGTGCCGGTCAGTGTCTCGGCAGCCGGCGGCGTGGCCAGCATGTCGACATCACGCGGTGACCTGACGGGATTGGAGATGCGGGGCCCTGCACCGGCGACGAAATCCAGGTCGAGTCCCATCCCGATCAACGGAGGCAGGATATCCGAGAATATTATCGCCGCATCGACACCCAGTGCGTTCACCGGCTGGAGCGTGATCTCAGCGGCGGTGGCCGGATCGCCAATGGCCTCGAGCATGGTCTGTCGCGCGCGGATTGCCCGGTACTCGGGCATGTATCTCCCCGCCTGTCGCATCAGCCAGATCGGGGTCCGCTCGGTGGCCTGAAGCCGGCAGGCTCTCACGAGCAGCGACGCGGTGGCTGGCGGCGGCGCGGCCACGGCCGTCAGGATGCCGCCTGCCAAAGCACGCGGCCCGTAAAGAACGGCCCGATCTTGTCGATATACATCGACGTCTGAACGGTTTTTCGCATGCGCTCCACGAGCGACGAGAGGGGCGCCAGTTCGGGCCCCACTATGCCGATGACGAAATCGTTGTCGTTTGCATCGAGCCCGTGGCACGCGAGCCTGATGTCGTGTGCCTTGCCGTCCCTGGCAAACTCAGCGCCGGCAGCGCCGTGTTCACGCATCGCCGCCCTTTGCTCATCGGCTGAAATCCGCTCAAACGAGCCCGACCTCCTCAGAGGGTACCAGACGGCCCAGTTCAGCGAAGGCCGGAGAAGGCGCTCGAGGGGACGGCGAATAAGCGTTTCTTCAACATCCTTCTCGTATCCTACGAGATAGGTTCGCCCGGTCATTGTGTACGACGGAGCCGGTTGAAGCTTTTGAAACATTTCAGTCCGGAACATTGGAGCCACGCGGTCGAGTATTTCATCTGCATCGCGGCAGGCGACCATGACACCAATGCCGAGCGGGTCTGTCACGCTCGCATACACTGCCGCGGAAATACCGGACGCCCTGACGGCATCCGTTACCTGGCCTGAGTCACGACAGCCGGTGAATACCTGCAGTTGGAAGAAGAGGGGACTGTCGCTCATCGCGAGAGCCACTCCGCGACATCCTTCGCGTGATACGTGATAATGCAGTCCGCGCCAGCGCGCTTCATGGAAAGGAGGGCTTCAAGAACAACTGCCCGCTCATCGAGCCATCCGGCGGCGGCGGCGGCTTTTACCATCGCGTATTCCCCGCTCACGTTGTATGCAAAGAGGGGAACCTGGGGGTGGGCGTGTTTCACGGCAGATAGTATGTCCAGGTACGCGAGTGCGGGCTTTACCATGAGAGCGTCGGCGCCTTCAGCCAGATCGAGTCTTGACTCTTCGAGAGCGATTCGGGCATTGGCGGGGTCGATCTGGTGGGAGCGCCTGTCGCCAAAGGATGGCGCCCCGCCCGCCGCATCCCGGAACGGACCATAGAAAGCGGAAGCGTATTTCACCGCATATGAGAGAATCGGGGTGTCCGGGAAACCACTGCCATCGAGCGCGTGACGGATCGCCGCAACTCCACCGTCCATCATTCCGCTGGGAGCTACGATATCGGCTCCTGAGGCAGCATGCGATACCGCAATCCTTCCAATGATCTCCAGAGTGGGATCATTGAGGATGGCGCCCGACGCCACATCGACTATGCCACAGTGCCCGTGACTGGTGTATTCGCAAAGGCAGACATCGGTGATGATCACGAGGTCAGGCAATGCCGCCTTGAGTTCGCGCGCGGCGCGCTGGACTCCCCCATCCGGCGAGTAACTCTCGGAGCCTTCGCTGCTCTTCTTCGACGCCTCCGGAACTCCGAACAGTATCGTCGCCCCAATGCCGAGCTCGGACAGGCGCTCCCCCTCGCTGACCACTCCGCCGACGGGGATTCGGGAAACCCCGGGCATTGATTCGATCGGAGTTGCGGTACTGTCGTCCGACACGAACATCGGGGACACAAGTTCGCGCGCGGTCAGATCGTTCTCCCGCAGAAGGCTCCGAAGCGCCGCAGTGCGGCGCAGTCGCCGTGGGCGTGAGACAGGGAAGAGAGGCGATGTCATGCGGAACCGTGTCCGGCGGCGGAAGAAAAAATCCGGCGAAGCCCGCTCATCAGACCTGTGAGCGTATAGGGATTTGCGATCGTCGTCACTTCAAACCCGCGGGCAGCCGCTGCGGCCGCCGTGACGGGGCCGATGCACGCGACCCTGATCGGAGGCGCGCCAAATGCGGCAGCCCACGCGTTAACCCCCGATGGGCTGGTGAAGGTGATGGCGTCCGCGTCTCGCAAAATCTCCGCTGCATTCTCAGGAACCACGGCGACAGTGCGGTAGACAACCAGCTCGGTCAGCAGGGCGCCGGTGAGCCGCATCGCATCGGGGAATGCGGAGCGCGCAAGGTTCCCACGCGGCCAGAGGATACGCTTCCCATCGCGAGGTCCCAGCTCTGAGGCAAGCGATTCGGCAACATGCTCTGTCGCGACCAGAGCCGAGCTGCATCCGGCATCGGTGAGAGCCCGCGCGGTAGCGGGCCCAATCACGGCGATTCCGCGGTGCTTCGTAAGCTCCCGCCTCGCCTCATCGGACAACCCGGCTACGAAATGCCGGACGGCGTTGGCGCTGGTGAACACGATTGTGTCCCAGGCGGTGATCTCCGCGGGCCCCGGAGCCCTGAATGGGACTGGCTCGATCGTGTTGAGCGGCAGGTGCAGGGGCTGCCCGCCTTCCTTGCGGATGGCGTCGGACAGGGGGCCGTTCTCAGGCTCGGGGCGAGTCACGATGATTCGCCGCCCGCGAAGTGAAGAGCTGGAAGTCACGACGCCGCGAGTAGCTGCCAGTTCCTTTCCCGGGTGACTGCGGCATGAATCCCGGGTTCGTCGATGCCGCGGAGTATCGAGACTATTTCGGCGTCACCTTCCCGGCACTGCACCGCCAGGGCACCCTGTCCGGCGGCTGGCGGAATTTCGGAGATCTCGAAAATCTGGGATATCCGATGAAGCAAGCCGAGCCGCTCGAGCCCTGCGACAGCAAGCACTGTCGCATCGTATTCCCCCGAGTCGACTTTTCGGACCCGGCTGTCGACCGGACCCCGGATTGGCCGAAGCTCGATATCGGGGCGCCGAGCCCGGATCGCCGATGAACGCCTTTCGCTCGAGACGCCGACGACTGCGGATGAGGGCAAGGTGGCGAGAGTCAAGCCTTCGCGGGAGACGAGCGCTTCGCGGGGGTCGGTACGCAGCGGAACCGCGGCGATGATGAGTCCATCGGGCAAACGCGCCGGGAGATCCTTGAAGGAGTGAACGGCCGCGTCGGCTTCCCCGTCGAGCAGCGCACGCTCTATCCGATCCGTGAATGCTCCGTCGGCCAGCCGCTCGATAGGCGTGTCCTGCGAGCAATCGCCGGAGGTCGCGAACAGGCGAACTTCGATCTCGAGGTCCCTGCGTGTCGCGCGCAACAGGCCAAGCACGAGCTCTGTCTGCGCGATTGCAAGTCTTGACTCCCGGGTGGCGATTCTGACCTTCACTGAAGAACGGCCGCTGAAGCCTGACTTCCGGCTGGGAGAATCGGCGCGGCGGCTCCCAGCGCCGCCATGCTTTCCTCTACTATCGCTTCGACCGATTCTGTGGCGGATGCCCGTTCGGAATAAAGCCCCTGCCCGAGCCTGCCGACATCATCGATATCCAACAGGGTGACCTGCGGGTGATCCCTGATTCCCGGTTCGACATTGCGCGGCAACGCGACATCCACGAGAGTCAGCGCCGCGCCGTTCCGGGCGGCCATTACGCGCGACAGGAGATCGATGCCCACAAGAACTCTGGTCCCCGACATCGCAAAAATGGCTGCGTCACTTTCGGCGAGACACCGATCGAGTTCGTCGAAGGATCGAGTCATCGCGCCAAGCCGCGCAGCGAGGTGATTGGCTCGTTCCGGTGTGCGATTCACCATCGTCACCTTGCGGACTCCCGCCGAAGTCACAGCCGCCAGAGCGAGCTCCCCCAGCTCACCGGCTCCGACAATCGAGATGCTTGCGTCGCGGAACAGACGCCCCTTCTTCTCGAAATGCAGGGCTGCGGCAGCCGCTGCGGCAGTGCCGATGTTCGCGGCCCGCTGGCCGCTCCAGACGGTCGAGCGAGCCCGCTCGCCAGTCCGAACGGCTTCCTTGAATAGTCGCTTGAGCGTTGGGGATGCAGCATGTGCCCCGACGGAATGACGAAGAGCCCTGGCAATCTGCCCCGTTATCTGGGCCTCGCCAGTTACGGGTGACTCGAGCCCGGCGGAGAGCCGAAAGAGATGACGCGCCGCCGACTCCCCCTGCCACACGCGGGCGTGCCCGAAGATTACGTCAGCCCCGACACCGCTCCATTCAGCCATCCACTGGCACAGGCGGTTCGCCTCGAAGCCCTGAGCTTGAAGGATTCCCTGGCCGAACTCGGCATAGAGTTCTGTCCGGTGACAGGTCGACACAATGACCATTCGCTCGATTCCCGCATCGCGCCGGGCATCGCGAAGAGCGCCGGGAACTGATTCGGGGGTGAATGCAAGCCGCTCCCGCAGTTCCGCGGGCGCTGTGCGGTGGCTGATTCCGATACAATGAACCGAACCGTATCGGTTCAAGTTTCCGCCAGGGGAACGCAGTGAATTCTGGTGCATGGGTGTCGCGACAAAAACTGACCGCGTCCCGCTGGATCCGGCATCCGTACAACTACGGAGCCTAGTCCGAGGTAATGCGGTTCTCGATCACGTAGCGGGTCAGCCCGGCGACTGTGCCGATCCCCACCTTCCGCGAAATATTCTCGCGATATGTCTCAACTGTACGGGGACTGATCTCCAGGTCGGCAGCTATTTCCTTCGTTGTCAGGCCACGAGCGACTCGAGAGATGACCTGGCGCTCCCGCGCGGTGAGATGATCAGGAAGCGCTCCGCGCGCGGGGAACGAGCGCTCGCCCTTCAGGACCGCGCTGACCGCGGTACGCAGGGCCGTGGCCGCCAGATCCTTCAACACATAGCCGTCCGCGCCGGCACGCTCGCTCTCCGCGACATATTCCGGATTGTCGTACATGCTCAGCATGAGGATCCGGGTTTCCGGGGCCTTCAGGCGGATATCGGGAATGATCGAGATCCCCGCCCCCCCCGGCATTGATACGTCGAGCACAACGACGTCCGGCTGATGCCTGACCACCAGGTCGAGGGCCTCATCAGCAGTCGCGGCCTCCCCCACTACCGTAAAGCCCTCATCGGTTCCGAAGATATGAACGATGCCCGCCCGCACCACTGCGTGATCGTCTGCCACTACGACTCTTACAGGCTTCATCACGACGGACGATTCTCCCTGCTGCGGGGGATCGACGCGTCAAGCCTCGCCCCGCCCAGCTCACGCTGGCTCAGGAGGAGTGTGCCGCCCAGCGCAGACAGCCTCTCCCGCATGCCGATAATACCCAGGGCGGGATACGCCGGTGGATCCGACCTCACAAGGCCGCGCCCATCGTCCTCTATCGCCAGGACGATTGTGTCACCAACCCAATCCAACGAAATCCAGACATTCCTTGCTCCTGAGTGCCGCGCAACGTTTGACAATGCCTCCTGCAGGACGCGATACAGCGCCAGCTCGGATTGCGCCGACAACGGGGGAACGGCCGCGTCCTGAAAGGAAATATGCATGTCGCATCCCCACCTCTCCCCGAAGCTTCCGGCAAGCGACCGTAAAGCCGGGACGAGGCCGAGGTCATCAAGCAGAGTCGGGCGAAGCCCTTCGATCACTGTCCGGATGCTGCGTATGCTGGCATCCGTCAGCGTCAGTGCATCATCGACTCGTTCCGCCTCCAACGCTGGCAGCGAACTCCTGACCTTGCCGAGTTCCATCTTGACTGCGAGCAGAAGTTGAGCCGTCTCGTCATGGAGTTCGCGCGAAAGTTTCCCTCGCTCCTCTTCCTGCTGAGCAACCACCCGCGCTGAAAGCTGGGAAAGCTCGGCTCCCCTCTCCCGAAGCGTCTGATTGAGCTCCGCCAGCGCGAGCGTCGATCCCACCTGTCGCCCGAGTGCGGTCAGAAAGCTCTCGTCGAGGGCAGCGAATGGATCGTGGTCCTCCGAGACCACAACCAGGGCTGCCGCCCCCGAGGGCGCTAGCCCATGAACAGGGATGACGGCGGCAAACCTGATGTCGTCATTGCCGGAACGCGACGAAGCGGGTGGCTCCCACTGATTGGCCAGCACTGCTCGTGGCTCTCCATCCATAGCCCGCCCAAGAAGTTGGGCATCCGCACTAGCCGGCCGTGAGCCGGACCAGTCATCGCAGATTCCTGCGCCGCCCTCACAGAACAGCCCTCCCTTATCGCGCAGATAAACCGCCGCCCCGCTGACAGCGGGGATCGCGACCGCGCGAGACAGCAGGCCATCGAGAAGCGCGTGTCGCTGAGCAGAGGGTGCGGATCCCTGCTCTGCCGTCAGTGTGGAAAGCGCCACTACACCGCTCCTCAGCTCATCCGCGACGAGCAGCAGGATGCCGGTCGCGACAGTGAGGGTGAAGATGATGTCGAGGTAGTACCCCCAGGGTGCCCAGGCGCCATACGCGCGGAGAAATGGATAGTCCAGGTGATGAATTCCCCAGGCGATGAACGCGACGGCCAGCACCTTCGCGCCCGGGGAGTGCGTCCGCCGCGCGTACTGCCAGAAGACCATGCCCGTCCACAGCGTTGCCGCACTTAGGAAGATCACCGCGGGCAACGCGGCAAGAAGAAACCTGTCGAGCCGGTAGATCGCGATGTATGACCACACTGGCGGGAAGAGGAGCGTCAGCATCAACGCCTTCCGCCAGCGAAGCCTGCGCGAGAAAACCAGCGCGGTCGCGAGCACGCCGATGCCTGTCCATCCCGTTATCACCTGGTGCCAGTAGAGAAGCACCGGATGCGCTGCACCCGTCAGCAGGAACGCGAGAATCGCAACGAGGCGCAATACATAGAGCGCCCAGGTCGTGGCCCAGGCACCGTACACCGGCTTTCGGTATCTCGCGAAAAGCCAGGTGCAGAGGATGGCGACGCCCAGCGTTATCGCCATCTGGAGAATGATTGCGTCCAGCTCGGTTGCTGTCTCGACCGCGCTCTGAAGGTCTACCGGCTGTTGCATCGGGTGGGGCGATCCCGGCGGGACCTCAGCGTTCCAGCCAGAGTGTGACCGGCCCGACGTTCACAAGCTCGACATCCATCATTGCGCCGAACTCCCCGGTTTCGACTGCGAAGCCGCGCCCGCGCAGCGCAGTGACGAAGGATTCATAAAGAGGGATTGCGACCTCGGGTCGGGCCGCGTCCACGAAGCTGGGGCGCCTGCCCTTCTCCGCGTTTCCGTAAAGCGGGAACTGCGAAACCACGAGCACAGAGCCGCCCACGTCGGCGAGTCCGAGATTCATCTTGTCGTCGCTGTCGGCGAACAGTCTCAGGCCCGACACCTTCTCCGCCATCCAGTCGACTTTTTCCTGGTTGTCGGAGTGAGTGAAGCCGACGAGGAGAAGAAACCCCGTGCCGATCGTGCCGGTCGAGCGACCGTCGACCCGCACTTCGGCGCGCGACACCCTCTGGAGCAGGATACGCAGCGCCTACTCGACGGTTACCGACTTCGCTAGGTTGCGCGGCTGGTCGACATCCGATCCGCGCTTTACCGCGATGTAGTAGGCCAGCAGCTGAAGCGGGATGCACGCGAGCACCGGTGTCAGCATGTCTATCGTCCCGGGAATCCGGAACTCATAGTCAACTTTGCCCTCGAGCGCCGGCTCGTCACGGCTCGTTATCGCGATCACGCGGCCCTTTCTCGCCTTAACCTCCTGGACGTTCGAGACGATCTTGTCGAACACCGCGTCATGAGGCGCGATGAAAACGACAGGCATCATCTCGTCGATCAGCGCGATCGGGCCGTGCTTCATCTCCGCCGCGGGATAGCCTTCGGCATGGATGTAGCTGATCTCCTTGAGCTTGAGGGCACCCTCGAGCGCCGTCGGGAAATTGTATCCGCGGCCGAGGTAGAGGAAGTTCTGCGCCCGCTTGAACTCTTCGGCGAGCGCCTCGATTTCCGGCGCCCGCTCGAGGATCTGGCGCACCTGCCCGGGAAGCGCATGAAGCGCCTGGATTATTTCCTTTCCGCGCACAATCGAGACGTCCTTGAGGCGGCCCATCTTGAGAGTCAGCAGTGCCAGCGCCACGACCTGACTCGTGAACGCCTTGGTCGATGCGACGCCGATCTCTGGCCCGGCGTGAACATAAATGCCGCCATTCGACTCCCGGGCGATCGTCGATCCGACCACGTTCACGACCCCGTAGGTGCGAGCGCCGCGCTTTCTCGCTTCGCGCATCGCCGCGAGAGTGTCGGCGGTTTCGCCCGACTGCGAGATGACTATGCACAGCGTGCGGTCATTGACGATCGGGTTGCGATACCTGAATTCCGACGCGTACTCGACTTCCACCGGGATCCGCGTGAGCTCCTCCATCATGTGCTCGCCGATGAGCGCCGAGTGCCAGCTCGTGCCGCACGCCGTAATCACTACGTTGTCGAACTTGAGCAGTTCCTCATCCGTCATGTTCAGGCCGCCGAGCTTGGCGGTCCCCTCATCGTCTAGCAGACGACCCCGCATACAGTTCTCGATCGTCTCGGGCTGCTCGAAAATCTCCTTCAGCATGAAGTGGGCATAACCGCCCCGCTCGATCTGCTGAAGGTCCCACTCGATCTTGTGAACCTTCCGGTCGAGCTCCTTCGCGCGGAGGTCGATCACCCGGTAGCCATCGCGGGTGAGCACAGCCAGGTCACCATCGTCCAGATAGATGACCTCGCGCGTTTCGGCCAGAATCGCCGATGCGTCGCTCGCGACGTAATACTCCCCGTCGCCAAGGCCAACCAGGAGAGGGCTGCCCTTGCGGGCCGCGACGATCTTGTCGCTGTCCTCGCTCGACACGACCGCGATACCATATGTGCCCTCGACCTGCCAGAGCGCCTCGATGACGGCGTCCTCGAGTACTCCGTCGAAGGCCTCCTCGATGAGGTGAGCAAGGACTTCGGTATCGGTCTCGGATACAAACTTGTGGCCGCGCTCGACGAGCTGCGCCTTCAGTGTGGTGGAATTCTCGATGATCCCGTTGTGAACGACAGCGATCCGGCCCTTGCAGTCAACGTGCGGATGAGCGTTGCACTCGGTGGGTGCTCCATGTGTCGCCCACCTTGTGTGGGCGATTCCGAGATTCCCGCTAACAGGCGCGGCCTGAAGCGCAGCCTCGAGCCGCGCGATCTTCCCCGCCGCCTTGCGGGTCTCGACGCCGTGGCCGTTGAGAATCGCAACGCCTGCCGAGTCGTAGCCGCGATACTCCAGTCTCTTCAATCCTTCGAGAAGGAGCGGGCTCGCGCCACGATCTCCGATGTAACCGACGATTCCGCACATACCTGACGCTCTGCTTGTTGAGTGGCTGCCTACTGAAAAACTAAGCGGCGGGGAGAAAAGTGACGATAGGCCTGCGGCGCCATCCTTCGGGGGCAGCGATCATGCCATCGCGAGAGCGTCAAGCGGAACGCGGCACTGCGCGATGAGGTCCTCGGCAGCCACCCGCGAAGGAGCCTCTGCGATCACGCGCACTATCGGCTCGGTTCCCGATGGCCTGACATGCACCCAGCGATCCGGCCAGGTAAGCCGCAGGCCGTCCTGCGTATCGATCTCCGCGTCCGGAAAAGTGTCGCGAAGTGATGCGTAGACCGCGTCGAGCGGCGCGGAGGGCTGGTCAAGCTTGTCCTTTACTATGAAGTAGCGGGGATACGAAGCCACGATCTCCGAAAGCTGCTTTCCCTCGTCCAGAAGCAGCTGAAGGATCAGCGCCGCCCCCAGAGGCGCATCGCGCCCGAGATGCATCTCCGCCAGGATCACTCCGCCATTGCCCTCACCACCAACGGGAGCGCCTTCGTCGCGCATCCGCGTGGCAACATTCACCTCGCCGACGGGCGCCCTCACGACACGCCGTCCCCGCTCCGCGGCGATGTCATCGACGATTCTGCTCGTCGAGAGATTCGTCACGATGTTTCCTTCCCGTTTTCCCAGCACGACCTTGGCGGCGAGCGCCAGCGTATAGTCCTCGCCGATCGCCTTACCCTCATTCGACACCAGCGCCAGGCGGTCGACATCCGGATCCACAGCGAACCCGACGTCGGCACCCGACTTCCTTACAAGCTCCTCCAGCTCTCCGAGGTTCTCGGCGACTGGCTCAGGTGGCCGGGGAAACCGTCCGTCGGTCTCGAGATTTATCGCGGTAACACGGCATCCCAGTCGCTCGAGCAGTTGCGGCATGAAAGCGCCTCCTGCGCCGCGGACGCAGTCGAGTGCGACGTGGAAGCCACGGGCCGTGATCCCGGCGCGGTCGATCAGCGGGAGCGATAGCACCATCTCGATATGCCTCTCGCTTGCGCCAGCATCTACACTCACCACTCCGAGCTCGTCCCACTGCGCGCGGGGGATTGTGCCGTCGACGACCGCGCGCATCTCGGCAGACTGGGAACCGTCGAGGAACAGCCCCGATGGTCCGATGAACTTCAGCGCGTTCCACTCGATCGGATTGTGGCTCGCTGTGATCGCCAGCCCACCGGCGGCATGGTGATGCTCGACGGCCAGCTGGATTGTCGGAGTTGGCGCCATTCCTACGTCGATGACATCGCAGCCGACCGACTGAAGCGCTGAATGAACAACTGGCTGAAACATCGGCCCGGACACACGGCTGTCGCGCCCGACAACGATCCGCGCCCGCTTTCCCCCCGCGTTTTTCCGCGCCCACGCGCCAAAGCCCGCCGCGAACTTCGCGATGATCTCCGGCGTGAGGGCCTCGCCAACCCGCCCGCGCACGCCCGACACGCTGACCATCAATCCTTTATATGCCATGCGGTTCTCCACTTCGGTTCACTGACTGCGGACTGCGGACGTACTGCGGACACTGGCTTGGACCACTGCGAACTGTGACTGGTCCGCAGTTGTCCGCAGTCTAAAGTCCGCAATACGTCCGCAGTCCGCAGTCAGTCCCACCCCTCTGTGAACCTAGCAACCCCTCTCCCTTCTGCCAGCTTCCCTTCCCCCGCTTATCTTTGACGAGCCCGCCACCCACGGACTCAATGACCCGCATACTCGACGAAGACGCAGACTCAGGTTTCGGCACTCGCGCGATCCACGCCGGGCAGCGCCCCGACCTGCTCTCGGGCGCGATAATGACCCCGATCTACACGACGTCCACCTACGTCCAGGAAGGACTCGGTGACAACAAGGGGTACGAATACGCGCGCGGCAAAAATCCGACTCGCGAAGCGCTCGAGCGGAACGTCGCGGCACTGGAAGGGGCGATCCACGGGTTCGCGTTCTCGAGCGGCATGGGTTGCCTCGACTCCCTGATGAAGTTGTTCAAGGCGGGCGATCACGTCGTGTGCGGTGAGAATGTGTACGGCGGAACCTTCCGCCTCTTCGACAGGATTCTCCGGCATTTCGGCCTCGAGTTCACGTTCGTCGACTCGCGCGATCCGCAGCGGGTGGCGGACGCATGCGGTCCCAATACCAGGCTGATCCTGATCGAGACTCCGACCAACCCGCTCATCCGGCTCACCGACCTTACGGCGGTCGGCGAAATCGCCACGCGCGCGAACGCGTTGTTCATCGTCGACAACACTTTCGCCACGCCGTTCTTCCAGCAGCCATTGCAGCACGGCGCCGACGTGGTGTATCACTCGACCACCAAATACCTCAACGGACACAGCGACATGATCGGCGGCATCGCCGTCACTTCAAATGACGAGATCGCCGACCGCCTCCAGTTCATTCAGAACGCGGCAGGCGCGGTCCCTGGTCCATTCGACTCGTGGCTCGCCCTGCGCGGGACCAAGACGCTCCACCTGCGAATGCCTGCGCACGACCGGAACGGACGCGCGCTTGCAGCGCATCTTGCGGACAAGCTGGGACATGACAATGTGATTTACCCCGGGCTCGAGTCTCATCCTCAGCATGACCTCGCGAAGCGGCAGATGAAAGGCTTCGGCGGAATGCTCTCGGTCGAGCTGGGGACGAAGGAGCGCGCGAACGAAGTCCTCCAGCGACTCCGCGTCTTCTCGCTCGCCGAATCTCTCGGCGGGGTGGAGAGCCTCGCGAGCCATCCTGCGTCGATGACACATGCGTCGGTGCCCCTCGAGCGGCGCGCGTCCCTCGGAATCACCGAGGGTCTCGTTCGGCTCTCGTGCGGCGTCGAGGATCTCGATGATCTCCTGAGCGACGTCGATCAGGCGTTCGCCTGAGCGGCGCGCGATCGGGATGAAGGTCCTTCTCGTCGGCAGTGGCGGCCGCGAGCACGCCATAGCATGGAAGCTCAAGGCGGACGATCCGTCACTGGAGATTATCTGCGCATCAGGCAATGCCGGCATGACCGATGTCGCCGAGTGTATTCCGGTCAAGCCGGATGACGTGCGCGGACTGCTTGGCTTTGCCGAAAGAGCCGATGTTGACCTGACAGTGGTGGGGCCCGAGGCACCGCTGGCGCTAGGCATCGTCGACGAGTTTCGATCTCGGGGACGCGCAATCTTCGGCCCCACTCGCGCCGCCGCCGAAATCGAGACATCCAAGCGATTTGCGAAGACACTCATGCTTCGCGCGGGGATTCCGACGGCGCAGGCATCTCACCACACCGATGCCGACGACGCGCTTCGTGCAGTGACCACGCTCGGGACACCCGTTGTGATCAAGGCATCCGGGCTCGCTTCAGGAAAAGGCGTTGTCATTGCGCGGAGCACGGAAGAAGCAGAACGCGCGATCTACATGATGATCGAGGACCGTGCGTTCGGCGAGGCGGGAGCGGAAATTCTCGTCGAGGAGTTCATGAGCGGCGAGGAGCTTTCCCTGTTCGTCCTGACCGACGGCACGAACGCTCTGCCGATGATAGCCGCGCAGGACCACAAGCGTCTTCTCGATGGCGACATCGGCCCCAACACCGGTGGCATGGGCGCGTATGCGCCGGTGTCGATCGCGACAGACGCCGTGATCGGCTCAGCGATGGACCGGATAATCGAGCCGACTCTGAGCGCGCTGAGGACGGAGGGCAGGCCGTTCACCGGCTTGCTTTACGCCGGCCTCATGCTGACCGACACGGGGCCAAAGGTCGTCGAGTTCAACTGCAGGTTCGGTGACCCGGAGACCGAGGCGATCCTCCCGCTGATGACCAGCTCCCTCCTCGAGCCGGTGCTCGCTATCGCCGAAGGCGGGTCGCTCGACATCTCGAGGCCGGTCAAGTGGTCAGGGAGATACGCCGCGGCGACTGTGCTTGCGGCACACGGCTACCCTGACTCGCCGCGCAGGGATGACCCCATTCGTCTTCCCGCTCCGCCTGCCGGGCTCTACGTCTTTCACGCGGCGACGACGAGGACCGAAGATACAGGAGAGCTGAGAACGAGCGGCGGGCGGGTCTTCGCGATAACGGGGACGGGAGACACCCTCGAGGAGGCGGTGCGCTGCTCGCTCGACTACGCCGAGCGGGTGTCATTCGACGGCAAGCAGTTCAGGCGCGACATCGCCTGGCGGGATCTCGAGCGCAGTGCCGGAGCTGCCTGAAACCGAAACGATAGCACGTGATCTCGAAGCGGCGATCACGGGCCGCTCGATGGTCGGCGTGAAGGTCACGCGCCCGGACGTCCTGCGCGAAGTGACCCGGGCAGCGTTCGGGCGGCGACTGACGGGGGCGTCGATTCTCCGCACCTGGCGGCGCGCAAAGCTGATTGTCATCGATCTTTCCACCGGAGACCGGGTCGCCGTTCAGCCGCGGTTTACCGGCGCTCTGATAGTTGAAGAACCTGAACTCGACCCGTCGCTGCTCGACTATTCGACACTCAGGATCGCGCTCGACGATGGCCGGGCACTTCACTACTGCGATGTGCGCCGCCTCGGCACAGTTTCCCTCATGGATCAGGCGCGATTCCGGGAGTACTCGGGCGCGCTTGGCAAAGAACCTCTTGACCCAGCGTTCACTCCCTCACAATTATCGGTCGTTCTTCGGGGGTCGTCCCAGGCTGTGAAAAAGGTATTGATGGACCAGAGAAGGATTGCGGGGATCGGGAATATCTACGCCAACGAGGCACTGTGGAGGGCCGGAATCGACCCGTCCCGCGCTGCCGCCTCGATCGGTGAAGACGAATCTGCCCGGCTGCACGACGGGATAGTTTCGGTGCTTCAGGAATCGATTGCCTCACGCGGCACGAGCTTCCGCGATTACCGCGACGCACGCGGTGAGCGTGGTACTTTCGCGGCGAAGCTTCAGGCATACGGGCGCGAGGGCGAGGAGTGCGTCAGGTGCGGCGCGAGACTTATAGGTACTCACGCGATCGACGGGCGGGCTACGGTCTTCTGCGCGAGGTGCCAGCGGTGAGTCGAACACGCCCCGCACAACGGAGGGAGCCGACTAGCGATGTCCAGCTGGCCGTGATGCGCTCGCTCGTATGCGACGGGGCGGCGGACAGGCCAGGCATCTACAGGATGCTTTCGCCGACCGGCGAAGTCGTGTACGTGGGCAAGTCGAAGCGGCTCAGATCGCGGCTGCTGAGCTACTTCCGCTGCTCTTACCCGGATGAGAAGGGCGCCCGGATACTGCGCGAGGCTGAATCGATCGACTGGGAATACACGCCGAGTGAGTTCGCTGCTCTCCTCAGGGAGCTCCGCCTCATCAAGACGTTCAGGCCACGCCTCAACGTGCAGATGAAGCGGGACGGAACGCATTACGCGTTCATCAAGATCACCCGCGGCTCAGCCCCGAAGCTCGCTGTGGTCCGGGGTCCGTCAGCCGAGGACGCGTCGGTGTATTACGGCCCGTTCGTCGGCGCTCAGCGCATCGAGGAAGCACTCCGCGAGCTCAGCGACGCGCTGATGCTCCGCGACTGCAAGTCCGACATGAAGATGCACTTCAGCGATCAGGTCGAGCTTTTCGGACCGACTCCGCGCACGCCCGGCTGCATCCGCTACGAGATCGGGAAATGCCTCGGACCGTGCGTGGGCGGATGCTCTGTATCCGAGTACCTGGAGCGTGTGGGGATGGCGCGGGCTTTCCTCGACGGGTCGAACGACGGGCCGATCGAGATGCTCAGGTTGAAGATGGCCGAGGCGAGCGAAAGCATGCAGTTCGAGAGGGCGGGCGCCTACAGGGATAAACTCAACCGGCTCGAAGCACTACGCGAGCAGTTCGGGCGGTTGCGATTTGCAGTGGAGAAGCTGTCGTTCGTCTATACGGTTCCGGGACATGATGGAGCCGACAAGGTTTATCTCGTGAAGCGCGGCGTCGTGAGAGCCGAGCTCGACAAGCCGCGCTCTACGTGGCAGCGGGGGAAACTGAAGAAGCTCGTGAGCGACATTTTCTCGACAGCCGAGAAGCCGTCATTGAGCGTACCGACTCACGAGATAGACGAGCTGCTTCTCTTGTCATCATGGTTCAGGCGGTTTCCGGCCGAGATGGGGCGGACGCGACAAGTTTCCTGAGAGCGCAGAGGAACCGCTTCTAACGCGGAGAACGCGGAGGTCGCGGAGGTCCCGGGAGGACGGTGCCTGACCAGCGCAGCAACGCCTCGCCGAAACAACTGGCTCTTCCGTGTTTTTTGTCAAAGCCCCCCAAGCGCGTCCGGAGCTGCGTCTGTCCATGCGAGCCAGGCAAATCCACGGACAGCTTCGCGGTCCTCCGCGTTCTCCGCGTTTAAATGCAGTCGTTCTCTGCCATTCTCAGCGCAGCCCCACATGTATCGCAGCGATTCCGAGGCTCAGTGATCGCCAGCGTACGTCCCGAAACCCGGCGTTCCGCATTCGCCTGGCGAGCTCCTCCATTACCGGAAAATTCGCGACTGACCGCGGAAGATACCGGTACGCGGCCCTATGTCCGCTCACCCATCCGCCGACCGCAGGGAGAATGTTTCTGAAGTAGAGTTGATAGCCGGTGTTGATGAGCGGGGATCGCGGAGTCGAAAACTCGAGAATCACGAATCGCCCGCCGGGCGCGAGTATCCGGTTGACTTCGGCCAGCGCCGCATCGAGACCCGAGACATTGCGAATCCCGAAAGCCACGATTGCACCGGACATCGATCCATTGGCGAGCGGAAGGCGAAGCGCGTCGCCGGCGACAAGGTTCACGCGGCGGCCGGCGATCTTGGGCCGGCCGGCCATGAGCATCGGCTCGGCGAAATCGACTGCCGTGACGGTCCCCTGGAAACCATCCGTCGCCGAGATGGCGGCACTCAGGTCGAGGGTTCCTGCGCACAGGTCGAGATAGCGAGCGCCCCGATCCCGGTCGATGCCAAGCTCTGCAATCGCTTTCCGGCGCCACCCCTTGTCTACATTGAAACTCAGGAGGTGATTGAGCAGGTCATACTTCGGCGCGATCCGCGAGAACGCGTCGCGCACGAACTTCGCCTTCTCAGCGCCACCCGCCGCTGCACGGTCGGCGCCCAGATCGTCGTCTGCCTCTGCCATGGCGCGAAACCTGACGGGCGCCCGAAACTCAGGCAAGCTAGATTGGATTCGCCAATGCAAGGAGCCGCATCGACACAACTCGCCGGTCTATCTGATCCCGCAGTCGTCATTGAGGCGTGCAAGGGGTCCGAAGCCGCTTATCGCGAGCTCCTCTCGAGGTACGAGCGTCCGGTATTTTCGCTTATCTTCCGGATGGTGCGCGACAGGGAAACCGCGGAGGACCTGTCACAGGAAACCTTCGTCAAGGTGCTCAACAACCTCGACCGGTACAGCCCCGAGTTCAAGTTCTCGAGCTGGCTCTTCAAGATCGCAAACAATCTCACCATCGATCACCTGCGCCGGCGCAGGATCGATACGATAAGTATAGAGGGCGCCCCCGATGCCGTTACCTCCGAGAGCGCCCGGGCTACGTCGATTGCGGTCGTCTCGCAGGACGAATCACCCCTCGAGGAGCTCGAATCGCGGGAGCTTGGGACCGCCATCGAGCGGGCAATCGCCAGGCTCCGCCCGGAGTACCGGGCCTGTATCATGCTAAGGCACGTCGAGGACAAATCGTATGAGGAGATCGCGGAAATCGTGAAGCTGCCCCTGGGAACGGTGAAGACGTACATCCACCGGGCGAGGCATGAGCTCCGGGCGGCCCTGGAGGACGTGAAATGAGACTGATTTTCATTGAAACAACCGGCCCTGCCCTGCCGTAATCAATTCGTGAGGACCTTTTGACAGACAA
Organism: Gemmatimonadaceae bacterium; assembly: GCA_051005175.1. Lineage (GTDB taxonomy): Bacteria > Gemmatimonadota > Gemmatimonadetes > Gemmatimonadales > Gemmatimonadaceae > UBA4720. The sequence goes on along the minus strand of JBPCJP010000143.1, from coordinate 14,491 downwards.
TTACTCAGACGAAGAATTCGCGCCTATCGCGGCAGCAATGAAGAAGCTGCCGTATTTCGCGCCTTCTCCGCAGTTTGCGGACAAGGTGATGGCACGGGTGCGCGTTCCCGGCGCTGCACAGGTCCCCATGGTCGCCCAGGCAGTGCCGGTCGCCCGCCGCAGCGAGGCCGTTGCTCCCTTTGCGCATCGCACCGAGCGCCGCCACCAGGTGCAGATGCCCCGGGAAGATCTGCGTCGCTCGATACCTGCCCGCATCGCAGCTACGGCTCTTGCCGCCTCGCTCAGTGTGACAATCGCCGCAGTGGCACTTTTCTCGTTCTTCAACGTCGAGGTCCTGCTGCTTGTTTCCAGAGTCTTCGGGGCCGAGACTGTGAGCTTTCTGGCGGCCCTGGCGGCCGACGCCTCGGCCAGTGTTACCACGACGGCGACGGGAGTCGCTGCATCAGCCGGCACGGCCACAGGAATGGCAGTCGCCGGATCATTCGCGGCCGGTCTGGTCGTGGCCACCGCTGCGCTCCGCGCAGCCGCATCCGCGAGCCGGAAGGCCGCCTGACCATGCGACGCATCGCCTTTCTCCTCTCTCTCGTGGTGACCGCGGCAATCATTCCGGGAAGGCCCGCAAAAGCCGAGGGGACGACAACAGCCGCTGTTGCGTCAGCGAATGCGGTAAGCGCGAGTTTGCAGGCGATCCCCCTCATCAAGGCGGCGATTCCCGGATCGAGGTCGCACAGCGCGGGACGCGCCGTCGGAATGGCCGCCGGGTGGCTCCTCATGGTCGCACTTGTCGGCTTTGTCCTGCTCGCATTCGGCGCGGACAAGCTCCAGATAGTTGTCGGAACGATGCAGAATGGAATCGGGAAGTCGATTGGCGCCGGCGTGCTTGGCCAGCTCGCAATCCTGCCTGGGGCTGTGGCCGTCATGCTTCTGCTTGCGGCAACGTTCATCGGAATTCTGCTGATTCCACTTGGTCTCGTCGCGTTCATGCTGGCCGTCGCCGGTATCGCGATGTTCGGTTTCATCGCCGTCGCGATCATGACGGGTGCTGCACTCACCCGGGGAAGCCACGATGAAACAGCCAACGGCGCAATGCTTCGTGCCTTCTTTACCGGCACCGCCGTCTACCTGGGCATGTGGATCCTCGTGGCCGCCCTCAGCGGCATTCCGCTGGTCGGTGCAATGCTCGGGTCCTTCGCTGCCGCGGTCACTTTCGTCGCCGCGACAGCAGGTTTCGGGGCTGTGCTTCTCGCCTACTGGCGCGGGGAGTTCCGCCAGGCCGGGTCAGGGGAAGCGCCTCCCGTCTGAAGACGAGGTTCCTGACGGAACCAAAGTTGCCAATCCCTATTGGCGATGATCATCAAAGGCTACGATCCGGCGGTTCTCCTCAAGCGGACATTGCGCGAGGTCATGCGCGACAACGTCCCCGGCCTCTCCGCCCAGGCTGCGTACAGCTTCTTCTTCTCGCTGTTCCCGCTGCTTCTGTTCCTGACTCCCCTCTTCGGCCTCATCGGGAAGGGCGAGATCGTCAACCAGATTCTCGTCAGGCTTCAACTCGCCATCCCCGAGGAGGCATACGCACTCCTTGCCGGCGTAGTCGAAGACGTCGTGTTCAGCGAGAACGCTCCAGGCCTGATCTCGATCGGCATTGTCCTCGCTGCGTTCTCGGGATCGGCGGTCCTCGGTACCCTCGCCGGCGCACTCAATCAGGCGCACGACGTGACAGATCCGCGGCCGTTCTGGAAGAAGCGCCTCATTTCCATGGCCTTCGCGGCGATCGCGATGGTGGTGATCCTTATCGCATCGGTCGTAATGGTTGCCGGACATTCGCTGGTCGATGTCGCCGTTCAGTTTCTTCGCATTGGAAGCGAAACGGCCCGAGTCTGGGGCATTGCCCAGTACCCGATATCCCTCGCCCTCCTGACCGGAATCATCTGGCTGCTCTTCTACTTCCTCCCGTACGTCAAGCAGAAGAAGAGCCACGTGCTCGTGGGATCGATCTTCACCGTGGTGCTGTGGATCGTCATCACGTTGCTCTTCAGGCTCTACGTCGCGAACTTCGCGTCATACAACCGGACGTACGGGACGATCGGAGGCGTGATCGTTCTCCTGATCTGGATGTACCTGACAATGGCGGCCTTCCTGACCGGAGGGGAGCTGAACTCCGAGCTGAGGTCGGGAACGGGACGGGTCGACACGCATCCAAGCCGGCTCCCGTCAGACGCGATACGGGATGCTGCGATAGCCGAGCGAGCGCGCTTCTAGCGGTATCCCGCCGCGATCCGCTCAGCGGTCGCGACCAGGGCCTTCGACACGGGGGAATCAGGCTCTCCCACGACGATTGGCACTCCCGAATCTCCGCCGGCCAGAACCTGGGGATACATGGGAATCTCGCCGAGCAGCGGCACGCCAAGCTCGGTGGCCAGGCGGGCGCCTCCGCCCGATCCGAAAATTCTCATCGGCTTGCCGCAGTGCTGGCAGTCGAACCAGCTCATGTTCTCGATCACACCGATGACGGGAACATCGACCCGCTGGAACATCTTCGCGCCCCTCAGGGCATCACCCGCCGCAACATCCTGCGGAGTCGTCACGATGACCGCGCCCGACACGTGAGTCGCCTGAACGAGCGAGAGCTGCGCGTCTCCAGTACCCGGCGGCATGTCGACGATAAGGAAGTCGAGCTGACCCCAGCTGACATCGCGGAGGAACTGGGTGATGACCTTCATGATGATCGGTCCGCGCCAGATAGCTGGCTGGTCCCGCTCGATGAGAAAGCCGATGCTCACGAGCTTCACTCCGTGCGCATCGAGAGGGACGATCTTCGCGTCCGCGCTCACCTCGAGCGGCTTCGTGACGCCCATCATCCGCGGAATGTTCGGCCCATAGATGTCTGCATCCATCAGTCCGACACGCAAACCGTTTTTCGCGAGGGCGACGGCGAGGTTTGTCGCCACAGTCGACTTCCCGACCCCGCCCTTCCCGCTCGACACCGCGATCACAGTGCCAAGGTTCGGGTAGTTGACCGGAGTGGGCGCTGGCACGGCCGCGCGCTGGGACTGCGTCTCCTGCCCCATGACAGGCAGCGCCCGCGGCTTCCCTGACGTCGCCGGTTTCGCGATCGCATCGTTCGACGGCGCAGCCCGGACTGACGAGTCCCCGTGCGCCTGAGTTGCCTCCTTCACGTCCACCCTCACTTCAGAGACTCCCTCGACCTGTTCCACAACGAGCCGCGCATCCCTGACGATCGACGCATCGTCTGCGGCCGAGAGAAGGACGCTGAATCTCACCTTTCCGTCCAACGACGTAGCGATGTCACGGACCATCCCTGCTTCGAGGATGTTGAGTCCGAGGCGATTGTTCCTCACGCTCGAGAGCGCTGCGTCGATTCGCACCTGCAGATTGTCTGTCATGCCTGGCGGCTTGTGTTGTGTATGATCAGGACTCGATTCTGACGCCACTGACTTCGGTCACACGCTGTTTCACGTGGGCCTCGATTGCCGCGGCAAACATTGCGGGGGATCCGGCACAGTCAGGACACGTTCCCGCGATGCGGATCGTCAGCTCTCCGGAAGGAGGATCGAACGCCGCGATCTCCAGCCGGCAATGCTCGATCCGGAGCAGCGGCGCAACACCTTCGAGCACCGATTCTATCTTCGTTTCGATCGCCCCTGCAGACCTGTCGCGATTCCGGCGCAAACCCTTCATGCATGGCAAGATAGACGAGTGTCTGGAGCATTGCCACGGACTCGCCGCAATACCATAGAGCCCTTTGGATTTCCCTTGCCCGCGTGCGGTTCCGGTGCGAGCTTGGATACAGGGCTAACTCTGCGACAAGGATGGCATGAAATACCCCGAGGTCCGGAACTACATGGCGGGTGATTACGTCGATGGCGACCACGATTACCTCGACGTGTACAACCCTGCCGACGGGAGCGTAATCTCGAAGGTCCCCCTGTCATCCCGCGAGGACGTCGATCGGGCGGTCGCCGTAGCGCAGGCAGCTTTTCCTGCCTGGTCGTCTTTGCCGATCAAGGAACGCGTCCAGGTCTTCTTCAGATACAGGAGTCTCCTCGAGCGCGACATCGAGGAGCTGGCCGCCCTCGTTACGGAGGAGAACGGGAAGGTCTACTCCGAAGCCAGGGCCGAGGTCCTGAAGGCGATGGAGCTGACCGAGTTCGCATGCTCCCTGCCGCAGATCGCCTCCGGCGAGGTGCTCGAAGTGAGCCGCGGCGTCGAATGCCGGATCGAGCGATTCCCGCTCGGCGTCGTCGCGTCCATCACGCCTTTCAACTTTCCGAACATGGTCCCCAACTGGACCATTCCCAATGCGATCGCCCTCGGCAACTGTCTCATTCTAAAGCCGTCGGAGATGGTTCCCCTGAGTGCAGGGAAAATTGCAGAGTTGCTGAAGGAGGCGGGCCTTCCCGAAGGCGTGCTTCAGGTTGTTCATGGCGGGAAGGATGTAGTCGAAGCGATTTGCGATCACTCCGGTATCGAGGCCATATCGTTCGTCGGCTCGACGAAAATCGCGAAGCTCGTCTATCGGCGGGGAACAGCGAACCTCAAGCGCGTGCTCGCACTGGGCGGGGCAAAAAACCACCTGATCGTGATGCCGGATGCCGATACGGAGATGGCGTCATCGAACATCGTCGCGTCGATGTCGGGTTGCGCGGGCCAGCGATGCATGGCCGCGTCAGTGATGGTCGCGGTGTCGAGCACCGACCACATAATCAAGCGGCTCGTCGAGCACGCGAAGTCGATTGTGCCGGGTGACAATCTCGGTCCCGTCATTTCCGCCGAAGCGCGCGAGCGCATCGAAGGTTACATCGCCGAAGCGCAGGCGAAAGGCGCGAAGATTCTCGTTGACGGCCGGAACCCTGTCGTGAAGGGCAAGGAAGGCGGGTTCTGGGTCGGTCCGACGATAATCGACGGAGTGACGCCGGACATGCGCATCGCGCAGGAGGAGGTCTTCGGGCCGGTCCTCGTGATAATCCGCGCCACCGGGCTCGACGACGCGCTGGCGATCGAGAATGCATCGCCGTATGGCAATGCCGCGTCCGTGTTCACCGAGAGCGGCGCGACGGCACGTCACGTAATGGAGCGCGCGAGCGCGGGCATGATCGGCGTGAACGTCGGTGTTCCGGTGCCGCGCGAACCCTTCTCGTTCGGTGGCTGGAACGAGTCGCGCTTCGGCGTTGGCGACATCACCGGTAAGGGCTCGATCGAATTCTGGACGAGATCGAAGAAAATGACGACGAAATGGAACCGCGAGCACGGCGTAAACTGGATGTCCTGAGAGACACTGCGGACTGCGGACCTGACCGCGAGCTACAGACTACGACCTGACAACCTTCTGGAGGCAGCAATGGCAGTGGACTGCTCGGTGAACTTCACCGGAATTCATTTCGAGAACCCCTTCTTGCTTTCCTCGGCTCCGCCGACGGAGTCAGAGAGCAACATCATGCGCGCTTTCGACGCGGGCTGGGGCGGTGTAGTCACGAAGACGATCGGATTGCATCCAGTCGTGAACGTTTACGGCGCGAAGGCGAAGTTCATGCGGACGTCGACCGACAACGCTCAGGTGTCGATGAAGAAGCGCGACAACGCGGCGCTTCACTCGTCGTGGAACTGGGAGCTGATTTCGGACAAGGCCATCGACTGGTGGGAGCCACGGATTCGCCGGATCAAGGATGCTCATCCCGGCAAGGTCCTCATCGCCTCGATCATGGCCGGCTCCGGCAACGACAAGGAGCTCGGAAACTGGCAGGCTCTCGCAAAGGCATGCCAGGAAGCAGGCGCCGACGGGCTCGAGCTCAACTTCTCGTGCCCGCACATGGACAGAAAGGACATGGGCTCGAACATCGGCAAGGACAAGGTCCTCTGCTCGACTGTCACCGAGGCGGTCAAGGAGGTCGCAACCGTTCCTGTCTGGTGCAAGCTCACGCCCGCGACCGCGAACATAGTCGAAGAGGCAGGAGCGTGTTTCCTCGGCGGCGCTGACGCGATAGTCTCCTCCAACACCTTCCCTTCGCTTCCCCTCATCGACGCCGAGACCCTGGAGTTCGAGATAAACGTCGACGGGTTGGTGTCGAGCGGCGGGCTCGGAGGTCCGGCGATACTTCCGATGGCGCTTGCGAAAATGGCGCAGCTCACGCAGGCCTTCCCGGACAGGAGTTTCTCGGGCATCGGCGGAATCTCCGACATGTCGCAGGCGGCGAGCTATTTCGCCCTCGGCTGCGGCACGGTCCAGGTGTGCACCGCGGCGATGCTCGACCACGCGATCGGTCCAAGCGTCATCAAGCGGCTCAATGAGCAGTATGGCCAGTTCCTTGAAAAGCACGGCTTCAACTCGCTCGAGGATTTCCGCGGATCCCGGCGCGACCGGGTTGTGCTTCAGTCGGCGATACGCCGGCCGGAGAAGGCCGACTACGCCGGCGGCTATGAGCCTGTCGAGGGATACGCTGCACCAGTGGAGACTGAGCCCGCCCAGGCGACTGCCTAGATGACCGCGACCGTGACACCCCCCGCCACCGGCGCGAAGAATCGGCCGGTCGCGCAGATGCCGCCGTGCGACCATGCGCCGGCCCGATACTCGGGTCCGACGCGTTACGAAGTTCTCGCGATGCGAAAGCAGTACGCGAATCCAGCGATCTTCACCATCTACCGCGACCCGATAATGATCGTCGAGGGCCATATGCAGTGGCTCTTCGACGAGACGGGGAAGCGGTATCTCGACATGCTCGCTGGAATCGTCACTGTTTCCTGTGGCCACTGCCATCCCAGAGTCACCGCGGCGGTTCAGGAGCAGGCGGGGCGGCTCCAGCACGCGACGACGATATACCTTCACCCCGGGATGCCGGAGCTCGCGAAGAAGCTGGCGTCGAAGATGCCTGAGGGCCTCGACGTCACCTATTTCGTAAACTCCGGCAGCGAGGCGAACGATCTCGCCATCCAGATGGCACGGCTCTACACGGGGAATTCAGATGTAATCGCGCTTCGCAACTCGTACCACGGGGCTTCACCTTTTGCGAACACGCTGACGTCGCACAGCACGTGGAAGTATCCGGTGAACCTGAGCGGCGGAATCCATCACGCCGTAAACCCTGATCCCTATCGCAGCCCGTTCACCGGGACGCCCGAGGAAATAGCGACGAAGAGCGCGGGGGACTTAAAGGATCTCATAAGGTTCTCAACGCCAGGCAAGGTTGCGGCATTCATCTCGGAGCCGATCCAGGGCGTGGGCGGTGCGACGCACGGTGCGAAGAACTATCTGCGCGAAGCTTATGCGATAGTTCGCGAGCATGGTGGTCTTTGCATAGCAGACGAGGTACAGACAGGATTCGGCAGGACGGGCGACCATTATTGGGGGTTCCAGAATTTCGACGTGGTTCCCGATTTCGTCGTGATGGCGAAAGGAATAGGAAACGGCGTCCCGCTGGCGGCGGTCACCACGACATCGGAGATCGCGCAGTCACTCACGCAGCGCATCCACTTCAACACGTTTGGCGGCAACCCCGTGTGCATGGCTGCGGGCAGTGCAGTTCTCGACGTGATCGACGACGAAGGGCTTCAGGAGAACTCACGAGTCGTCGGAGCCCGGCTCAAGGCCGGCCTCAACGACCTCATGAAGGAGCACCGACTCGTCGGAGACGTTCGCGGAATGGGCCTCATGCTGGCGATAGAGCTCGTGAAGGACCGGGGGACGAAGGAGCCGGCGAAGGCCGAGACGCTGCAGGTGCTCGAGGAAGCCCGCGAGATGGGTGTGCTCGTCGGCAAGGGCGGCATCGACGGCAATGTGGTGCGGATAAAGCCACCGATGTGCGTCACTGGGGACGACGCGGACTTCGCCCTCGATGTTTTGCACCGTGCTCTCGGAGCGGCGGGGTCATCCTGAACCGGCTGGTGGCAACAGGCCAGTCAAGGGAGCGGAAGTGAATTTCGACACGATCGTCAGGGGCGGAAACGTCGTTACGCCCGAGGGAACCGGCATCGCCGATGTCGGAATAGAGGGCGAGAGGATCGCCGCAATCGGCAGGGATCTGGAGGCAGGGCCTCGCACCCGCGTGGTGGATGCGGCGGGCCACCACGTCATCCCCGGCGTGCTCGATGTTCACGTTCACCTCGAGCTGCCATTCATGGGCGCTGTGTCTGCCGACGATTATCGGACCGGCACCCGGGCCGGCGCCCGAGGTGGAGTTACCACCCTCATCGACTTCGCCATTCCCTACGCCGGCGACTCGCTCGGTGACGCGGCGGACAAGTGGATGGCGCGCGCCGAAGGCAAGGCGATGATCGACTACACGTTCCACATCTGCATCACGCGGTGGAACGAGCACAAGGACCAGATCAGAGGAATGGTGGACCGCGGGTTCACCACCTTCAAGGAGTTCATGATCTACGAGTCCGAGGGCTGGCAGTCCGACGACCGGGCGCTCTTCGGCACCCTCGAGAAGATGAAGGAGTATGGCACCATGCTCCTCGTTCACGCTGAGTCATCGCGTGTGCTCGACGAGCTCATCGAGCGGCATCACACGCCGGAGCTCATGAAGGAGCACGGCGCGCGCCTGCACCGGATGACCCGCCCGAATTTCATCGAAGCCGAAGCGATCCAGCGTGTCGTGACATGGAGTGAGGCCACCGGCGGACAGCTCTACATCGTCCACATGTCAACGGCTGAGGGCACCGAAATCGTGAAGGCTGCCAGGAAACGCGGAGTCCCGGTCCTTGCAGAGACCTGCGCGCAGTATCTCGTACTCGACGACTCCGTCTTCGACCGCGAGGATGGTCACCTGTTCGCCTGCTGTCCTCAGCTCAAGAAGCCGGCTGACTCCGAACGGCTCTGGCAGGGCCTGAAGGACGGCGAGGTCTCGGTCATATCGACCGACACCTGCACGTTTACGCGCGAGCAGAAGGCGATGTGGGATGGCGACTGGACGAAGATCCCGATGGGAATGCCCGGGCTCGAGACGCTCCTTCCGGTGACGTACACGCACGGCGTCCTGCAGAACCGGCTAACGCTCGAGGAGATGTGCATGAAGCTCAGCACGAACCCGGCGAAAATCATGGGGCTTTATCCGCGAAAAGGCGCCATCGAAGTTGGTGCGGATGCCGACATCGCAGTCATTCACCCTTCGAGCACGATCAAGGTCGACTGCGACACAATGGAGACGAACGCCGACTGGTCGCCATTCCAGAACTGGAACCTGGCGGGCTTTTCGCGAACGACGATCTCGCGTGGGGAGGTAATTGTCGATGACTATCGAGTCACCGGCGCCGAAGGCCGCGGGAAATGGCTGAGCAGGACACGCGCTGGAGCATGATGCTGGTCTCACGCGCCTGGACGCCCATTTGATCAGAGTTACGTGCGGGATCCAGGCAGCGTGAATCCGGTCATGACCTCAAACCAATCATCGATGCAAGCATCCGAAGAGCTGGACAGCGAGCTGGCCTCAAGTCCTCTCTGGAACCCGGATCTGGCGCCTACACCGCTTTCGCGCAGAACGTGGTCGACCTACAACATCGCTGCACTCTGGGTCGGGATGGCCGTGGTAATCACGACCTATACCCTCGCGTCAGGGCTCATGCAGCAGGGCATGAACTGGTACCAGGCGCTCCTCACCATTCTCCTCGGCAATCTCATCGTGCTGGTTCCGATGATCCTCAACGCTCACGCAGGCACGCGGTACGGGATTTCTTTTCCGGTCCTTTGCAGGGCGAGCTTCGGAGTTCGCGGCGCGAACATCGCCGCGATGTTGCGGGCGATCGTCGCCTGCGGATGGTTTGGCATCCAGACATGGATCGGAGGGCTTGCCCTCGACGCCCTGCTGACCGCCGCGTGGCCGGGCTGGGCAGGGCTCGGGAATTCGCAGGCAATCGCGTTCGGAATCTTCTGGCTGATTCAGGTATTCGTGATCCTCAAGGGAACCGAGGGAATAAAGGTCCTCGAGAGCTGGACCGCCCCGCTTCTCCTCGCTGGTGGCCTCGTCCTCCTTGTCTGGGCGATTCGAAACGGAGGCGGGCTGACGAACGTGCTGGCAGGTTCGGTCACGCTTCGCGAGGGCGCGACTCCGTTCTGGACACTTTTTCCAGCGGCATTGACGGCGAACGTCGGTTACTGGGCCACACTGTCGCTCAACATCCCTGACTTCACGAGGTACGCCAAAAGCCAGCGGTCACAGGCGATGGGGCAGCTCTACGGGCTGCCGGGCACGATGACGCTCTTTGCATTCATCGGAGTGGCCGTTACGAGCGCCACGATCGTCATCTTCGGCGAGGCGATCTGGAATCCGGTCGAACTGATCGCGAGAATCGGCACGCCGGCAGTGATAATCGTCGGGGCACTCATCATTCTTGCCGCACAACTCACCACCAACATGGCGGCAAACGTCGTCTCGCCTGCCAATGACTTCTCGAACCTCAGCCCGAAGCGAATCTCCTACGTCACCGGGGGCCTGATCACCGCCGTGATCGGTATCGTGATGATGCCGTGGAAGCTCTACTCCGATGCGGCTGCCTACATCTTCACCTGGCTGATCGGATACTCCAGCCTGATGGGGGCGCTCGGGGGAATCCTCATCGCCGACTACTGGATCCTCAGGAAGCAGCAGCTCGACCTGAAGGATCTTTTCGCAGTGCAGGGCCGCTATACGTATACAAACGGCTTCAACTGGCGCGCGATTGCGGCACTGGTTATTGCAATACTCCCGGTTGTTCCCGGATTCCTTCGCGCAGCGACCACCCCGGGCGGACAGGTGGCGAACCCTGACATCTTCGACACGCTCTACACTTATGCCTGGTTCGTCACGTTTGCGCTCAGCTTCGCATCGTATCTAATTCTCATGCGGGGGGCCGCAGGCGAGCGAGTCGTACAATCCCCTGCATGGGATCACCCTGTAACCGAAAGCTGAAGGACATCGAATGCCCAACATAGTCAAGTGCGGGTTGATTCAGGCGACCCACGCCTGCAGCACGAGTGAGCCCCTCGAGACAATCAGGCAGGCAAACCTCGACAAGCACATTCCGATCATTGAGCGCGCAGCAGGTGAAGGCGTTCAGATGATCTGCATGCAGGAAATTTTCACCGGCCCCTACTTCTGCGCCGAGCAGACGACACGCTGGTACGATTCGACCGAGGAGATCCCGGACGGGCCGACCACCAGGTTGATGCAGGAGCTCGCGAAGCGGCACAGCATGGTGATCGTCGTGCCGATCTACGAGGAGGAGAGCACCGGTGTCTACTACAACACCGCTGCCGTCATAGACGCCGATGGAACATACCTCGGTAAGTACAGGAAGAATCACATCCCGCACGTTGCCCCGGGCTTCTGGGAGAAATTCTACTTCAAGCCAGGCAACCTCGGATATCCCGTTTTCGAAACGGCGTACGGAAAGGTCGGCGTCTACATCTGCTACGACCGCCATTTTCCCGAGGGAGCGCGCGCACTCGGGCTTAACGGCGCCGAGATCGTCTTCAATCCTTCGGCGACTGTGGCGGGGCTTTCAGAGTATCTGTGGAAGCTCGAGCAGCCGGCCCACGCAGTCGCGAACGCCTACTTCGTCGGGGCGATAAATCGCGTCGGACGCGAGCAGCCGTGGGATATTGGCGAGTTCTACGGGCAAAGCTACTTCTGCGACCCGCGCGGGCAGTTCCTTGCCACCGGGTCGCGTAACAAAACTGAGCTCATCACAGCGGAGCTGGACTTCGACAAGATCCGCGAAGTCCGCAACACGTGGCAGTTCTACAGGGACAGGCGGCCGGAGACGTACGACGACCTGGTGGTGCCATGAAGCGCTGGGTCGCGGGGATCGCTGGCTTGGTGGCCTGCGCCTCGGAATCAAGAACAACATCTCCCGCGACCGTTGAAATCGTCGGCGCTGATTACGCGTTCATGGTGCCGCCCGTGCTGCCCCCGGGACGGACCACTTTTCAGTTCGCGAACGAGGGCAAGGTTCGGCACGAACTCAACATCACGCGGTTGAAGCCGGATATCCCTGTAGAGCGCTTCCTGCAGATAGTCAGGGCCGGTGAAAGCACGCAGGATCTCACGGAAGGGCCCGTCGGAGTTCTGTTCGCCGGCCCCGGCGGACGCAGCGAAAGCGGCCTGACCGTCGACTTGCGCCCGGGAGACCGGTACGCGGTGATCCGCATCTTCAGGGATTCAGCGGAGGCGAAGCCTCACTATGATCTCGGGATGTACTCGGTGATCACAGTCTCTCGGACCCCGGAAGTGACCGAGCCGAGCCCGGCCGCAGTCGACACGATCATCGCCACGGATTACGCCTTTCGGTATCCGCAGAGCCTGGAGCCGGGAGTGCACACTTTTGTCATGCGCAACGATGGAATGGTGCGCCACCAGCTGAGTCTCAGCCTTCTCAAAAAGGGCGCTACCCTCGAGCAGGTAATGAAGGCCGGTGCTGACGGAATCGATCCAGATTCATTTTTCGAGGAGGCGAGCTTCGGCCTGCTGCACGCGCGTGCTGGCCAGAGCCCTGTCGGCGCTCTTACTGTCGACATGCTGCCTGGCCGGGACTACGTAATAGCGTGCTTCTTCAGGGATGACGAAAACGCACCGGAACATGTGGACCTTGGCATGTTCGGTACGATTCGGGTCAGGCCGCATCCGGCTGACTGACGGCTTCTCAAACCTCTTAACGGACTCCAATGTTCGACCTTGATGCGTTCGATACATATCAGGAGCTCGCGCTCCGGACCGCTTCCGCCGAAAGTCTCGTCGACTCCGGCACGATGCTGAACGCGGCAGCCCTCGGCCTCAACGGCGAAGCGGGCGAGATTGCAGACCATGTGAAGAAGGTGATGTTCCACGGTCACCCTCTCGACGACGCGACGCGGGACAAAATCGCCAGGGAGATCGGCGACATTCTATGGTACTGCGCAATGGGCGCGCGCGGTCTGGGACTCGGGCTCGGCGAAATCGCCGAGATGAATGTCGAGAAGCTGAAGAAGCGGTACCCCGAGGGGTTCAGCTCAGATAGGAGCCTCAACCGGCCGCACGGCTAGGAGGCCGTCTCCTTCCCCACGAACTCCCGCGCAGCAGTTATCACGCTGTGGCGAACCTCCTCGATCGTGCCCGGGATCAGAGCGCCTGACGCGCGAGCGTGACCCCCTCCCCCGAATTGCCGGGCGAATGCATTCACGTCGATGCCGCCGGTGCTCCTGAACGACACCTTGATCTTCCCGTGCCCGAGGTCGCGGAAGAAAACTGCCATCCGCGTCCCCCCGACGCTCCGCGGGTGCTCGGCCAGACCGTCGAGGTCTTCCGACTTGAGACCGTACTCCTCGGCGGCGCCAGCTGCGACAGAGATCCACGAAATGCCGTAGGCAGGGTCCACTTCCAGTGTCGCCAGAGCATCGCGGAGAAGATGCAGGCGCCCTATGGGATGCGAGGCGTATAGCCGGCGGTACATCTCCTCGGGCTCGACTCCGGCGGCGAGAAGCTGGCCCGCGACGGCAAGGCACCGCGCGCTCGTGTTGCTGAAGCGAAATCCGCCCGTGTCAGTAAGAAGCGCGACGTAAAGACTGACAGCGATCCCGGGATTAATCTCGGCCCCAAGCGTGACTGCAAGGTCGTAGACGAGCTCCCCTGTTGCACAAGCCGAAGTATCCGACAGCATCACGGTGGACGGCGGCTCGTCACTCGGCATGTGATGATCAATGACGAGCGTCGGCTTCCTGAAGCTTCGAACAGCATCTGCCAGGTTCCCGAGCCGCTTCACATCGCTGATGTCGAGAACCACCAGGAGATCCGCTTTCCTGATCGCCGTCACGCCCTCGGCCGAAGCCTCGGTGACGTCTTCGCCGAGGAGGAACTCGTAGGTCTCGGGCCATGGTGTAGGGTTGACGATCTTGACGCTCATTCCGCGCGCCGTCAGGATCCTCGCGAGCGCCGTCTCGGATCCGCATCCGTCGCCGTCGGCATTGATGTGCGTCGAAAGAACAACGGAGCGTCCCGCGCTGAACTCGAGTGCGAGACGCTCTATCGCGTCCCTTCTTGCGGAGGGTACCGTGAGGAGATCAACCACCTTGCTAGGCAGAGTAGTTTGGCGCTTCTCTGGTGATGACGACGTCATGAGGATGCGACTCGCGCAGACCAGCGGCCGTCACCCTCACGAACTCGGCATCAATCCTCAGCTCGTCGATGTTCGCGCAGCCGACGTAGCCCATTCCGGCGCGAAGGCCACCGACCATCTGGAAGATCACATCGCTCACCGGACCCTTGTATGGAACCCGTCCCTCGATGCCCTCGGGGACGAGCTTGCGCGGCGACATCTCCCCTTCCTGGAAGTACCTGTCGGCGCTCCCGTCCTGCATCGCGCCCATGCTCCCCATTCCGCGAATCATCTTGAAGCGGCGGCCCTCCATCAGGAGCGATTCCCCCGGGCTTTCCTCCGTGCCGGCAAGCATCGACCCCATCATCACGCTCGACGCACCGGCCGCAATCGCCTTCACGATGTCGCCGGAGTACTTGATGCCGCCGTC
>JBPCJP010000142.1:0-16936 GCA_051005175.1 Gemmatimonadaceae bacterium | reverse complement strand
ATGTCCGGGCCCCACCCGATGGCGAGGCCGTCGACCCGGTTGTAGGACGGAATGCGAAGTCCCACTCCGAATGCGAGGCTGATCGGGCCCTGATCGTAAATCACGTAACCAGTGTCGAGGGGAGGATATGTCTCCACCTGCGCCACCGCCGGGCTTGCAGAGGCCACAAGCAACCCGGCGGTCGCGATCATACACCGGATGCCAGGCGTCCCGCGGCGGAAAGGCGGTTTGTTTCGGTTGCTCATTGTGCGAGACGAAGAAAGTTTGTGAGGATCTGCCTGCCGCTCGGTGTCATTATCGATTCAGGGTGAAACTGAACTCCCCAGACACGATGACGAACATGTCGTACTGCATGTATCTCGGCATCGTCGTCGACTGCCCACGCGGTAACGCGCAGATCGTCAGGCAGTGACCCCGGCTCCACCGTCAGAGAATGATATCGCATCACTTCGGCCGGTGACTCGATTCCCTCGAAAAGGTCGGTGCCGTCATGTTTCACCATTGAAGTCTTGCCGTGCATGAGCTCGCCGGCTCTTACAACCCGTCCCCCGTATGCCTCGGCGATGGCCTGGTGCCCGAGGCAGACTCCAAGAAGCGGAACCGACGACCCGAGCCGCCTTACCACCTCCAGACTGATTCCAGCGTCGGCCGGAGATCCGGGGCCGGGCGAGATGACGATCGCAGTCGGCGAGAGATCCTCGATCGCGTCGACCGTGATCTGGTCATTCCGCCGAACGGCCGGATCTGCACCAACCTCGCCCAGGTACTGGACCAGATTGTAGGTGAAAGAGTCGTAATTGTCGATGACTAGAATCATGCGCGGGGATGATACTGTCGATGGACTGACCTGAGGAACTCGCGATCCACGTGAGTATAGACCTGCGTTGTCGAGATGTCTGAATGGCCGAGCATCTCCTGCACGGCCCTCAGGTCGGCGCCGCCTTCGAGGAGATGGGTAGCGAATGAATGCCGCAGCGTGTGAGGCGACACCGGCTTATCGATGCCGGCGATGTTCACATACTTTCGCAGGATCTTCCAGGCGCCCATTCGTGACAGCGGCTGCCCGCGCGCATTGAGAAAGAGGATTCCCTTACCCTGCCCCTTCTCGAGCTTAGGTCTCAGCTCCCGCAGATAAATCGCCACCGCTCCAATCGCTTTCCGGCCGATCGGTACGAGCCGCTCCTTCGATCCCTTCCCGAAGACGCGCACGAGATGGTCGTCCATCAATACGTCGCGCACGGACATGGTTATCCATTCGGAAACGCGGAGTCCGGCACCGTATGCAATCTCCAGCATCGCGCGATCCCTGAAGGCGAACGGTTCATCGAGAGACGGCGCGGCCAGGAGCTTTCCGGCTTCTTCGACGGTCAGCACCTCGGGCAAAGTGCGCCAGCGTTTCGGCGCCTCGAGGCGTTCGCTGGGATCACGCACCAGCTCACCCTCTCCGAGCATGAAGCGGAAATAGCTCCGGACTGCCGAGACATTCCGTCGTATCGATGACGGGGAAAGGCCCAGGTCCTTGAGGTGGTATACGTAGTCGCGGAGAATTCGCGCGCTGGCCGTAGCGGGTGTCTTTGCGCCCTTCGTTATGCAGAACGTCGCAAAGCGCGAGATGTCCCGCATGTAGGCTTCGGTCGTGCGGGGCGACGCTCCTTTTTCGACCTCGAGGTGATCACTGAAGCGCTCGAGCATGAACGGTCGCGAAATATCGTCTGGAACCGCTCCGGGCTTCACCTTACTGGGTCCTGCGTCGCTTGTAGCGGACCCAGGCGATCGCGAGCACCAGGACAGCGAGGCCTGACGCGGAGAACCCGATGATCTTGCCGGACCTCACCATTGAGGCGTAAAGGACATCCCAGTTCGAGCCGGCCCTGTATGCGAGGAACGTGATCAGAGCGAACCAGATTGCTGAAGCGCTGGAAATTGCAAGCGCGACCGGCAGCGGTGGCAGCTTCATGGCGCCGGCGAATGGCGGAACTATCGCGCGCACGGCCGGAATGAACCTGCTGATGAAAAGCGCCGGCAGGCCGTAGCGGCCGTAGAGCTTCAGCAGCTTCTGCTCGGCGCCCGCACCGGCCCAGCGCTCGAGCCGCGTCATGAAAGAACTCGATCCGTACCTTCGGCCGACGTAGTACATCAGGAATGCTCCGCCAACATTGCCGGCCCACGCGACCGCGAAGGTGTTGTACGGGGAAGCCTCGCCCCTCGCGGCGAGAAAGCTTCCGAATGCGACGACTACGTCTGAAGGGAACGGGGGAAAGAAGTTCTCGAGGGCGGAAATAAATCCAATAGCGATGTAGAGCGTACCAATCGACAGCTCGCCCAGCCAGTCGAGGATGGCATCGACGCTCACTCCTCCGGTTCATCCGGTATCAAGCCGATCGCGGCCACTGCAATGCACGCGAGCCCTTCGCCACTGCCGATCCAGCCCATGCCCTCGTTTGATTTTCCCTTCACGCTCACGGCGTCAGCCTCCGCCCCGATCGCGGCCGCCAGCGACTCTCTGATTGCCTGGACGTGGGGACGGATCGTCGGGTGCTCGGTGATGACAGTCACGTCGATGTTCACCACGCCGAAGCCGAGCTCGTTGATCAGGATCACGGCGTGCTCCAGCATCTCGATCGAATCGCGACCCTTGTTCGCGGGATCGGTGTTCGGGAATATCGCGCCGATGTCCCCTGCGCCGGCGGCGCCCAGGAGGGCATCAGTCACAGCGTGGGCGACGGCATCACCGTCGGAGTGCCCGATCAGGTGAATTCCGCTAGCGATTTTCACTCCACCGAGGATCATGGTTCCGCCGGCGGCGAAACGGTGGGAGTCGTAGCCGATGCCAGTACGGATCATTCATGCCCGCCTGAAGAGAACGTGGCCCAACCCAGCGTCACCGCCGGCAGCATCCGGTTCAGTCCGCGAAGCGTCTGATGGCGAGCGTGGTGTTGTGCCCGCCGAACCCGAAGCTGTTGCTTATGACTACGTCCACCTTGCGCTCGAGCGGCTTGTTCGGCGTATAGTCGAGATCACATTCCGGATCAGGCGTCTGGTAATTGATAGTCGGCGGGATGAGCGACTCGTTAATCGCCAGCGTGCCGATCACGAGCTCGACCGCGCCGGCCGCGCCGAGCATATGTCCGGTTGCAGACTTCGTCGAGCTGACATTCAGCTTGTATGCGTGCTCGCCGAACACCGCCTTGATCGCGGCAGTCTCGTTCACGTCGTTAGCCGGTGTCGACGTTCCGTGCGCGTTGATGTACTGGATGTCTTCCGGCGACAGGCTGGCATCCTTGAGCGCGCGCTTCATCGCCCGCTGGGCGCCCTCGCCGTTCGGCGCCGGGGCAGTGAGATGATAGGCATCACCGGTTGCGCCATAACCGACTATCTCGGAGTAAATGCGGGCACCGCGCTCCCTCGCGTGCTCCAGTTCCTCGAGAACCATCACCGCGCCTCCCTCTCCCATCACGAAACCATCGCGGGTCGCGTCGAACGGACGGGAGGCGGTCTCCGGCGAGTCGTTCCGCTCCGAGAGGGCCTTCATGTTCGCGAAGCCGCCGACCGCCATCGGGGTCACAGTCGCCTCGGACCCCCCGGTTATCATGACGTCGGCGTCGCCATACTGGATCGTGCGGAACGCATCGCCGATCGCGTGCGCGCTCGTCGCGCAGGCCGACACCGTCGCGTAATTCGGGCCTTTCGCGTTGAACTGCATCGAGACGATGCCTGCCGCGATGTCGGAGATGAACATCGGTATGAAGAACGGCGAGATCTTCGTCGGGCCGCGCGACCTGTAGACGTCGTGCTGCTCCTCGAAAATCTTGAGCCCGCCGATACCGCTGCCGATGATGACTCCCGTGTTCTCGGGGTCGTAACCGGTGCGATCGCCGAAGCCGGCGTCGTGCATGGCCTGGCTCGCCGCAGCGACCGCATACTGCGTGAACTGGTCGGAGCGTTTCGCTTCCTTCCTGTCCATGTAAAGCGAGACGTCGAAACCCTTTACCTCGCAGGCAAACCGCACCTCGAATCCGCTCGCGTCGAAGTGGGTTATCGGCGCCGCTCCCGATTTTCCGTCGATCAGCGAGCGCCACATCGTCGCCACATCATTGCCCACCGGCGTCACGGCACCCATGCCCGTGACGACGACTCTCCGCTTCATTACGCGGGGATCTTGCTGTTCAGATATCCGAGTGCGTCACCGACAGTGCGAAGTTTTTCCGCATCCTCGTCCGGGATGTCGATGTTGAACTCCTTCTCGAACTCCATCACCAGCTCGACGATGTCAAGGCTGTCCGCACCGAGATCTTCAATGAAGCTCGCCTCGTTGGTCAGCTTCTCGCGCTCGACTCCGAGTTCCTTCTCGATAATGTCCTTAACCTTCTCCGAGTTGTCGGCCATGTTTCAGATCTCCGGGATTTGTGAGTGGGTCGTGAAATATAGTTAACTGATGTTATGGCAGAAAGTTACGACCCCCGGTCGCTGAGGACCTGAGGTTGCGGATCTAGGACCCTTGCGGCCTCAGTCCTCAGTCCGAAGTCAGAAAAGTGCTGCCGTTCGGCTACATCACCATGCCGCCGTCCACGACGATAACCTGCCCGGTGATGTACGATGCCTTGTCGGACGCCAGGAAAACGACCATCGCGGCGATGTCGTCGGCCGTCCCAAGCCTCTCCAGCGGGATGAGGCCGGTGAGCCCCGCCCTGGCCTCGGCTGTCATTGCATCAGTCATCTCGGTCGCGATGAAGCCGGGCGCTATCGCGTTGACGAGGATATTGCGCGAGCCAAGCTCTTTCGCCACGGATTTCGTGAGGGCTATCAACCCCGCCTTGCTCGCCGCGTAATTGGCCTGCCCCTTGTTGCCGGTGAGACCGACGACGCTCGCCATATTGATGATCCTCCCAGCGCGCTTCTTCATCATCCCGCGCGAGACTGCCCTGATGGCAGCAAAAGCTCCCCGAAGGTTTGCGTCGAGCACAGCGTCCCAATCCTCGTCCTTGAGGCGCATCACGAGGTTGTCCCGCGTGAGGCCGGCGTTGTTGACGAGGATGTCCACCCCGCCGAAGTCCTTTTCGACATCGGCGATGAGGGCAGCCACCTGGGCAGTGTCGGACATCTCGCAGGCATAGCCGGCCGCCCCATTCCCGATCTCGTCAGCCACTGCTGCGGCGCGGTCGCCATCACGGCCGACGACGGCCACCCGCGCGCCGGAGTCGGCAAGGGCCTGGGCTACGGCGCGACCGATCCCGCGAGTGCTCCCGGTCACGATGGCGGTCCTGCCAGTCAGGTCGATCTTCATACGGCTATCCGGCTGAGGAGTTTCTCGACGTCTGCGGGCGTGCCGCATGAAATTCCGGACGCCGAAGGAACTATGCGGCCCAGCAGGCCCGTGAGGACGCTGCCCGGGCCCATCTCGACAAAAAGAGCGTCGGGGAAAGTGGCTGCCATAGTCTCGATTTCGCCGGCCCACCTGACCGGCGATGTCAGCTGTCTGACCAGCAGATCACGTGCATCCGCAGCCGAACCGCTCGCCTGCTCCGTGACATTCGAGAAAACCGGAAATGAAGGCTCTCCGAATTCGGTTTCCGCAATGGATAGCGAGAAGCCCTCGACCGCGGGCTCCATGAGCGGCGAATGAAATGCCCCGCTCACGGGAAGCCGTACCGCGCGCTTCGCACCATGCACCTTCGCCAGCTCCATCGCCTTCTCGACGCCTCCAACCTCGCCCGACACGACTATCTGCTCAGCCGTGTTGTAGTTGGCGGGAACCACGAGACCCGACGCCCGGGTTGCCTGCTCGCACAGGGATTCGACAGACACGTCCATGCTGCCGAGGATCGCCGCCATCGCGCCGGGACGGGTGACCCCGGTTTCGTACATCAGCTGCCCGCGCCGGCGAACAAGGCGGGCGGCGTCGGTCAGGGATGTGGATCCGGCGGCGTGATATGCGGTATGCTCCCCGAGCGAGTGACCCGCAGCCGCGCACACGTCGGCCCCGATTTCTTCCCTGACCACCGCCCAGACGGCGGCGCCGTGCGCAAGCAGGGCCGGCTGTGCGTTGAGGGTCGCGGTAAGGTCGTCGGCCGGACCTTCGAAGCATAACGTGCTGAGCGGGAAGCCCAGGGCATCGTCGACTTCCTCGAACACCCTCCGGGCCTCAGGGAAAGCCTCGGCCAGATCCTTCCCCATTCCGGGTTTCTGGGACCCCTGTCCGGGAAAAAGAAGAACCAGGTTCATGCTAGAACCTGATGACCATCGATGCCCAGGTGAACCCGGCGCCGAAGGCAACAAGGAGAACCGTTGACCCGTCCTTGATGATCCCCTTCTCGACCGCCTCGTCCAGCGCGATTGGAATCGAGGCCGACGACGTGTTCCCGTAGCGATCGACGTTCACGTAAACCTTTTCCATTGGAATGCCGGAGTGCTTTGCAGTGGCCTCGATGATCCTGACATTCGCCTGATGCGGAATCAGGAGGTCGACGTCGGCGCCGGTAAGCCTCGCGCCGTCGAGCGCGCGGTCCGCCGCGTCCGACATCGAGCGCACGGCGTGCTTGAACACCTCGCGTCCGGCCATCCTGACCAGATGACTGCGCTCCTCCAGGACACCGGCGCTCATTGGGACCGTTGCTCCGCCACTCGGCCTGTAGAGAAGGTCCGCGAGCTGGCCGTCGCTCCGCATGTATGCGGAAAGGATCCCCTTGCCCGTGCGCGCGCGCTGAAGAATCACCGCTCCTGCGCCGTCGCCGAAGAGCACGCATGTCGCACGGTCGTTCCAGTCGACAATCGAGCTCATCTTCTCCGAGCCCACCACGAGAATCGTCTCCGCCACGCCGGTGGCGATGAGCCCCTCCGCGACTGTCATTCCGTAGAGCCAGCCGGAGCACGCGGCACCGATGTCGAATGCCGCCGCTCGCGATGCGCCGAGCTCTGCCTGGAGGTCGACTGCGGTCGCCGGGAGGAGGCGGTCAGGGGTCGCCGTGCTCAAAACAATCGCGTCGAGCTGGCCCGGCAGCACACCCGCCCGCTCCATTGCCTGATGCGCGGCGGTTGCGGCCATCGAACACGTCGTGTCCCCTTCCTTCGCGATATGACGCTCGACGATTCCCGAGCGCTCGACAATCCACTCGTGGGAAGTCTCGATGCCGATTGCGGCGAAGTCGTGATTCGTCATCACGTGCTCAGGGATCCCGCGCCCGGTCGAGATCACTGCAGCGATCGGGCGCTTCACGAAGCCGCCCTCGTCGATCTCCTCATTGATTCGGCCTTCCCGAGCCGCTCCCCGATGTGCTCGTTCATCTTTGTCTCGACCGCCGTGACTGCAGCGACTATCGCGTTCTTGATCGCCCGGGGGGTGGAATTCCCGTGGCATATCATGCTCACTCCGCGAACGCCGAGGAGTGGGGCGCCTCCGTAAGTCGAGGAGTCCAGCGCGGCGATGGCAGATCTCACCTTGTCCATCTCGATCGATCCGTCGCGCTCGATGAGCTCGACGATCATGGGGATTACGCCCTCGTAGAACTTCAGAACCACGTTGCCGACGAACCCGTCACAGATCACTACGTCGATCGGGCCGCGGTCGCTCGCGCCTGGCGGCAGGTCGCGGCCTTCGACATTGCCGTGAAAGTTGAACCCGGCATGCTTGAAGAGATTGTGAGCTTCCTTCGTGACGCTGTTTCCCTTCGCGTCCTCCTCGCCGATGCTGAGAAGCCCGACCACCGGGTCCCTGCGGCCAAGGACGTACTGGGCATAAACAGCCCCGAGGGACGCAAACTGGACCAGCTCGGCCGCAGAGCAGTCGACGTTTGCACCGGAGTCGATGAAGACGATCGGATCGCGCGAGGTCGGAAGGATTGTCGCGATAGCCGGGCGCGAAAGGCCGGCGTGAAGCCCGAGCACAACGGACGAAACCGCCATCTGCGCGCCGGTGCTCCCGGCCGAGACGAATCCGTCCGACCGGTTATCGGTCTGCAGCCGCAGCCCGACGGACATCGGGTTGTTTGGCTTCTTCCGGAGTGCGACTGTCGGCTTGTCGGACATGCCAACGACGTCGGGCGCGTCGACGATCTCGAGGCGGTCGCGAAGGGGGGCACAATGAGCGAGCTCGCCGCTCAGGAGAGCTGCGAGCCCGTTCTCGATAACTGATGATTGTCCGACAAGCTGCACCGAGTGAGACAAGTCCAGCTCCTCGAGGGCCTGGAGCGCTCCTGCGATAGTTGCCCGGGGAGCGAAGTCGCCCCCCATGGCGTCCAGCGCGATGCGCGCCAAGACTAGGCTTCCCTTGCCGCTACCCGCTGCTCACCGTCGTAGTATCCGCATTCTTCGCAGACGTGATGAGGACGCTTCATGCTCTGGCACCGCGGGCACTTCTGGATCGCGATCGCGGGAGCGGTCTTGTGCGTGTTGCGGGTGCGCTTCTTTCTTTTTGAGGTCCGGCGTTTGGGTACGGCCATTGTCGTTTCTGGTTGAATGTAGAGCTCTTCAGGGAAGCCTGTCGCGTACTGCCTTGAGGGCATCCCATCTGCTTTCAGGTGTAACCTGGACGTGACCGCACGTCTCGGCGTTGAGATCGACTCCGCACGTGGCGCAGAAACCCTTGCAATCCTCGCGGCAGAGAACAAAACCGGGCACGGCCAGCAGCCATGCTTCTCGTACGGCAGGACGCATGTCCAGTTTCGGCGCGTTCGCGTCGAACGGATATACGTCCGGGTCGTCCGCGCTGTCGTCGCCTTCCGACGAAAAAATGAAGTGCGCGTCCTCGCGGACTTGCACCCCGACTTCGGTCAGGCAGCGCCGGCAGGGCACCGTCGCCTCGCCGGAAAAATGCCCGCTGAAGTAGAACCTCGACGGCCCTGCCGCTGAAAGGCGGCCCTCGACCGTGATCGGTATCGCCGGGCGCACATCTCTGTCTTCCCACGCCGGATCATCCGGGGCGAGCCGACCTTCGACCTGCGCTGCGTGCGACTCCAGCGAACGGATGTCAAACGACAGCATAAGTCATGAAAATTAGCGGTTTTAGGGCGCTGCGAGAAGGGCGCTGGGGCATTGAAACCCAAGGGGGAACGGATTTGACGGATATGGGCGGATTGAACGGATCAGGCGAAGGATTCCGCAGCCGGGTGATGCTCGCTGGTCGGGCTGGTGTCGCGTTGTATTTGTTAACAAAAGCAACAGAAAGCGGCTGTCGGGCTGCATGCAGACCCGGCGCCATTCAATATCCCGCTTTATCCGTTCAATCCGCCTGTATCCGTCAAATCCGTTCCCCCTGGGTTTCGTCCTGGCGCCACCTCTCAGCTCGCTTGAATCAGCTCCGATTCCGAAAAGAAGAACAGCGATTCCCGAGCCGCGTTCTCATCGGAGTCTGACGCATGGATCGCATTCCGCTCCTTTGACTCCGCATAAAGCTTCCGCACGGTCCCCTCAGCGGCGTCGGCCGGATCCGTAGCGCCGATGGCCTCACGCAGCGAAGCAACCGCATCCGCCTTCTCCAGAACCATCGGCATGCATGGTCCCGACGTCATGAACTTCGTGAGCGATCCGTAGAACGGTCGCTCCTTGTGAACCTCATAGAAAGCGCCGGCCTGGGCCTCGGTCATCCTCAACACGCGCGTCGCCACAACCTTGAAGCCCGCGTACTCGAGATGTGAAACGATCTTCCCGGCCTTCCCTGCCCCGAAGGCGTCAGGCTTTATGATAGTAAGTGTCTTGCTGCCAGCCATATGTATGTCTCGCAATGAGTTAAGTGTTATCGTCTGAGAAGTTCGACGACATCGATCGGGCGCTTCGCAACGCCGATCCCATTGTCCTCGAACGCCTGCATCTTCTCCGCGGCCGTGCCTGCGGAGCCTGAGATTATCGCGCCGGCGTGCCCCATTCTCCGGCCCGGGGGAGCTGTCTGACCGGCGATGAACCCGACAACCGGCTTCGACATCTTCTCCTTGACGAACGTCGCAGCTTCCTGCTCGTCGGTGCCGCCTATCTCGCCGATCATCACGACGGCCTCGGTATCGGGGTCCGCCTCGAATGCCTCGAGGCAGTCGACGAAGTTCGTCCCGTTGATCGGATCGCCGCCGATGCCGACGCATGTCGTCTGACCCATGCCTGCGCGGGTCATCTGGAAAACGACCTCATACGTGAGCGTGCCCGAGCGGCTGACGAGCCCGATCGGTCCGGGCGTACAGATCCTTCCCGGTATGATTCCCACCTTCGACTTTCCCGGCGAGATGAGGCCCGGGCAATTCGGCCCGAGAAGACGCGACCCCTTCTCCTTCACGAACGGGTAGACACGGGTCATGTCGAGTACCGGAACACCTTCGGTGATGCAGACTATGAACGCGATTCCCGCGTCTGCCGCCTCCATCATCGCATCCGCCGCGAACATTGGCGGAACATAGATCACCGTCGCATTCGCGCCGGTCTCGGCCACCGCGTCGTGAACCGTGTTGAAGATCGGCACCGAATCGTCGAATTTCTGGCCGCCCTTGCCCGGAGTGACGCCTCCGACGACCTGGGTTCCGTATTCGATCATCTGGCGAGTGTGAAACGATCCGTCGCGGCCTGTGATTCCCTGAACGAGGAGGCGCGTCGAGTTGTCGATGAAGATGCTCACGCTGCTTTCCCCGTTGCGAGTGAAACTGCCTTCTTGACGGCCTCATCCATGTCGGTCATCGCCGAAAATCCGTTCTCGGTGAGGATCTTCAGGGCGATCTCCTCGTTGGTCCCGGTGAGCCGGATGACTATCGGCACCGTGAGGGGATTCTGTTTCGTGGCCGTGACAATTCCGTTTGCGACGTCATCGGTGCGGGTGATACCGCCGAAGATGTTAAAGAGAATTGCCTTCACGCTGGGATCCGAAGTGATGATCCGCAGCGCATTTACGACCTTCTCCGGATTCGATGACCCACCTATGTCGAGGAAGTTCGCCGGCTCGCCGCCGTAATACTTCACGAGGTCCATCGTGGCCATCGCGAGGCCTGCGCCGTTTACGACGCACCCCACATTTCCGTCGAGCTTGATGAACGTGAGGTTTGCCTTGCGCGCATCAACTTCGCTCGGCGCCTCCGCGGACTCGTCACGCAGCGCCTCGATTCCCGGCAGCCGGTCGAGCTCGTTGTCATCGATCACCATCTTTGCGTCGAGCGCCACCACATCACCCTCAGGAGTCGTCACGAGGGGATTGATTTCGGCGAGCGATGCTCCGCTCTGAACGAAGGCAGTATAGAGCTGCTGCATGATTTTCGCGGCAGCTCTCGCCTTCTTCGTGTCATCGTAGAGAAAGAATCCCATGCGGAGCGCCTCGTACGACCGCAGGCCATACCGCGGGTCAACCGGGTGCCGCATGATCTTGTCAGGCGTCTGCTCAGCGACCTCCTCGATGTCGATTCCGCCGGCCGGGCTGACCATGAACACAGCGCGCTTCGACGCACGATCAACGATCACTCCGACGTACGCCTCGGTGTCGATGTCCGCCGCAGGCGTGACCAGCACCTTCTCGACCGGCAGGTCCTTGATCGTAAGCTGAAGGATCTTCTCCGCCAGGTCTCGTGCCTCCTCGGGGGACTTGGCCAGCTTCACTCCGCCCGCCTTGCCCCGGCCGCCGGCATGAACCTGCGCCTTCACGACTACGGTTCCCCCGAACTTCCTGGCTATCGCCTCGGCTTCTGCCGCAGTCGTCGCGACCTCGCCTGGCGGAATCGGAATTCCTGCGTTCCGGAATATTTCCTTCGCCTGATACTCGTGGATATTCACACTATCTCCGCTCCGCGCGCCTGGCGCGGGTGAGTGGTTTGGTGTTGTGACTCAATGAAATTAGGGTGTTCTCGGATTACCGGGAACCCGGTGAAAGCAAGGGCTGATGCGGTACTGAATTGTTCTCGCTGCCTGCTGTCTGCCACCTGCCCGAGCTGCCTGCTACCTGCTGCCTGCAAGGCGCAGGACTGCAAATTGGCCCTGGCCAAGCGCGGTGCATCACGACATTGAGGCATGGGCGATTATCGGAATATTGAAGTCTGGCGCAAAGCGCACGGGCGCCAGAGGCGTCGTTCGCGCTCTTCCTGATTTGCAGGTAGCAGGTAGCAGGCAGCTCGAGCAGGTAGCAGACGGCAGGCAGCAAATCGCCTTTTCCTAAAGAGTACCCCCCCGCATCTCTGCGGGATAACATGGCTTGCGCCAGCGCGGCGATGAACCCCTCATTCCTCGATTGGTGCCGCGTTTCCCGGTATTCCGTGATGAGCCTGAACTTAACGGGCGATGGTAGTCCCTGCCCGTCCGTGCACGGCCTCGAGACCTTTGCTCAGCTCGGTGATGATCGCCCGGCCACCGGTGGTGCTGGCGAACTGCATGGCAGCCCTCACCTTCGGCGACATGCTTCCCTCTCCGAACGCTCCTGATTCATCGAGCGATGCGGCTTCATCAACCGACAAGGTTCGAAGCGCCTTCTGCGATTCGGTGCCCCAGCCCGTGTAAACCGCGTCGACGTCGGTGAGAATCAGGAGCAGCTCCGCGCCCAGCTCACTCGCAAGCGTTGCCGCCGCAAGATCCTTGTCGATCACGGCATCGACTCCCTCGAGCCCGAACCGTTCGTCGCGGTATACGGGGATTCCGCCACCCCCGCACGCGATCACAACTACGCCTTCACCGGTGAGCTGACGGATCGTCTCGATCTCGTGAATCGCGACCGGCGCCGGGCTTCCGACAACCCGCCGGTGGGTTCCGCGCGAATCGACCGCTACAGCGTGTCCCTCCGACGCGAGCTCAGCCGCTCTCGCCGGCGGGATTCCGTGACCGATGAACTTCACCGGCTTCGAGAGCGCCGGATCGCGGGGATCCACCTCGACCTGCGTGATGATAGTGGCTACGCGGCGGTCGCTGCCGGCCTGCCGAAGAGCATTCTCGACTGACTGCTGGATCATGTAGCCGATCCACCCGGCAGTGTTCGCCACCAGCACCCCCAGCGGCAGCGGCGCCACTTCGCCGCGCGCAACCTCATTGCGCACGAGCTCGTCGCCGACCTGCGGACCGTTCCCATGCACGATGCAGACATTCCATCCCTCGCGCACGAAATCGACGATGGGACCGAGGCTTTCCCGCGTGTGCCGGAACTGGTCGGCGATTGTTGAGCGCTCGCCGGGCGGGGACAGCGCATTGCCGCCGAGCGCAATCACCGCGGTTCGCGATTCCCCGGTCATCGTCCCACCACCTCTCCGAGCGAGTCATATGCCGCAGCGAAACCTGCGAGATCGCCGCTCGACAGCGCCTGGCGCATCCGTCCGAAAAGTCGCGTAACCTCGGCCCTGAATGCCGAGTCCGTCGCAGGGATTCCTATGGGGACAGGGATTCCCGGTGCTAGCCGGGGAGATGGAGTGAGCTCGTCAAGCAGATCCGGGGAACCCGGCCGTATGTTGGCCGGAAACCTCGAGCGCCATGATGCAGCTATCGGGTCCGGAGACTGAACCGGAACGACCACCAGCCGGCCGGTAGACGCATTGATGATTCCCGTCCCCGCGTGACGGAAGTATGACCTGTCCGCGCCTGCCACGTTGTGGTGGCGGCTCAGGGGATACGTTGTCGATGTCGAGTAGAGCTCGACGACCCATACCAGGCTGTCACCGAGATATGCCGGCGCGACGTCACTCCCCTGCGCGAACACCGGCATGAGCGTACTGACTCTCGTGCGAACATCGCGGATCTTCGCAATTCGCGTGTCGGGAGTGAGGGGAGTCCAAAGAAGATCGAGACGCTGTTCGGACCATGCATGGGCAAGTCGTTTCATTCCTCCGCCGATCAACGGAGCGGCGACATTGCGTCCGCGCCTGACGAGTGCGGCCCCCGATGCCCCGGGATAGACCAGAGCGCTGTCCCTCGCTGCCTCGACGACCTTCGAGAGCCGCGCCGAGTCGGCAAGAAACGTGAAGCGCCTCACTTCTGCCGGTGGAGTCGCAGTATTCCTCGCCAGGCCGTAGGCGCGGGCCGTGAATGCGGCGCGGGTCGCCTCGTACGGTGCCTGATGAGTGCTTGCCACGTCGACGTTCGCCAGCCTCCTGACGACCGACGGGAGAATGAGGTCGAGCGCGACAGCGAAGATAATTACAGCGCTTATCGTGAAGAACCCTGCCCGGATCTGCCCGGTCCATCCGCTCAGCAGAACGAGGGCCGATGCGACGACCGTGCCGATGGACAGTGACAGGTAGGCGGGGATGAGCCACTGATGATCGACGTACGAGAACATCCCGTCCGCACCGCTGCCGCGCATCAGGAGCTCGTAGCCGTCGAGACGGTAGCTCCAGGCCATGGTGAGAAGAAACAGGGCCGCGATGACCGAGAGATGCCGCCTCACCCGCACCGAGACATGGAACGAGCCGCGATGCCACCGCAGGCCCGGAGTGAGCGCGTAAAGCGCGATGACGAGAGATCCGACGAGCACGAGGAGGGTTATCGCCCAGACATATGCAGCCGTCTCGAGCGGGATCCACGATGTGTAGAAGCTGATGTCCCGCTGGAAGAAGGGGTCGATCTCGCGGAACCTGATTCCGAGGCGGACCATCGCCAGCTTTTCCCAGGCTGGCACGACGAGCGACATCACAATGGCCACGGCCAGCGACAGGACCAGTGCGGCGCGGTCGAGCACACTTCGTGGAACCTCTTCCCCGAATTCCACGTTACCCAGTCGCCGTGGGAAAGCGAGCGATACAATGCTGCGTCTCACGGCCGACAGGTTCACGAAGGCAACTATTCCGGCGAGCATCGCGGAAGCAGTGTGCAACATCACCAGGCTTCGCAGGCGCTCGCGCCACAACGGAGTTGCGCCGAGCTCGCTGTACCAGGTGTAGTCCGAGAAAAGCAGCGCAGCCGCGCGGCCGGCAAGGAGTACTGCCGCTGCAACGGCGAGCCCTGTGGCAAGCCGCCGCCGGGGAGTCATGTCAGACCGCTACGCCCTGCTGGCGAAGCCAGCCTTCCATCACCGAGCGGATCGCGTCGAGATCCTCCTGCGTTCGAGCCTCGAATCGCATCACCAGCACGGGCTGCGTATTCGACGCCCTGATAAGTCCCCAGCCATCGCCGAAAAGAACCCTGACGCCATCAACGTCGATGACCTGGTGAAGAGACGCGAAATATTTCCGCGCTTCTTCGACGATGCCGAACTTGAGGTCGTCAGCGCATTCGACCCGGATCTCGGGGGTTGAAACGAACTTCGGAACGTCGGCCATCATCTGCCTGACGGTCTGCCCGCTGTCAGCGACTATGCGAAGCAGCCGCGCAGCTCCGTACATCGCGTCGTCGAAGCCGTACCAACCCTCGGCGAAGAACATGTGGCCTGACATTTCGCCAGCGACCGGGGCGTCGGTCTCGTGCATCTTCTCCTCGATCAGCGAGTGCCCCGTCTTCCACATCACGGGCCGGCCGCCCGCTTTCTCGATTTCCTCGGGCAGGGCCTGCGAGCACTTGACGTCGAAGATTATCGACTGACCCTTCCCCGTGCGCGCGAGGACATCGCGGGCGTAGATGATGAGGATATGATCGCCCCAGATGATCTCACCCTCTTCGTCGACCAGCCCGATCCGGTCCGCATCTCCGTCGAACGCAATGCCGAGCTCCGCGCCGTCCTCCCTCACCGCTGCAATCAGGTCGACGAGATTCTCCGGGACAGTCGGGTCGGGATGGTGATTCGGGAATGTTCCGTCGCTTTCGCCGAACAATATCCGCGGACTCGTCCCCAGCCGCTCGAACAACTGCTTCGCGACGACCGCGCCGGCTCCGTTTCCACAGTCGACAACGCATTTCACCGGACGCGAGATCCGGCCGATGCGTTCGCCGACATCCTCCACATAGCGCGAGATCACATCTTCGCTGCGGAGGTTTCCCTTTCCCGCGATGAAATCCTCCGAAGAGGCGATCTCGTACATCGCCTGTATGTCGGCACCGTAGATCGAATGGTTGCCGAGTCCAAGCTTGAAGCCGTTGAATTCCGGTGGATTGTGTGATCCGGTGATCATTATGCCGCCGGTCACACCGAGCTTGTGCTGGGCCCAGTATACGAGCGGAGTGGGAACGACTCCGATGTCGACGACGTCGAGCCCGCTCTCCAGCAGTCCCCGCACCAGCTCGGCGTGCAGCGCAACTCCGCTCGGCCGGTTGTCGCGCCCCACCACTATCTCGCCGCTCGCACCTTTCTTCGAGAGGAACGAGGCATATGCGCGCGCTACTGTGCGCGCGACCTCGGGAGTGAGGTCCTTGCCGGTGACGCCACGGATGTCGTATTCACGGAAGATCGTGGGCGAGAGCAAATGACTACCTGGTTATCGAGGCGTTGATTGCACCGGCCGCGGGTGCCGTACTTACTGGCGGAACGTTGCCGCTCATCCCGGTCCACCGCACTACGGAGTTCGGCAGGATCCCGAGGACGAGGATCAGTATCGCCGCGGCGGTTATCACCGAGCGGGTCCATCCGGCGGGCGGGGTGACAGGCAGGGCATTCTCGAGCCGCGGGCGCATGAACATGGCCATCACGACGTAGAGGTAGTAGCCCGCGGATATGACGCTCGTCACGACGAGAATTATCGCGAGGCGCGTCTGCGGAACGGGCGCATCAAGCGCCGCGAGCACTATCAGGTATTTCGCGAGAAACCCTATGCCGCCGAATATCGGGAACCCGAGCAATGCGAGCATGAACACAGCCATTGCGCTCGCCATCCACGGGCTGACTGACCACAAGCCCGCGTAGTCTTCGATCTGGAGCCGTGACCCGCCCGGACGCTCGAGGGCGACTATGACGCCGAAGGCCCCGAATGTGGCGAGTGTATACGCAAGGATGTAGAACATGAACGCCGAGGTCGCAGCGGGAGTAGCGACAACGAGAGCGACCAGGATGTAGCCGGCGTGGGCAATGCTCGAGTACGCGAGCATCCGCTTCAGGTTCTTCTGCGACAGGGCAACGAGGTTGCCCACTGCCATTGTC
>JBPCJP010000141.1:0-21417 GCA_051005175.1 Gemmatimonadaceae bacterium | reverse complement strand
GGATTCTGTCGAGATAGGGAACAGCGTCGCCGGGAGAGTATTCCATGGCCACGCGCTTGCCAGCCACGAGTGAAGCAAGCTGCGACTCGAGCTCGCGCCAGCCGCTGTAAACGGTCTTTCCCCATCGCGGTGGCCAATCGTGCCATGGACCCTGTTCGATAGCATGAGTTATCGCCGTCGGCTCTCCCTCGCGAGGGACAAGGACGAAAATCCTGCGCGAGCCCATGCCCGTCAGTCCGAGAAGGCCCCCGGCAACCGGATTCAGCCCGTGGAAATCGAACAGCAGCCAGCCGTCGAGGCCGGCCTCGGAGATCGCTGCCTGGAATGACGAAAGTGTCTGCTGCGTCAGCATTTGTGTTTCCTCAATGAGCCCTGCCTCGACACTCCGCGCGCCATTCGCAGACTCCTTCGCCGCGCTGCGCACAGTGGACATGATCGATCTGGTCCCCGGCATCGACGAGTGATTTCAGAACCTGGCGGAACGCGGTCTCGTAAAACGCACATCCGGCAGAACCGGGGGAGCCATTGACGGTGACTGAATCAATCACCTTGAGGGACAGAAACGATCCCGTTCTTTCGAGGGTCCCCTCGAAATACCTTTCGGATGCGATCCTGACCTGCTTGAGCGCCATCGGCCTGCTGATGAACCCGGGCAGCGCCTTGATGCTTCCCCGCTTCGTCGGCGAGATCGACTGATATATCGCGTCGGCAAGAATGTGCCCTGCCTTTTCGAAAAGCTCGGCCGCATCGGGCCGCCTGCCGATGAGAGTGCCGAGGCCCTCCGCCTCGGCGAAGGGGATGCGCTGCCCGCGCTTCAGCGCCTCACTGTATCGGCGGATCTGGGTGTATACGGTATCGCTGAGACCGAATCGCTTGTTACGAAGCTCGGTCACATATTCCGTGTCAGTTGGATCCGTCGGAGTATCTATGCGGCGAATCGCTTCCAGCAGACTGAGGGGGATGCGGGCGTTGACTGTCGAAGCCATAAGGGGAGTTGGAGCGAAATCACCGGCGGGCGCCGACGGGGAGGCATGAAACATATTGCAATCCGCCAATTGTTGAACGCCGAAAAAGGAACTTCTTGAGCTTCGTCCTGACCCGGATACTCGCGGGAGCAGTCCTTGCCACGGCGGTCGCGGTGATCGCCCGCGATCGTGGCGCGCTCACATTCAGCGGTGCGGTCGCCGCCTCCGTTCTTGGAACCATCTGCGTTGCCGCAGGCTGGAGCTGGGGTGTGATGCTCGTGGGTTTTTTCCTGTCGGGGACCGCACTTTCCCGGCTGTGGGAAGACCGCAAGTCGGCCAACACCCGGGGAATGGCCGAGAAAGGCGGAGAGCGTGACGCGTTTCAGGTCCTGGCCAACGGAGGAGTATTCACCGGACTTGCCGCGGCGAGCATCTTGTTTCCCTCGATCGCGTGGACGATCCCTGCCGCGGCAGCCCTTGCAGCGTCTGCCGCAGACACATGGGCGACGGAGATCGGCACGCTCTCTCCCAAGCCGCCGCGCTCGATCACCACCTGGAAGGAAGTCGCGCCCGGGACTTCCGGCGCCGTTTCAGTTCGCGGAACCGCAGCGGCGGTAGCGGGAGCCGGCTTCATGGCTGGCGTGGCACTGCTGCTGGACTGGCCGCCGGAAGCGGGAACCGCAGCAATCATCGGCGGAATCGCTGGTGCTTTTGCCGATTCCCTGCTCGGAGCAACGCTTCAGGCGACGCGGTGGTGCGGGCAATGCGGAAGACAAACCGAAAGAGGGGTGCACGACTGCGGGACCGCAACCACACACATCGGGGGACTGCGCTGGCTCGACAACGACGGAGTGAACGCCATCAGCTCGGCGGCCGGGGCGGCGGTCGGAGTGATGTTTCTTCTGTGACGCGAACGGGATCGCGGGTACTTCTGGTGAGCGCAAATCAGGAGCGGCAGCCATACCCTGTGGTGCCAAACGGACTTGCCTGCGTCGCCTCTGCGCTCGACGAGGCGGGTCACGACGTGACGTTTCTCGATCTGTGCTTCGAGCGGGACGCGGCGGGGGCAGCCAGGCGAGCCGCGCTCCGCGTCAGGCCTGACGTAATCGGTGTGTCGGTTCGCAACATCGACAACAGCGACGCGATCGCGCTGAGGCACTACACGCCCCAGGCAAAGCTGATTTTCGAGTACCTGCGCGCAGCCGCGCCACATGCAAAGCTGATCGCCGGCGGCGCAGCGTTCGGCGTCGCGCCGGAAGCGCTCTTTCGCGACTTCGGCGTGGACTACGCCGTCGCCGGCGATGGAGAGCGGGCGAGTGTCGCGCTCGTCAACGCGCTTTCACGCGGCAAGGACGCCTCCTCGATTCCGGGCCTCGTGCGATCGGTGGACGGAGTCGTCCATTTTGCTCCGCCCGGGGAAGATGCTGATCTCGACTCGCTGCCGCGGCCCTCCCTCCACCGGTGGATAGATCTGAAGCGATACGAGCGGCACGGCGCCACAATCCCGATCCAGACCAAGCGCGGATGCGTTTACAAGTGCGTTTACTGCACTTACCGGAACGTCGAAGGATGGGGGTACAGGACGCGCGATCCGGGACTCGTCGCTGACGAGATAGAGGAGTTGCGCAAAGAGGCCGCCGTGAGGCACTTCGACTTCGTCGACTCGACATTCAACTCGCCGCCGGGGCATGCAATCGACGTATGCGAAGCGCTGATCGCACGGAACCTGCGAGTTCATCTTGATACGACAAACTTCACGCCGGCTGCCGCGCCACCCCAATTGCTCGCTGCCATGCGCCGCGCCGGCTTCCGCACGCTCGGCATCACCGCCGAGAGCGCGAGCGACGCGGTTCTCGAGCGCCTGGAGAAAGGCTTCGACGCAGCGAAAGTCCGCGAAGTTGCCGAGCGTGTCGAGCGTGCGGGAATCAGGACATTGTGGATCTTTCTGGTCGGTGGTCCGGGTGAGACCTCTCGGACCCTCGAGGAAACGCTTCGCTTCGCCGCATGGCGCCTGGAGCGCGGCGATGCGGTTTACGTGACGGTGGGACTCAGGATATATCCCGGAACCACGCTGCATCGCATCGCTCTCGCCGACGGCGTCGTACAAGACGGTAATCCGCTGCTCGATCCGGTTTTCTACTTCAGCCCGGATCTCCCGCCCCGGCTCGCCTTATCGCGCCTGCGAACATTCGCCGCCGACCACCCCCGCTTCATGTTCTCGGCGGATTCGCGTTCGGCAATCCTGCCGTGGCTCACCCGAACGGCTTCCCTGCTCCGCCTGCCGCGACCGCATTGGCAGTACATGGGTGTCTTCCAGAGGTTTTCGCGGGCAACCTCGCGCCGCGTGGCTGCACCGAATGTCTGATGCCGAGGTGATCGTCGTGGGCGGGGGGCCCGCCGGCTCGGCAACAGCGTTCTTTCTCGCAAGCAGCGGAATCGACGTCCTCGTGCTCGACAGGGCACGCTTCCCACGGGACAAGACATGCTCCGAGTACCTGAGCCCGCAGGCATCCAGAATACTCGAGGCAATGGGCGCGCTGGGCCCTGTCGAATCGTCGGGGGCAGCGCAGCTCAAGGGAATGCGCGTGCACGCTCCGAACGGCCAGACTATCCACGGCGAGTTCGCCGCTTCCCATGGGTATAAGGGTTATCGCGACCGCGGTCTCGCCGTGCGGCGGACGATTCTCGATTCGATTCTCATCGACCGCGCGCGCGCGGCCGGCGTGCGGGTCGAGGAAGGGACCCGCGTCGTCGATCTCATCCGGGACGACAGCGGGCGGGTCGGCGGAGTTGTCTCGTCGGGAGAGAGCGGGCGCCGCGAGATGCGCGCCCAACTTGTGATTGGTGCCGACGGCCTGCGATCGATAGTTGGGCGCCGGCTTGGCCTCATTCGTCCGTCCGGCTGGCCGCGAAGGATCGCCCTCGTCACTCATTTCAGAGGGGTCGAAGGCATTTCCGAATTCGGCGAGATGCATGTCGATCGAGGCGGCTACTGCGGAGTCGCGCCGGTGGGGAACTGTCTCGTGAACGTCGCGGTCGTCGTGCCGGTCTCCAGAGCCGCGGAAGTCGCGATAGACCGGACCGAGTTTCTCGAGAGCTGGATCGCCGAACGCCCCCGGATCGCCGCGATGTTCAGCGGCGCCGAGCGCGCGGGGCCCGTGCGAGCGACGGGGCCATTCGCCTCGTCAGCAAAACGTGGCTGGTCGCGTGGAGCCGCGCTCGTAGGAGACTCGGCGGATTTCTTCGACCCGTTCACCGGTGAGGGGATCTACACCGCGCTGCGGGGAGGCGAAGTGCTCGCTGGCTACGCCGCCGAATCGGTGCGCGCGAGTAGTGCGGATGAGCGGGACAGGGCGCTCGGCGCCTACGAGACGGCGAGGCGCTCCGAATTCTCCGGCAAATGGAAGGTCGAGCGGCTCATAGGTACAGCGGTAGCGTTTCCGGGGCTGATCAACCGCGCGGCGACCGTGCTTTCGCGGAGACGCGACATGGCCGACCTGCTGGTCGGAGTGGTCGGCGACTTCGTCCCGCCTCGTGAAGTTCTCCGGCCCGCGTATCTTCTCCAGCTACTCTTCGCACGGCCAATCAGAGGATGACGGTAGACCAGCATTCATTCAGGGCGGTTCTCGGGCGCTTCGCATCCGGCGTCACGGTTGTGACGACCCGCGACAAGCGGAACCGCCCCCAGGGCATGACGGTGAGCGCATTCTGCTCGGTCAGCCTTGATCCGCCGCTCGTTCTGATGTGCATCGAGCACACCTCCTCGCTTTACAAGTCGCTGGAGAAAGCGACTCACTTCACCGCCAACATCCTGTCCGAAGGACAGGAAGCAATCGCCAGGAGATTCGCCGAGCGCGGTGCGAACCGCTTCTCAGGTCTTGGCTACGCGCGAGGGCAGAACGGCATGGCGGTGCTCGACGATGTGCTCGGTTACGTCGAATGTGAAGTCGTTTCGCGGCACGAGTCCGGCGACCACGACGTAATCATCGGCGAAGTACAGACAGCCGTCGCGAACGAGGGCAAGCCGCTCCTGTATTATCGCGGAGGTTACGCGCAGCTGGAACGTTGACATGAGAAGCATCCTTACACCGGCGCGACGGCGCGGAATCGAGATACTCGACGACCCCGGTGTATCCGTCGATGTGATGCGGCGGTCGATGAGGGACGTCGAGCGGGCAAACGCACTCCTCGGAGGACGGCGCGCCGTGATCGCCGAGCTTCGCGAGATTTTTCCCCGGCTTGGCGCGAGCGCGACCATGCTCGATGTCGGAACCGCTCGGGGTGACATTCCGGCGGCAGCGCGATTCGTCGCGGCGGAGATGGGGTTGACGCTTCGAACCATCGGAATCGACATCTCCGAAGCTCTGCTCTCCGCGCACGGATCCGGCAACAACGCGGTCGTCCGGGGCCACGCAATGTTTCTCCCAATCGCAGACGCCAGCGTGGATGTGGTCGTCGCGTCGCAGCTTCTCCATCACTTTCCGGCGGACCAGGCATGTCTCGTCGTCAGCGAGCTGAATCGTGTTGCCCGGCGCGCAGTAGTCGTCAGCGATCTCCGCAGGAGTCTGGTTGCCGCCGCAGGACTCTGGATGGGCTCCTTTCCCCTCGGCTTCCATCCTGTAAGCAGGCACGATGGTGTAGTTTCAGTCATGCGAGGATTTGTGCCCCGCGAGCTTGCGGATATAGTCGAGAAAGCCATCGGCCACCGGCCCGCTGTGAGGCGCCGGCTCGGCTTCAGGCTGACTGCCACGTGGATGCCGTGAGGGCGCCGTTCGAGCTTGGCCCGATGCCGCTCGGGCGCCCGATGGAGACCGTGGATGAGCTTCTCGTGCGCGCTCCATGGCGTACGATGTTCGACATCGCGCGGAAGGTCGAGGAATGGCCCGTTCACCTTTCCCACTACAGGTACGTCAGGTTCCGTGAGCGCGCGACGGATGGAGGCGGGATAGTGGAGATGGCAGCCGACCGCCCGTTCGGGCCGCTCGCGTGGCCGACATGGTGGCTTTCACGCATGTCAGTCGACGATGGTGCGCCATCGATAAGATTCACGCATATCGGTGGAGTCACCACCGGAATGGATGTCGAGTGGTCGTTTAGATCCGTGCCCCAGGGCACTCATGTGACGATCCTTCACGCATGGGATGGCCCGCCTATCCCGGTGGTGGGAATACCGGTTGCGACAATGGTGATAGGTCCGGTCTTCATCCACGGGATTGCGTCGCGAACGCTGGCCGGGCTGGCCGCGGCGGCCGAGCGCGAAGCCGCCGGCCCGACGCGGCCTGCCGGGCCAAAATAGAAACGGAGAGCAGTTGTCGAAACGCAGAGTAGTGATAACCGGCGTAGGTGCCATCACGCCGATCGGAAACACCGTGGAAGGCCTGTGGGAGGGACTCAGGAGAGAACGGTCGGCTGTGTCTCCCGTGACGAGGTTTGATCCGAGCGCGTTCAAGAGCCACAATGCCGCCGAGGTAAACGACTTCGCGGCAACAGACTTTCTCGAGCGCAAGCGCACGAAGCGGCTCGACCGGTACGGTCATTTTTCTGTCGCGGCCGCGCAGATGGCGATCGACGACTCCGGGATCGACCTCGGCAAAGAAGACAAGGACCTGATCGGATCGACGATTGGCAGCGCGCTCGGCGGACTCGAATTCGCCGAGAGCCAGCTGCAGCTCTACCTGCGCGATGGTGTCAGGGCCGTCGATCCGATGCTCGCGCTCTGCGTTTTTGGCGGAGCGGCGAGCTGCAATATCGCAATCGAGCTCGGGGTCACCGGACCGAACTCGACGAACTCGATGAGCTGCGCTTCGGGTACGATCGCGGTCGGGGAGGGGTTCAGGCTCATCCGCGACGGTTACGCCGACGTGATGATATCCGGAGGCGCCGAGGCACCCCTTGCTCCACTCTGTTTCGGCGCGTTCTCGATAATTCGCGCGATGTCGACTCGCAACGACGAACCTTCGGGAGCGTCACGCCCGTTCGACAGGGATCGAGACGGTTTCGTGATGGGAGAAGGAGCGGCGGTGCTGATCCTCGAGGAGTACGAGAGGGCTGTGTCACGCGGCGCGAAGATATACGCTGAAGTCGCGGGGTACGGCTCGACTAACGATGCATATCACATGACTGCGCCTCGTCCCGATGGATCCCAGGCGGCAAGGTCGATGAGGATCGCACTGAGAGACGCCAACGTGACGCCTGCCGAGATCGGATACGTGAACGCCCATGGAAGCTCGACGCCCCTGAACGACCCCACCGAGACGAGAGCGATAAAGGATGTGTTCGGTGACGACGCATACAGGCTGCGTGTCAGCGGAACGAAAGGCTATTACGGCCACGCGCTCGGCGCGTCGGGGGCAATCGAGACGGCCATCGCGGCGCTGGCGATCCAGCGGGAGTGGCTGCCCCCTACCGTGAACCTCGCCGTTGCCGACGATGCGTGCGACCTTAACTTTCTGCCCGGAAGCGGCCGTAGCGAGCGGGTGGAGCATGTGCTGACGAACTCGTTCGGGTTCGGCGGCATCAACGCCTCGCTCGTTCTTCGCCGCGTAACCTGAAACCGGAGCATTCGATGCGGGATTCATGGCGTCACTTCGTGGCCGAGTTCATCGGCACATTCGCGCTGGTTTTCGTCGGTGGCGCGTCGATAATGATTGCGCGTGACACAAACAGTCCTGCCGCGCTCCTCGAGATCGCGTTTGCACACGGACTGATACTCGCGGTAATGGTGAGCGCCCTGATGCGCATCTCGGGACACTTCAATCCCGCGGTGACCCTCGGATTTCTTGCGACGCGGCGGATCAGCGCACCGATGGCGGGCGTATACATCATCGCCCAGATCATCGGAGCGATAGTCGCCGCCTACGCCCTCAAGTACACCTTCCCATTTTCCGTTTTCGAGGCGACGCGTGGCGGGGGCCAGTCTGTAGCTCTCGCGATCACCGGCGGCCAGGCGTTCGTGCTCGAGGCGATCGCCACGTTCTTCCTCGTTCTGGTCGTATTCGGGACCGCCGTCGACCCCAAGGCGCCGAATATCGGGGGGCTGGCAATCGGCCTCACGGTTGGAGCAGCCATTCTCGCGATCGGACCGCTGACCGGGGGATCTCTGAACCCCGCGCGGTCATTCGGGCCAGCGGTGGCCAGCGGAGTGTTCGAGGCGCAGATCATCTACTGGGCCGCGCCGATAACGGGCGGAGTCCTGGCGGCGCTTCTCTACGACTTCCTCTTCCTGCGGAGGGGAGTCGAGCCGGTCGATCACGGTACGCTTCAGCCGGCGGCCACAGAGGGGGCAAAGACAGTTTAACGGAGGGGCAGTCCTCACTGGCTGCGGACTGCGGACGTACTCCGCGGTCCTCACTGACTGCGGACTGCGGACGTACTGCGGACTCGGACTGCGGACTACTGCGGACTGGGACTCGGACTGGCGACTTACTGCAGACCGGAATCCCGTGTGTATTCCTCGAGCTTGCCGGTGAGCATCAACGTTCCGATTACCATCAGGCCGGCGAACACGAACGGTGCGCCCATCCCGAGTGCGTCCATCCCGAATCCAACGATGAGGGGAAACGCCACGCGCGAGATCCCGCCGAAAGTATGCTGCACGCCCATGTACAGTCCCCTCTGGCCTCCGGGCACTACGCGCGACAGCATCGCTGTTATGCAGGGGAACAGCAAGCCGGTCCCGATCGGCATCAGCGTCATCGCAACGAGCATCGTTGGGTATGACGTTATCCGCGATACCATCGCAAGACCGACCGCCAGGAAGATCAGCCCCAGCCGCGATACGCGAGGCTCGCCGAGCCGTTCGATCATCCAGCCAAGCAGCACCGCGCGGACTATCACGCCCATTCCGCCCAGGTACATCACGAAATAGCCGACGTTCTCCTCGGTCACCGCCAGCCGGTCGGCGAGAATCAGCGGGAGCATCGGAGTCGTGCCGTAGAACGCGCCGATCGCGATGGCGTAGATCCAGATCAATCTCGACGCCGGCTCCGACGGCTTTGTCACCACGGTGCGGATCGCGCCTCCGCGAGACTGCTCACTGAGTGCCTGGCGCTCGTGGGTCGTCAGCTCAACCTGTGACTCGCGCAGATATTTCCACGCGAAGATGCTCACCAGCAAACAGAGCGTGGCAGAGCCAAGACCCGGAGCCGTGCGGCCACCGACTCCCACGAGGATCGAGCCGAGGGCGGGGCCTATAACTGCGCCGAGACTCGTGACCGCGGAAAGCCAGCCCAGCGCCTTCGCGCGGTCCTTGCCTTCGGTGATGTCGGCGACATACGCCTGCACAACGCCGATGGTCCCGCCGCCAAGTCCCTGAATGACGCGCGAAACAAAGAGGAGCCACAGCGAGTCCGCGAAAGCAAAGATCACGTAGGCGAAGGCCGAAACCAGAAGGCCGACGAGTATGGCGGGCCGCCGGCCGTACTTGTCCGACATCCGCCCCCAGGCCGGCGCGCTGATGAGCTGCGCCACCGAGAACGCGGCTACGAGCCCCCCGACCATCGCGGCATTCGCCCCAAGCCGCGTCGCGTAGAATGGGAGGAGCGGGTATATGATTATCAGCCCCAGCATGTCCACGAACGCCGTGACCATGAGGACCGTGAGCTTTCCCTTCACGCGTGACCCGGATGTGGAGCGTTT
The DNA here is from genome assembly GCA_051005175.1 of Gemmatimonadaceae bacterium. Taxonomy (GTDB): domain Bacteria; phylum Gemmatimonadota; class Gemmatimonadetes; order Gemmatimonadales; family Gemmatimonadaceae; genus UBA4720. The sequence continues at coordinate 11,815 of JBPCJP010000141.1, read as the reverse complement.
GAAGCCAGAGGCCGAGCGTGCAATCTATGAAGAGGGGTTTGGAACGTAAGCTGCTCCGAGTGTATGACTTTTGAGCCCTCCAAGCGGAGATCACATGAAAAAACTCAGATGGCTGGCCCTGCTCACGGTGGTCGCGTTCATTCCGGCGTGCGCCACCGGGAAGAATTATCAGGAGCGGCCAAGAACGATGGTGGAGGTCGACAACCAGTCCCTTGCCGACATGACAGTCTACGTCCTGCGAGGCAGCCAGCGGGTGAGGCTCGGCATCGCGAGTGGACTGCGAACGACGACGCTGACGATTCCGCAGGGAATCGTCTTCGGCGCGACATCGCTCCGCTTCCTCGCAGATCCGATCGGCGGAAGGGTTACGCCTGTATCCGAGGAGATCACGGTTTCAGAGGGCCAGACTGTCGTCCTGCGAATACCGCCAGGGAGGTAAACGGGGCCGGGTATCCGGCTACTTCACGGCCCTACGCGGAGGAACTTCTCCTCGTATCGCTCGATCGAATCCTGGATGACGCTGATCGCCACCTCGCTCTTCTCCCAGCCGACGATCTCCACCCGGCGGCCCTCGAGGTCCTTGTAGATATGGAAGAAATGCTCGACCTCCTTGAGGTAATGCTGTGAGAGGTCGGCGATGTCGAAGTAGTCGTGATAGAAGGGATCGTTGGCCGGCACGGCAATGATCTTGTCGTCCGGCTCGCCGCGATCGAGCATCTTCAGGACGCCGAGCGGACGACAGTCTATCTGGCAGCCGGGAAACGTTGGCTCGTTGATGCTCACGATTATGTCGAGCGGATCGTTGTCTTCGTGCAGCGTCCGCGGAATGAACCCGTAGTCGCCGGGGTAATGGACCGCCGAAAACAGGACGCGGTCGAGCCGGAACTGACCGCTCACCTTGTCGAGCTCGTATTTGTTCCGGCTCCCGCGAGGTATCTCGACGACCGCCGTGACGACCTCGGGCGGATTTGAGCCGACTGGGAAATCATGCCATGGATTCACGCCTGTAACTTATCCGCATTTCGAAGCTCGAGCAGCAGGCTGGCGACTCCCCGGTTTCGCATCTCGGTTGCGAGCGCCTTGCCCGATGTCTCGGGCGACGCTTCGTCCACTTCGATGGAACCGCGCACAGGATTCCGCGCTGGGGGATCGCTGACGAATGCGTGAAGGGTCAGTCCCGCGCCGTCGCCCGGCATCGCGAGCACCGCGACCGGCATCTGCGGAACCCCTTCCAGCTCTGCCAGAAATGCACGCTCGGCGCGAGTGGCAACCGACGTCGAGCGGTGATCGAGTGGCGCGAGAATCTCCCGCATCTCCTCATCGTCGTCGCGGATTTCCAGCGCGACAACCCCCTGCCCCGCGGCCGGAAGCCAGCCTGGCACGTCGAGATACTGCGTGATGCGGCGGCTGGCTCCGAGTCGAATCAGGCTGTCAGCTGAAAGAATCGCAGCGTGGATCATTCCGCTTTCAACCTTCCTGAGCCGGGCAGGGACGCCACCCCGGAGTTCTGCAGGCTCGAGATCGCGGCGGCGCAGAAGCAGCTGCGCCCGGCGCCGGGCACTTGAAGTTCCCACGCGCGAGCCTGCGGGCAACGAATCGAGCGCGTCCGCCCCGGTGACCGGATTGACGACGAGGACATCGCGGGGATCCTCGCGCTCGAGCGTCGCCGCAATTGCGAGGCCCTGCCTGAGCTCGAGCGGAAGATCCTTCAGGGAATGGATGGCGCAGTCAACCTTCTTCTTCGCCAGGGCGATTTCGAGCTCGTGAGTGAACAACCCCGGGACGCTGGGACCAGAGTCGGGCTTCTCGCGCTTCCTGTCCCCCCTCGTTCTGACTGTCACTATTTCCGACTCGATGCCGCGCAACTCGAGCAGGGACGCCACCATCCGCGCCTGACGCATCGCCAGGTCGGAGGCCCTCGCGGCAATCCGTACCGGCGAGCGCGATGTCACGACAGCGATCTCTCGATCGCCGCGACGAGACTGTCGCTCGTCGGCTCGCTTGCCTCACAGAGAACCTGCAGTCCTGCCGCGGTAAGCTCTTCGGTAACGCGCCCGCCGATCGATGCGGCGGAGGTGTGCTCCGCATTATCCTGCCCGGCCGCTACGACGTACGATCGAACCCCGGGAGTCGACAGGAATACGACTGCGTCGGCGCGAACTCTCGCAAGTGAGCGCCTGAAGCGCCTTACCGCCGCTTCGTCAGCCACGCTGCGGTACGCGTCGATACCGGCGACCTGCGCGCCGCGCTCCGCGAGATAAACGACAAGACCACTGTCGAATTTTTCGGGAGACACCAGGAGAACGCTCGACCCGTCGATGTCGTCTCGCTCGCCGAGCTTCTCGATCAGAGAGTCTTCGGTGAAGCCCGGCGGAATTACATCGATGGTTATGCCGCGCTCGAGCAAAGCCGCTGCAGCGTCGGCTCCCGCGGCCGCGACTGACAACCCTGCAAGGGCCCGGGCGTCGCGACCACTCCCGAGAAGCTGCTCCCAGAAAATCGCAACGGCGTCGCGAGTGGCGAACAGGAGCCACTGATAATCGGCGAGGCGCGAAATCGCCTCTCGCAGAGGCGTCAGGTCGAGCCGCATGACGAGCCGCTCCGGAACGTGCAGCACTTCGGCGCCCAGGTCTCGCAGTCGTTCCGCGATGACGGCGGTCTGCGATTGGGGATCCGCGATTACGATTCGCCGGCCGAAGAGGGGGCGGTTCTCGAACCAGCTCATCTCCTCGCGAAGGATCACCGGCCATCCGACGACGAGTATCGTCGGTCCTGTCAGCCCGGCAATCCTGACGCTCTCGGCAAGGTCCCCGAGAGTTGCGGTGACGGTCCGTTGAGTCTTCCTTGTGCCGCGCTCGACAGCAGCCGCGGGTACCTCCTCCGGCATTCCCCCCTCGAGCAGCGCCTCGGAGATTGCAGCGATTGTCTTCACGCCCATGTATATGACTATCGTACCGCCCGATTTCGCCAACGCCGGCCAGTCGGTCTGGGTCGCGCCGCGGCCGGGCACTTCCTTTCCGCTCACGAAGGTGACAGCCGCGCCAAGCCCGCGATGAGTGACAGGAATGCCTGCATATGACAATGCGGCGACACCGGCGGTAATTCCGGGCACTACCTCGAAAGGGACAGATGCGTCGTAGAGTGCCTGCGCCTCGTCTCCGCCTCTGCCGAAAACGAACGGGTCCCCTCCCGTGAGCCGCACGACGCGCTTGCCGCTTCGGGCAAGGCCGACGAGCAGCTCCTGAACCTGGCGCTGGCTCGCGCGCTTGCTCTCGTTCCGGCGGCGGCCGACGAAGTAGAGCGCGGGATGTCCCGACTCGCGCGCGCCGGGTGGGAGAAGAGCGCGGCTGACCGAAGAATCGAACACAATCGCATCAGCGCGCTCGATGAGCTCCCGCCCCCGCACAGTGATCAGGCCGGCGTCTCCCGGCCCAGCCCCGACGATATGGACGATTCCCGCGCCGAACGCCTCCCGGTCATCCGACTTCATCGGCTCTCCGTTCTCTCGGCCGGACGCGAGTTCCGTCGCGCACCCGAAGCGATGCCTGCTTCATGTGGCAGAAAGGTGACACTCTGGCGCACGCCATGCAAAACGGGCAACGTTGGCAGGTGACAACAATCATCCCCCGATCATGACCAACATCGACGTTCTGCTTCAGGAGCATCGCAAGTTCGAGCCGCCACCGGAGTTTCGCTCGGATGCTCACGTTTCATCGCCGGAGATTTACGAAACCGCGGCAGGGGATTCCGAGAAATACTGGGCGGCAGAAGCGGAGCGGCTGGAGTGGATGAAGCCATGGGACAGGGTCCTGGAGTGGACGCCGCCACACGCGAAATGGTTCACCGGAGGAAAGCTCAACGTCTCGGTGAACTGCATCGACAGGCACATACGCGGCCCCCTTCGCAACAAGGCGGCCCTGATATGGGAAGGCGAGCCCGGCGACAGGAGAACCCTCACCTACTGGGACCTCTACTGCGAAGTAAACAAGTTCGCGAACGCGCTGAGGGAGCTTGGGGTGGAGCGCGGGGACCGCGTCGCGATATACCTGCCGATGATTCCAGAAGCGGCAATCTCGATGCTGGCGTGCGCGCGCATCGGGGCGATTCACTCGGTGGTCTTCGGAGGATTCTCCCCGGAATCCCTTAGCGACAGGATCAACGATGCCCAGGCCAAGGTCCTGATCACTGCAGACGGCGGCTACCGCCGCGGACAGGTGATTCCGCTCAAGCGGAATTCAGACAAGGCGCTGGAGGAGACGCCCACTATCGAGCACGTGATCGTCGTCCAGCGGCGGCCAGTATCCGGGGGTGACGAAGCGTTCGCGGAAATGGAGGAGGGCCGCGACCACTGGTGGCACCGGATCGTTCGCGACCAGCCAATTCATTGCGAGCCCGCCGAGATGGACGCAGAGGACGTCCTCTACATCCTCTACACATCGGGCACGACAGGCAAGCCGAAGGGAATCGTGCATACCACCGGCGGCTACCTCACCGGGGTGACGGCGACAACACGGTTAGTGTTCGACCTGCGTGACGAGGATGTCTTCTGGTGCACGGCTGACATCGGCTGGGTCACCGGCCACTCTTACGTCGTGTATGGTCCGCTGGCCAACGGCGCGACTGTCTTGATGTACGAGGGCGCCCCTGACTGGCCTGACAAGGACAGGTTCTGGGAGATCTGCGAGAAGCACGGCGTGACGATCCTCTACACCGCTCCGACCGCGATCAGGGCATTCATGAAGTGGGGCGATGAGCACCCTGCAGCGCACGACCTGTCGCGACTGAGGCTCCTCGGCTCAGTAGGCGAGCCGATAAATCCGGAAGCGTGGATGTGGTACCGGGAACACATCGGCGGCAATCGCTGCCCGATCGTCGATACCTGGTGGCAGACCGAGACCGGCGCGATTGTGATTTCGCCGCTACCTGGTGTGACTTCGACCAAACCGGGCAGCGCCACCATGGCACTTCCGGGCTATCACGCCGAGCTTCTCGACGTAAAGGCCGAGCCGATTCCGGTCGGCGGGGGACTTCTCGCGATAATGCAACCGTGGCCGTCGATGCTGAGGACGATCTGGGGGGACGACCAGCGCTACGTCGACACCTATTTCTCGAAGTGGCCCGGGCGTCCCGACATCTATTTTCCCGGCGACGGCGCGAAGCGTGACGACGAGGGCTATTTCTGGATACTCGGGCGCGTTGACGATGTCCTGAATGTCGCGGGTCACCGAATCGGCACCATGGAGGTCGAGTCCGCCCTCGTAGAACATCCATCGGTGGCGGAAGCCGCCGTCGTCGGGCGGACGCACGAGTTGAAGGGCCAGGCAATTGCGGCTTTCGTGACGCTGCGCGATGGTCGGAAACTGAGCCCGGCCCTTCGCGATGAGCTCAGGCAGTTCGTAGCGGACAAGATCGGGGCGCTCGCTCGCCCCGACGACATTATTTTCAGCGCCGATCTCCCGAAGACCCGGTCGGGGAAAATCATGCGTCGGCTCCTCAGGGACGTGGCGGAAGGCCGGACACTCGGGGATACAACGACCCTCGCTGATCCGAACGTTGTCGCGAGCCTGAGGGACCAGTATGAGGCAGAAGAAGGATAAGGTCGTCGCAGGGGTACGAACCCTGCCTTACATTTCACGCAGTCACATCAAACAACGGAAGGTCCCATGCTAGGTGGTTTGTTTCCCGAGTCAATTTTCGGCAGGAAGCTCAACCCCAACGCTGAGCGGCGGCTGCGGCTGTCGCAGGCGCGGGCCGAAGAGACTATAATCCGCGCTCACGTCGACAACGCTCTCATGTTCGTCGACACTCTCGCTGAAGATCTGTCGTTCGACAGGGCAATCGACACCTACGTGCGTGTGATGGGGATCCCGGAGCCGCTAGCCAGCACAGTAGCGACCCGCGCGCTGGTAAGCCTCGGGCGCGACCTCGTTCCGTTCCGCCGCCGTGCGAGGGAGGAAGGTCAGGAGGATGAAGAGGTGAAGCCGCGCCTCCGCCTCGATGATGCCGCGGCCCGACAGAAGAGCGTCAAGCGGGCCTGACGGCGACCGAGAAAACGCAACCCCAGAGGAGACGCGGATCTGACGGATTCGGCGGATCTGACGGATAAAGCAACAGGCTGGGTAGGATCGTCGCGGACCGGATATCCACCGAACGCAGATTCGCGCTTCCGGGTGAACCCAGGACCCATCACCCATTTTCTACACAGAAGCGACGCTGAGGCGGAGAGCCCCACTATCCCTCGCGGTCTGGTTGACCGGGATCGCGAACTACCTTGGCGTCGCATCCCGCTGGGGAAAGCCCCTGAAGTGTGCCTGGTAAGTGCTGCCTGTATCCGTCGAGAGAGCGTCAACCAACAGAATGCTTACGGCGGCCCTGGAAGAGTCTCCTTGCCTGCATTCTCGAATTCCCCCACAGCCGCTTCGCTCGTTTCCCGCAGGTCAAGCACCGAGAGGACGAACATCACGAGCACGATTACCGCTGAAACCACGCACCACTGGCAGATTGCGTTGATCACGAATAGCTCGAGCCAGGTGAGGTAGGCCGAGAAAAGCAGGCCTGACGCAGTAAGCCCGAGGAGCGCAAGAGAGAGGTGCCGGGAACCGGCAAATCGCTCAGTGGTGCCGGCCAGTGACACGGCAAATGCCACCACATACCACGCAACCCCCCACCCCGCGACCGGGAAACCGAGGAACGTCGCCCACTTGCTCGTATTTACCGTCTCGCACGAGCCGACGCTGCAGTTGAGCGACCCCAGCATGCCGAGCTTGTAGAAGAGCAGGTAAAGTGCGAGGAAGATCCCGGCGAGCGCGAGCGCCGCCATGATCATCCGTTTGGTCATCCGGCAGGCGCCGGCGCTGCCGCCGGAGCGACAGCCGCAGCCGCGGCAACTGCCGAGTCCACAGCCGCCTTCAGCATGTCATACGGAAGCGCACCCGGATACATCCTGTCGCCGATGATGAACGTCGGCGTCGACGAAACCCGACGCCTCTCTCCCTCGGCCATGTTCGCCATGAGCCGGCCCTGATGCTTCCGCTGGTCGTAACACGTTTCCCAGACCTTTACGTTCAGCCCCACCTGGGCAGCGTATCGCTCGAAGAACGGCTTGGGGTTGCTCGCCGCCTGCGTGTTCCACTGATCCTGGCCCTGGAATATGCGGTCGTGCATCTCCCAGAACCGGCCCTGGTCGTCGGCACAGGCAGCTGCATTGTGAGCCGGCTGACTGTTCCTGTGCTGGGGCAGCGGGAAATCGTAGAACGTGAATCTGGCGAGACCGGCGTCAACGATTCGCGTCTTGACATCGGGCTCGGTCACCGTTGCAAACTGCGCGCAGCCGGGGCACTCGAAGTCCGCGAACTCGATTATGTGAACGGGGGCATCGGGATTGCCCCTGGTGTATCCCTGCGATGCACCGCCGGGCGCTGACGGATCGACTGCCACCGCCTCGCCGACCGGAACAGCCGGTTTGCGAAGGAGGGTGTAGCCAAGTATGCTTGCCCCAACAACCGCAATCGCACCGAGTACGAAGTAGAACCGGCTTGGCCGGTTTGATGCGTTGCGGACGACGTTCTTGCGATTGTTTTTCTTGCCAGCCATTGCGAGAGCCGCCTTGAGGTATGAGATGCGCTCGAGCCGCGGTGCGCGACGACTGAAAAGCTAGGGGAGAGGTAAAACGTTATGCAAGCTGATGTCCTGAGAGTTCCGGTCGGTCCGGGAGCGATGCACGTCGAGAGATTCGGTCACGGAGGGACCGCCGTGATCCTCATTCACGGCTTCGGGACGTCGACCTTCCTCTGGCGAAATGTCGCGCCGGCGATCAGCGACGCGGGTCATACCGCCTATGCCATAGATCTTTTCGGCCATGGCGAATCGGACAGGCCGTTCGACGCTGATTTCGGGATCGCGGCCCAGGCGGAGTATCTCGACGCGGCAATGACGGCCCTGCGTGTCGCGAGAGGAATAATCGTCGGCATCGACATCGGCGGAGATGTTGCGCTCAGGCTTGCAGCCACCCGTCCCGAGCGGGTCGAGAAACTGGTTCTCATCAACACTCCCGCGTTCGACGAAATCCCCGGTCGCGACATAACGCAGATGCAGCGGAGCACGGCGAAGTTCGCCTTCCGTACAACCCGGGGAATCCTCGGCGCCGCGCCCCTGATAGAAGGCGTGCTGAAGGGCAGCGTTTCGGATCCCGAGACCCAGATGCCCGTAAAGCTCATAGCGCGCTATCTGGCGCCCTTTGTCGGGAAGGACGGCGTGAGTCACCTCCTGACACTCGCGAGCTCGATAACCGGCGACGACATGGAGGAGGTGGATCTCACGACCATCCACGTACCCGCCCTGATCGTGTGGGGCGAAGCCGACCAGTGGCTCGACCCGAAGCTGCCCGACCGGCTCGTCAATGCCCTCCCGGATGGACGCCTTGTGAGGCTTGCCGGCGTAGGCCGGCTAGTGCCTGAAGAGAATCCGGAGCAGATGAGCGAGCTGCTTCTCGATTTCATGAGACGCAGAGCGGTCGCATGACTCCAAATCAGGGCACTTTTTGATTAGATTGAGAGTATAAGCATCAAAATACCTCTCACACGGATTAATGAACAAAACGAAGCCCAAATACGCGAGAAGCGCAGCGCCTGTTGCGACTCCCTTCGAGGAGGCCCGCGACGAGATGTTCCAGCACATCATGAAGAGCGGGGTCATCGGCGCCATTCCTGACGACCAGAAAGAGTGGTTCGACGGCGCAATGACCTACATATCCGAGCGATACCACGAGCTGAGCCCGAAGCAGATCGAGGAGCTCAGAGTGCTTGGCGAGCGGTTCTCGCAGCCCGCAAAAGTAAAAGCAGCAGTCTAGTTGTAAGAGTCTGGCGTGCGGAGCGAGCCTAGCGCCGCTCCGGCGTCGCCCGGCGAATCACCACCCCTGCTCGTGCGCCTCCTCCCAATCCGGCCTCGAACGATGTCGTGACCCCGCGCGCGACAGGCCCGTCAACGCCGACAATCAGCAGCAGGAAAACGCGGCCCGTCCGGTTGTCGTCGAAACGCGCGCTGACCCCCCCGCCGGCATACGGTCCGTATCTATTCTCCCTGAACGGATCGAGATGAAACCGGTTCACGAAGTCGATCCTCCCGCTCACGCCCGACCCCGCCGCGCCGATCCCCGCCACCACCCCGCTCCTGAGATACGTCCCCAGCCGCCATGTCACCCCGGCGCCCGCGTGGACCGCGGACGGCTCAGCGAAGATCGCGTCAACCCTTCCCTCCAGCGTTTGTGCGCCAGACTCCACTCCTGAAGCAACTGAGGCGGCTCCCGAGAGCAACAGAATCCGCAGGAGACGTTTCACGGCTGAGCAGCCCGCCTCGCCCGCTCGAGAGCCATCGTGTAATCGATTATCGACAGCGCCGAGAGCCCGCCGATAAGCAGGATCAGCACGTACACGGCAGAGGGCGCCAGAAGGACGGCGAGGAGCGCAGTTAGCTGCAGGACAGTGACGACCTTGCCGAGCGGCCGGGCTCGGAACGAGGCCGCCGTGAGTCCCGGAATGAATCGTGCCACTATGAAGCCGACCGCCGTCGCTATGTCCCTGGAGAGGAAGATGAAATACTGGCCGGTGCCAAGCTTCCCCTCGACGAGATACGACGTGACGGCGGCAAGCACGAACAGGCGGTCGGCGATCGGGTCTATCAGGGCTCCGATCACTGTCGAGCTGCGCGAGCGCCGCGCAAACCAGCCGTCAAAAAAATCGGTTGCTGCCGCGGCCGCAATCAATCCCAGGCGCACGGCGGTTCCATCCATGACGACGAACGCAAACGCCAGCAGGAGGCGGGAAAGTGAAATGCTGTTGGGAAGATTGAAGAACGTTCCTCGCTCCATCCCCAAAGCTAGACCGGGTTACTGACGCTTGCCAGCATCGACGGCAAACTCTAGGTTCCCGCGGTGTCACGTGCCTTGAGCGAGTACCACCTTCTCCCCGCGCTATACGTAGCCGTGGCAGCGGTGATGGTGATGTGGAACGTGCTGGTCGCCGGCCGCGTTTCACAGCTCCGTCGCGCGCCGCGCACCTTCGCGGCGGTCACCGCTTTCGCCGGCCTGCTCGTCGTGCCGGCGCTGCTGGTCGCGTACGCGTCGACTTCGATACTCTACGGCCGCGGTATCCAGTCCATCGCCTGGGTGTGGCCGTTCACCGCGGTTCTTTTCGCCATCCAGGCGACGTTCGCCCTGACCCGGCGGCTCGTCACGCCGATGTTCGGCGTTCCGATATTCGTCTACAACCTCATCATCGCAATCGTGGCGGTGTCGCGTTATGCAGTCGCGCACGGCTCCTCGGTCCCGCCGGATTTCGCAATGGCGGTCTCCGCGGCACACACCAGTTCTCTCGGCTTCTTTTTCGGCGCCGCCGCGCTCTGGGGTCCGCAGTTCATCCAGGTTCCGCTGATGTCGCCCTCCCTGCCTTCGCGATGGCGTTTCGGGCGGGTGGTGCGCGCGGGACTTGCTGCGACAGCCGCCGCGCTCGCCGGCCTCGTGCTGATCGAGATGCCGAATGCGTTCGCTACCACAAAGAGCTATGAGCGATACGCAAACCTCAAGCTGCAGGAGCAACCCGAGGGAGACTTTGCCCTCGGCCTGAAGATTTACCCCGACCTCCGCGGGCCACCGCCCCCTCTGGCAATGGAGAGGGACATCGCGCTCGCGGACACGCTTCTGTCGAAAGCTGTCTCGATAACGATCACGCCTGAAGGTGCGCGGCTCGCGTCGCTCGACTCGATCGCGCGAACCGTCGAGGATCGAAGGGCCGACAGTGCAGTGATAATCATCTCGCTCGCGTACCCGAAGGACGCCGCGCGGCAATTCCGCGCGTCGCCGGAGGAGTACACTAGGCGGCGCATTGCCGACGTCGACCGTATATCCCGGCGGCTCCGGCCCGACATCCTGATACCTGCCGTCGACCCGAACGGCGAGGGAGCGCGCGCGATCGGCGCACAACCGCCGGAGTACTGGACTGATTACTTCACGCGCGCGGCGAACATCGCTCATCACGTGAACCCGAGAATCAGGGTTGGCCTCGCCGCATCGACGTACGGGGCGCGTGACAGCACTCTCTATTTTTGGGCGGCGGCACGCGGCTCGCCAATAGACGTCGTCGGCTTCTCGATGATGCCCGGATTCGACGGGGCAATATCGCTCGACACGCACATGCGCATCGCCCAGCGCTGGATGCGGGCGTTCCCCACTCGACCGAAACCCCACTGGGTATTCTCAGCGGGAGGTTACCCGGTGACCCACGGCGAGGCCAGCCAGGAGCTGGCGTTCTGGGGAGTGCTTGCCTGGGCGACTACCCAGACGCCGATCAAGGGCCTCGTAGTCACGGAAGCCGGCGATTACGACGTGATGCGCGGCCTGCGGACGCCGTCGGGCAGATATCGTCCGATAGTCGCGGCTGTGATGCGCGCTCAGAGAGGACTGGAGGAAACCGAAGCCCCGCAGTGATGACGGCCTAAGCGGGTATCTCTCCGGTCATTCCACTCCCCCTCACCACTCCCTCGACGCGCCTTGCCGGGTCGAAGAACTCACGGGCCAGCGCCTGAATGTCATCGGCCGACACCGCCGAGATCCGGGCTTCGTACTCCTCGAGCTCCGCTGGACCCGAGCCGAACATCCACGCATCGAGAAGCTCGCCAAGAATCGCCGCCCCGCTCTCCTGCCTTATCGCGTGCGAGCCGATCGCGTAGCGCTTCGCCCGTGAAAGCTCATCCTCACTGACCTTCTCGGCGCGGAATCTCTCGAATTCCCTCAGAAGACCCTCGCGCGCAACTTCCTCCTTCT
>JBPCJP010000140.1:0-5561 GCA_051005175.1 Gemmatimonadaceae bacterium | reverse complement strand
GACCTCCACAGTGGCGTCGCGGCCTCGGGCGTCAAACGCGCGAAGGAATATCTGGCGCGCATTACCGACGACTATCAGCGCTCCTATTACTCGGGCATGGTGGCCGAGCGTCGCGGGCAGGCGCTTCTGGCGCAGGGCGGGATGGGATCGGGCGGGATGGCCTATGACTCGCTGAGGGAAGCGATGGAGTGGTATGAGAAGTCGGAGGCAATCAGGCCGCCCGGCAATGACGATGCCCTCCTGCGGTGGAATACCTGCGCGCGCGTGCTTGACGGCAACAGCAACCTCGCGCCGGCGGGCGATGCGGGTTATGAGCCGGTGCTCGAGGACTGACCCGACGCCGGGGATCCCCGGGGCCTCTGTTCTGCATGACATTCGGACATGCGCCGCTCACAACTCATCGCCCTGGCCGCCGTCCTCGGATGCACTAACGGGGCTACGTCTGAATCGCCGCCCCCGGTCGGCGGAGAAGTCGAGCTTCGGTTGCAGGAAGTCGCATCCGGGCTGAGCAGTCCTGTCTACGTCGCCTCCCCGGCCGACGACGCACGGCTGTTCATCGTTGAGCAGCAAGGCCGCATCCGCGTAGTCGAGAACGGACAGCTGCTTGCGACGCCGTTTCTCGACATCTCGCAGCGCGTGTCGAGCGGCGGTGAGCGCGGAATGCTGAGCATGGCGTTTCATCCCCAGTATCGAAGCAATGGTTTTTTCTTCGTCTACTTCACGGGGCCGTCGGGCGAGATACGCGTGGAGCGCTTCAGCGTGTCGGGAAACGCAAACGTTGCGACGCCGGCGTCAGCGAAGGTCATACTTACGGTTCCGCATCCGCGGAGCAATCACAACGGCGGACTTGCGAGGTTCGGTCCCGACGGCATGCTGTATCTCGGGTTCGGCGATGGCGGCGGCGCCGGCGATCCTGACGCTAACGGCCAGAACGCGAATACGTTGCTCGGCGCCCTTCTCCGGATCGATGTAGATACCGGGGATCCCTACGCAATCCCGCCGGGGAATCCATACGCGGGGACCGGGGGCGGGCGCGGCGAGATCTGGGCGACGGGGCTGAGAAATCCGTGGCGATTCGCGTTCGACGCGCCCGCGGGAAATCTGTATGTCGCTGATGTCGGGCAGGGGAGGCTCGAGGAGGTGAGCGTCGTGCCCGCCACGCGCGCCGGCGTGAACTACGGCTGGAACATCCTCGAGGGAACGGCTTGCTACAACTCGGCGAGCTGTGACAGGCAGGGTCTCGAGCTGCCGGCGCTCGAGTACGATCGCTCCGGAGGGGCGTGCGCGATCACCGGCGGCTTCGTGTATCGGGGGGCTGCGATCCCGGAGATCGCCGGACACTACTTCTACAGTGACTACTGTGCCGGGTTCGTGAAGAGCTTCCGCTACGTCAACGGCGGTGCCACGGATCAAAGGACGTGGAGCGTAGGCAATGTCGGCAACGTCACTTCGTTCGGAGAGGATGCGGCGGGCGAGCTCTACATCACGGCCGGTTCAAGATTGTACCGGATTACAAGGGTCTCGTAGCGGAACTACGGGTAGCTGGTTGTCAATCGATTCGCCCCGCGAGGTGATTCCTCACCGGTCTCAGCTTTTCCTCACTGGTCTCCTCACCCCCCGCTTTTGGCTACAGGCACTATTATAGAAGCATGCGATCGCGATTCGTCGTTTTCGCCCTGGCGGGAATTGTCGCCACTGCCGATGCGCAGGATGCATCGAGCCGGGTTCGGCAGGGAAGCGTTCACTCCGTCACAGGGGTTGTGGTCGACAGCCTGCGACGCCGTCCGCTGGCGGGGGCGGAGATAGTGATTGCGGGGACTGCCGTCGCTGCCGTCTCGGACTCGCTCGGGAGATTCACTCTCGACTCGATCGCTCCGGGGAGGTACAGCGTTGCCTTCTTCCATCCCCTCCTCGACTCGATAAGCGTGGCCGCCGCGCCGCGCATGCTCTCGGTTCCGCTCGATGATGGAAAGGGAATTCTGCTCGCGATTCCGTCTGCTTCAACGCTCGTGCGCGGGATCTGCCAGGTCGATCAGCCGGCCGGCAGGTCGCTCCTGGTGGGTCGCATTACGGATCCCGATACGGGCGCGCCCGTCTCCGGGGCGAGCGTGTTCGTGACCTGGTCTGACTACGAGGTGTCGAAGAAGAAGGGGATCGACCGCACGCCGCGCGTTGTGCAGGGCGGCACCGGCATGGCTGGTAGCTACCGCGTGTGCGGTCTTCCGGTTGAGGTCGACGCCGTCGTGCACGCGACGCACGACCGCTCGTCGACATCTCCTGTCGCGATCTCCAGCAGGTCCGGCGGCCTCATTATCCGCGACCTGACGCTCGCAATTCCGGACTTGTCGGCTGAAAGGCGGGCGTCGATTGCCGGAACGGTAAAAACCGCCGATGGCACTCCGATCGCCGGCGCGACTGTCGCGATTCCGGACTTTGCCAGGACAGCTGTCACGGACTCCGGCGGCGCGTTCACCTTCGCTGGAGCGCCGCTGGGAACCCGGAACGTCGTGGTCCGGCGGCTCGGGTTCCTGCCTGCCAGGATCCCGGTTGACCTCACTTCGCGCGGGACGCACCGGCTCGACGTCGTGTTGCGGGAGCACGCGCTCGTCATCGACCCGATGTACGTGATCGCGCGGCGGGAACGGGCTCTCGCGCGGGTAGGGTTCACCTCACGTCGGGAGAAGGGCGTTGGCGAATTCCGCACCCGGCAGGACTTCGAGCGACAGAATCCGACCTACCTCACCGACATAGTCGGGACAATTCGCGGAGTGCGCATCGATTATACGGAAGGCAAGCGTGTAATCCGCGGCGCGGGGTCCGGAGCCGAGTGCTCGCATCTCGTGGTCGACGGCGTTCACCGGGGGTCGCTCGTAGAGGGAGACATGGACGACGCGGTCGTTCCGCAGCACATCGCGGCAATCGAGGTCTACAGCGGAGCCGCGGTCCCGCCCCAGTTCGAGAATAGTCTGGCGCGAGGGTGCCTCACGATTGTAGTCTGGACACGTACGAGTGTGCAGGACCTAACGAAATAGACTACACGAGGTAGAAGTTGAAGAAAATGCTAGTAACGGCAGCGGCGCTGCTCACGCTGCTGCCGGCGTTCGACGCTGCCGCACAGCGGGCGGCGCGCGCGGAAGCGAGAGCGTTATGGGTGACACGCTTTGACTACGATTCCGGGCCCAAGATCGCCCGGATCATGGAAGTCGCGGCAGCAGCGAACTTCAACATCATTTACTTCCAGGTGCGCGCATCGAGCGATGCGTTCTATCGATCGTCAATCGAGCCCTGCGCGACACTGCTTTGCGGAAAGCTCGGAGGCACTCCAAAGTACGATCCGCTCGAGGTAGCGGTTCGGGAGGGGCGGAAGCGCGGACTTCAGGTCCACGCATACCTCAACGCCCTCACCGGTCGCGCGGCAGGGATCGAGGGACAGTGCAGACCAATGCCTGAACCTGACCCGGGTAACCCCCGCCACATTCTGTTGACGAATCCGGAGTGGGTGATGTCCGACAAGTGGGGAAAGCGGCTTCCCTGTCCCAACAGCGAAGAGTACGTTTGGGTTTCCCCATCGTATCCGGGAGTGCGGACGCAGCTCGCGCGTGTCGCGGCCGATATCGTCCGGCGATATGACGTGGACGGAATCCATCTCGACCGCATCCGCTATCCCGGCAACGCCTGGTCATGGGACCCGGCGAGCCGCGCCGGGTTCGGGAAGAATCCCGATGCGTATCCCGCGGAGTGGAAGGCCTACAGGACCGGCCTGGTCAACATGATGGTGAAAGAGACCCACGATAGCATAACAGCGGTGAAGCCCGGAGTCGTGTATTCTGCGGCAGTGTGGGGGATCTACTTCGACAAGTGGCCATGGAAGACACTGGCCGGCTCGACTGACCTGATGCAGGACTACAGGGCATGGGCGCGGGCGGGCTACATGGACATCCTTGTCCCGATGACCTACTCGAGGATCAAGGAGCCATGCGCGCGAATTGACTGGGGGTGCATGCTCGACGAGCAGATGAAGGGATCGGAGCGGGAGACTGGCCGCCACATGTACATCGGAATCGACGCGAGCAAGGGACCGCGCGAAGTCGTCAACCAGATCCGGATGGCGCGGGAGCGTGGAGCCACCGGGATGGCCGTCTTCTCTTACTCCGCCCTCGCCAATGCCGGCGGATTCAGGCTTCTCGGCTCTACTGTCTTCTCGGAGCGCGCTGAAGTGCCCGCGATGCCCTGGAAAAACAGAGCAAGTCACTGATGCATGATCGCACCTGCGTCATCGTCAACCCGGCAGCGGGGCGAGGACGCGGGGCGAAGATGATCCCATCGCTCGCGGCGGCATTCGCGGGGATCGGCAGCACCGAGATAAGGACGACGACTCACGCGGGAGACGAGCATCGCGTCGCGAACGAGGCGATATCGGCTGGCTACACCACCCTCGTCGTGGTGGGAGGCGACGGAACGATGTCGAACGTCGCGAACGCGATCCTGCACTCAGCCGAGGATGTGAGACTTGCCGTAATGCCCGCCGGCACCGGCAATGATTTCGCCAAGCTCCTTGGTACAGTTCGGGCCGATCCCCGAACTGTTGCGCGCCTTTGTGCAACCGCGCCCGAGCAGCGCGTGGATGCCGGGAAGATCGAGGAAAAATATTTCGTCAACTGCTGCGGCTTTGGCTTCGACGTCGCGGTCCTGCAGGGGATCAGGAAGCACAGGCGGCTTCGCGGCAACGCGGTGTACGTTTATACCGCGATTGCCGAGCTGTTCGGCTATCGCGGGTCGACGATCGGCGTGAGTTCGGCGGCGTCGGTTCGCCCGCCCGAGATGCACCTGATGCTCGTCCTGGCGAATGCGTCGTACTTCGGGGGGACATTCGAGATCGCGCCCGGCGCCGTTGCGACCGACGGGATGCTCGACGCCATCTCCATTCTCGATGTGCCGGCGTGGAAGCGAGCGGCAGTGCTTGGAGCGGCGCTGCTCGGAAAGCATGAGCGTTTCAGTGAATGCGTTCGTGAGCGCGCAGGTGAGTTCGAAATATCGTTCGACTCGCCGCCCACGTATGACGCCGACGGCGAGCTACACCGTGCCGGAAGCGCCGAAGTGAAGGTCAGTTCATGCCCGCGAGCGCTTCGCGTAGTTGCGAACGTAAGCCTCACTCCGGATATCAACAGCTAAAGAGGGGGATATCGATGCAACTCAGGGCACTCGCAGTAACGGTGGCGATGTCGCTTGCAGGTTCGGCGGGCGCACAGGCCACGCCTCCCGGTCCTGCCGCCACGACAGCAATCAGGGCAGCTCGCATGATTACGATTGCGAGCCCGGCCATCGTATCTGACGCGGTGATCGTCGTGTCGGGCGACAGAATCGTCGCCGCCGGTCCGTCCGCCGGGATATCGATTCCGGCAGGCGCGACGGTCATCGACCTGGGCGACGTTACGCTCCTGCCCGGCTTTATCGATTCTCACGTTCACATCGCCGGGCGTACGCTCGGCGACCCGTTGAGGGACAATGCGTCAGTCAGGGATTTCGAATCGTATGGCGCGATACTCGGTGTCGCGAACGCG
>JBPCJP010000139.1:0-5594 GCA_051005175.1 Gemmatimonadaceae bacterium | reverse complement strand
TCCTTGAGCTCGCGTATCGCCTGATAGGTTCCGCCGACGATGCGATCTTTCTCGTTGAGACCAGAGACCACCTCGAAGTACCTCTCGCCGGCTATACCCACCTTTACGGGCTTGAAGGTCACTTTGTTGTCGGCGGCGACTACGAAGACACCCTCGATGTCGCGCTTGCCGACCTGCGTCGTCGGCGCGGCCTTGGCCAGCGTGACCGCCCCGCTGTCGCGCTTGGCCAGCGAATCCTCACGAACCGTGAGCGCGATGATCGGAATCGACAGCACCGCCTGGCGGGTGTCGGTGATGATTTTCGCGGTGGCCGAAAAGTCCGGACGGGTCGTCGGTGGCGCGTTGAGGAGTCGTATGGTGACCTCGTAGTCGATCGCCTGGTCGGCCGGACTCCCTCCCGCCGAGCCGACTGCCCTGATCGAGCTGTTCGATATCTCCGAGACGCGGCCGATGAAAGTCGTATCCGGGAAAGCGTCGATCTGGACGACCGTCGAGTCGCCGATGGTGATGCGCGACACGTCTGTCTCGTCGACTTTCACCTTCGTCTCGAGAACGCTCATGTCACTGATCGTCAGGAGCGTCGCGGCATCCTTGTTCAGAGTTCCCATGATCGCCGTCTCGCCCTCGCGCACGTTGAGGCGCGTCACCCGGCCGCTCATCGGGGCATAGATGGTGGTTTTCGCGAGAAGGCTCTGTGCATCGCGAAGCGACGCCTGCGACTGAGCGATTCCGTTCTGTGCCGCCTCGAGCTGCGCTGCCGAGATGTCAACCTGGGTCTTGAGCTGCTCGACCTGCTCGTCTGATACGAGCGTCGGGTTCGCCCTCTTCAGCTCGAGAAGGCGGTCGTAGTTGCGGCGCGCCTGCAGCAGGCTCGGTCGCGCGCTCGCGGCCTGCGACCGTGCGCTCGCCACTGCCGCTGCCGCCCGCTCGGCGGCTGCCCGGTACTGCGAGGGATCTATCTCGAGAAGGAACTGGCCTCTTGTGACAAGATCGCCTTCCTTGACCGAGAGCCGCACGATGCGGCCGGTGATGTCGGACGCGAGATCCACCTTTAGCTGCGGCTGCACCTGCCCGCTTGCGGTCACCGAGGCGACGAGGTCACGCCGCTCGACTTCCTCCATGCGGACTTCTGTCGCCTTATTGCGCCCTTTCGCCGCGCTAAGGACTCCGACAAGAACGATCGCTATGACTATTGCGCCGCCAACTCCCCATTTCGTGCGCTTTGACATTTCGTTTCCCGTTATCTGAGTGGACGCCCGACAGCGCTTTCAAGCGCCGCGAATGCCTTGTGGTAAGCGTAAATCGCGTTGATGCGCTCACTTTCCGCGCGCTCGTATGCCGCGCGCGATTCGGTGAGATCCACGAAGTTCACCGCGCCCGCGCGATAGCGGTCTTCGGTAAACCTGAGCTCCAGCCGGGCCTTCGCCGAGTTCTGAGCCTGCAACTCGGCTGTTCTTGCCGCCGTCGTCAGCGTCAGGTAGGCCGCGGTTACGTCGGCCGTGATCGCAAGCTCGCGGGCCCGGACGTTGTACTGGGCATCCGAGCTCGCGACCTGGGCTTCCTGGACCCGCTGCTCGCGGGCGAATCCGTCGAAGATCGGCAGCGACAACGTCGCCGAGATCGAGCGCGGAGAGTTCTGGAAGTTGAACGGGAACTGCCTGTTGTCAGAGCGGAGGCGCGCCGCGTCCGCGTCGGTGAAAACGATCTGCTGGCAGCCTGCCAGGTTGTTCGGCAGGTTCAGCGCTGCTCTCACCTCTTCCTGGCGTATGCAGGACTGCTGGCCGAGAAGCGCTTCAGCACCCGCCTGCTGAACCATCAACCCCGGGTTCGCGAAAGAATAGGTGTAGCCGGAAATGCCGGTGCTCAGGCTGAGCGTCGGCGAATATTCGCTTCGCGCGCGCTTGACGTTGAGATCCGCGACCCGCTCCCGCGAGCGCATCGCGAGCACGCCGGGATTCGCTTCCCGCGCCGAAGCCAGCAGCTCGGCGAGCGGCGGCGGTTGATGAAGCGTCGTGAACTGCGTCACGAGCGTCACGTCTGCGGGCTGATCAACTCCCATCTGCTGGAAGAGCCGCAGCTTCTCGATCTCTATCTGATTGCGTGCCTGAAGAACCTGCACCTGCTGCTGGCCGACCGCGACTTCGGCGCGGGATACATCGAGCGCGGTGCCTGAGCCGACGAGCGCACGGGCCTGAGCCAGAACCAGCTGGCCCTGCGCAGCGATCAGAAGCGTATCCTGAAGACTCGCGTTCTCCATCGACTGAAGAGCCGCGAGGTACTGCTGGGCAACATTCGAGCGAAGCTGCTCGGCGCTTCCGGTGATGTCGGCCTCGACCGCGTCACGGTTCGCGCGCTGGAGCCGCGGCGTGATGAACGACGCCCGGCTCAGACGGTAACCGATGCCGATCTGGTACTGCGACTGGTTGATGTCCGATGTCGCGCCGAGCGCGGTGCCGCCGAAAATCTGGCGCCCGCCCTGCTGTCGCTGCGCGAAGAAACTCGCGTCAGCGCTCGGCAGCAGCTGTCCCGTTGCCGCGCGCACCGCGGCATCCGCGCTCCGCCGATTGTTGATCGTCGAGAGGTGAATCGGGTTGTTGCGAATGGCAATATTTATCGCGCCCTGCAGTGACAGGGGTGTCCCCTGGCCAGCAGGCATGGCTGTCGTGGACTGGGCGGCTGCAATGCCCGGGACCGCGAGCGCCACGATGAGGCACAAACGCTTAGTCATTTTTGTGGTGATGGTGGATTCACTGTGTCGTACGGGAGTCCTGCAGAACAGGTTTCATTCATTTCAACCCGATGCTGCCGGAGCGAGAAAGATCCGGTCACTGATCCGCGACCTGATTCTTTCATAGAGAATTCGGCCCTTCTCGGCCGATGCAAGCGAGGGCCTTCCGATCGATCCCGCGCTCGAACTCGGAACCTTGAGCGACCCGCGGCGGTAACGCCTCAGCTCTTCGCGTGACATCATATAGTCCCGGGCAAGCTCGAGGTGTACCATTTCGGGAGCTAGGTGGAGCATTATCGAAGTGTCAACCTCGTCGCCGTGCATCGCCTCTGTCTGGCCCTCGAGCAGCTCGGAAAGATTCACCGCATAGACATCGACTACACGCACCCGCGCGCCCGCAGTGATCACTGTCGCGAGGGCTTCCTGGTGCGGATCGTGAGCATGCGCGGTAAGAAGAATGAATTCCTTGAACCCCGTACCTTCCCAGGAGTCGAGCAGATCGTTGAGCATCCGATGCAGAGTCTTTTTGCGGACGGAGGCGTTCCCGGTAAACCCGCGCTCCGAGTCGACGTTTACGCCGTACTCCACTGCGGGGGCGCGCAGCACGCCGAATTCCGCCGACAGGTCGTCGGCAAGTCGCTCGGCGATGTACGTCGCGGTCCCGAGGGGCAGGTGAGGCCCGTGCTGCTCGCAGGTCCCGACCGGGATGATCAGCCGCGGATCGTCGGCCATCGCGGCCTCGATCTGCATCGGAATCAGCTCCTTGATCCTGAGCGGCGCATTCTGCGGCAGTGGGACTATTGCCGCGTGGGGAGCCGGCCGCTGGAAAGGTTCGTCGGTTGCGTGGAGGGGCGGTGATTTCGAGTTCATTCAGAGAGTACGGCGATTAGGATCGTGAGTCGCTCAGGCATGGCGGCACTCGTCGCGGGCGTGGCCGTCGTGCTCCTCGCGTACTGGCTGCGCGATCCGCTCATACCTTATGGAAGCGAATCCCCCGGCGCCAGCGATTTTTCGAGGGATTCCTCAGTGCCCGACAATGCTGCCGGCAGGCGGCGAGGCGCCATCCGGGCGATCAGTGCCGCAGTGACGGCGGAACAGCAGAGGCTTGCCTCCATCGCCACGGCGGCGCTCGAGTCACCGGCAGAGCCGGCCAACGCCTTCGCCTATCTTGGAAAGTTACCAGTTTCCCGCGACGAAGGGGTGGTTTTGATGGAGGGCGGGCAGGCCCTGGCGTGGGCTGGGCAGTTGCGCGCCGATCCCTCAATGACGGTGCCCGGGACATGGGTGACTTTCGATGAGTTCTACGTCGGGCTTCACGTCGTTGCCGAGAAGGGGGCACGGCGGTCGGTAGCTACTTCGCTCCTTCATGCCGAACCACCGTCCGACGAGGTCGCCCCAACCCTCCAGTCCCGGATTTCCGAGAGACACCTCGTCGATGACTTCCGGTTCGGGCCCGCCACGGATACGGCTGCCGGAAGCCTCATCACGACGGGCGACGGCCGGCCGATCGTTCGCGTCGACGCGACGCCCGTTCCACCAGAGCAGGTTCGATTCCTGTCCGCGGCAAAGGCGCGTGGCCGGGGCGTCGCCCTGCTGGGTCTCGTGACAGTCCTGATGATCGCAGCCGGATGGTCGGACCGCAGGAAGCTCGAGCGTCGCGTGTTCACGCTGGTCGTCGCCGGAATCGCCGTCGCACTGATTCCGTGGAACAACTTCTCGAATTTCTCCACTGCGTTTGACCCTGCCTACTTCTACTCGCCGCTGCTCGAACCATTCAGCGCGAACGCCGGGTCGCTCGCGATGCTCGCGTCGCTCCTGTTGCTTGTCGTAATCGCTGTCATACGGGCGGGGAGGAAGCGAATTCCGCCGGTAGCCGCCGGCATCGCATCGATTGCGCTGGTGACCGCCGGGACATCTGCCGCGCGAGTGCTTGCCGGGGGCATTGCGCTGCCGTTCATCGGGTCGACCGCGACTCTCTGGCTGCAGTGGCAGCTGCCGCTCTTCCTCCTGATGTTCGCCTCGTGGCTCGCCGCTGCATGGCTGGCACGGATCGCTCTCGCGCATCGCCCGCTTGTTTCGCTTCGCACCGCGGCGATAATCGCATTGGCCGCAGGCGCCACGTCGTCGTTCTTTGTGTGGAACGTCACAACCGAGCAGCGCCTTCAGCTCGCGATGCGGGACGTCGCCGGACTCGAGCGGGCGGATGTCGAAACTGGAATGCTGCTCACGCGTTTCGGCCAGGAGCTTGCCGCGTACGACTCGCCGGGCACACGCGCCGATCTCCTCAAGCGATATGCTGTCTCCGACCTCGCGGCCGCGGAGGTTCAGGTGTCGCTTTCGCTGTGGAACGATTCAGGCGCGCCATACGGGATACTCGACCTCGCAGCCCTTCGTTACGACCCGGAGGACCTTGCCGAAGCTGTTGCGGCCGCCGACACGGCTGCCGGCCCCGTTCTCATACAGATGATAGGCCCGGCGGGCCGACAGGTCATTCTCGTAGTTGCTCACAGGGAAGGCGGCTACACAGCAGTTCTTGCGTCACCACGGACCCGTCTTGTCGCTCAGGACCCGTACGCCGCATTGCTTGGCTTTGCGCAGCCGGACCAGACTGAGCCGCCCTATGTCCTCACGCTCACCGATCTCAGTCCCCGCGCAGCAGCACAACGGGGCAGGATGACCTGGCGGCGCTTCGGCACCGAGTGGCACGGCGACCAGATCGTCGAGACGTCGCTCGGACCAGCGCGCGCTCACGTCGAAGTTGACATTCGGTCATGGGGCACGCGACTCGTGCGTGCGTCGCTGATACTGATCTTCAATCTCGGCTTTGCCGGAATTCTGTGGGCGCTGGGTGCGATGGCTGAAGGCG
>JBPCJP010000138.1:0-4306 GCA_051005175.1 Gemmatimonadaceae bacterium | reverse complement strand
CAGCCCGAGAAAGGCGTAATACGCTATCAGCCGCCTTATCGGTCTGTCAGACCCAAGTGTCAGTACATCAATGATTTGCGTCAACGAACGCATTTACGCTCCTGATCGGATTTACACGGCACGAAAGACCACACAATGCGCCCCATATTAAACCGCGCCTATTTATAGTAGTGAAAGGTTCCATTCGCCATGCCGGGGTCACAATTCTCCTGCATCCGCCTGCAATGGAAGAATGATACCCGCCAGCTGCCCGGATGCCTCAAGCGTGTCGCCAAGCCTCCTGAACTGGGGCTTAACGCGATCCCGCGGTGGCTTCAGCGACATCAGGAAGGGCCTGGTCAGCGCTATGCCAGTTGGCCAGGAGCTTCCGGTAGGTGTCACGCGCCCCGGCCTGGTCGCCTGACTTCCCCTGCGCCCTTGCGAGGCCGAGCAGCGACATCGAGCGGTTCGGCATAAGCTCCAGCGACTTCCGGAAGGCAGCGATTGCGGCGGCGTGCCGCCCTGCATCGATCAAGGCATTCCCCAGCAGCTCATGGGCAGGCGCAAGTCCCGGTGGACCGAAGTGAAGTACTTTCGCATCGGCCTCGGCAGCCTCGTTCAGCTTTGCCAGGTACTGCTCCTGATCCCCCCGTGCCTTCGCGAGAAGCGCATCGATCTGCGCGCGCGCAGTGGTTCCGCGCAATCCACCGGGCGTCAGACTCTCGAGAATCGACCGTGCCCTGACTGTATCGCCAAGCATGATCGCAGCGAATGCAGAACCGTAGTTCGTCATGAACGCGAAGTTCTGCGCGCGTGACGATGCGTTCGCTGGGGGAATCGCCGACGGCAGCGAGTCATAGACGGTCCAGTCACCCGTCTCCTGTGCGTAGCTGAAGCTGAACTCATTGATCGCGTAACGGGCGTCTATCGCATCTGACGCATCGAAGTCGACTCCAGCGAGAACCGATTTCACTGTATCGATCGTCGCCTTCGCGGCGGCGTACCTCCCCTGCTGGAGATATCCATACTGGAGCCACCACAGCGCGTGGAAGCTGAGCGACGTATTCGACGCACCACGCGCCTTCACCCATGCGCGCGACGCCGCCCAGGAGCGCTCGTTCGAATAGACTACGTCATCCCAGCCGCCGATCTGCACGAAGATGTGCGACGGCATGTGAAGGGCGTGGTCAGCGTCGGGAGCGATCTTCGCGTACGCGCGCGCAGCGGCAAGGCCAAGCGGCGCGAACTCGGGGTTGTCGGTCGCGTGGATCAAGTAGTGCGCCCCGCCCGGATGATCCGGCCGCGCCTCGAAGATGCTCTGCGCGAGGGTTATCGCCTCCTTCCTCAGTGCCTGCTGGGCAAGCGCGTCGTAACCACCTCCGCCCATCTGGAGAGAGATCGCGAGCAGCGCGCGCGCCTCCAGGTCATCGGGATACCGCTCATTCAACGTCCGCAGCGCCGGAACGTATGCACGCACGCGCTCCGCGAGAGTTCCGTCGTGATAGAGCGCTTCGACTGCGCGGCCGTAAAGCTTTTCGCGGTCGGTCGGGGCGCGAGCAATTCGCGCTTCGGCTGAGGGTCCAAGCCGCGCGAGAGCAGCCCGCCCGGAAACAGGATCATCGAGTCCCCACAGAAGTCGCGCATAGGTCAGGGCTTCCGCCCAGTACGCGACAGCAAGCGTCGAATCGGCCTTTTGCGCCTCGCGGAAAGCGTCACCGGCGTCCTCGTACTCGAAGCTGTGAAGGAACGCGAGACCGCGCAGAAACGGTTCCTGTGCCGCGCTCGATCCCGAATTCGGGAAGCTCACGGTTCCCAGTCGCGGAGCCGGATGCGCACCAGGACCGTGGTCGTGCGCGGGCCCTCGAGCCTCGACCCCGCCGATGACCTTCCAGGTACCATCGCGCCGCGGATCTGCGCCGAACTCGAGCTCGCCGGGGCCGCGAAGGATCACGCCATGAAGGCCCGAGTCCTCTCCGGCGCCCGGCGTGATTACGATACCCTTTTCCGCCAACCCTGCCGTGATCGCCGGAGAAATCTTCGACGTCTCGCCGTTATACGTTTTTCCGCTAGCGATGAGGTTGGGCAGATCAATCGCCTGCTGAACCGGAAGATTCCAGGCGAGCAGTCCTACTATCGCTTTTGCGTTGTATGCGAGGATCGACGCGCCGCCCGGCGACCCGACAGCAGCCCGGAATTTTCCATCCCTGTCGAGGATGATCGCCGGCAGCATCGCTGAGCGCGGCCGCTTCCCGGGTGCAACCGAGTTAAGCACCGGCACTCCGTCGACGACAGGCTGGAACGAGAAGTCTGTCATCTCGTTATTGAGGACGAATCCCCCGACAACTCTGCCGGATCCGAACACCGACTCGACTGTCGCGGTCATCGAGACAACGTTGCCTTCCTTGTCGACGATCACGAAATGGGTGGTGCCGGAGCCCTCATCAGTCGCGTCGGCGGTTCTCACCGCGCCCGGCGGCGTGCCGGCGATAGGAGGTTCACCTGCTCGCGCGCCGATCAGCCTCGCGCGAGCGGCGATATACGACGAATCGATAAGACCCTGAACGGGAATCTTTGCGAAGCCGGGATCCGCGATGTACTTGTCGCGGTCGGCGTACATGATGCGGCTTGCCTCGGCGAACAGGTACCATGACTGTGCGTCGGCCGGGCCGCGCCGCGCGATATCAGTGTGCTCGAGAATGCCGAGCATCTGCAGCACCGAGACGCCGCTCGACGGCGGGGGCGGAACGCAGACTATGTATTCGCGGTAAGGCCTGCACAACGGCTGGCGCTCGACGGTTTTGTAGCCGGCAAGATCAGCAAGCGTCATCGAGCCGGGAACGGGCGCCCTCCTTACACGGTCGACTATTGCCTGGGCAATGCGCCCTTCATGGAGCGCGCGCGGTCCACGGGATGCCAGCGCACGCAGAGTCTCAGCGTAGGCCGGGTTCCTGAAGACTTCACCTTCCCTTACGACAGCACCATCGGGACGTGAGAAGAGCGCGACGACATCGGGCCGTGACGTTTTAAGTCCGGGAATATTGACGAACCTGCCAAGCCGGGGGGGAATTGCGAATCCGGAATCAGCCGCGACGATTGCCGGGCGGAACAACCTGCTCCACGGAAGTTTTCCGAACCTGCCGTGAGCCTCGCCCAGCATCGGCATCACGCCCGGAACTCCGGTGGCGCGTCCGCTCGTTATGGCGGCAAGACGCTCCAGGGGCCTTCCATCTTCACCGATGAACATCGTCGGTGTCGCGCCCATGGGTGCTGTCTCTCGCCCGTCGAGCATCGTGATCTTTCCGGTCGCGGCCTCGTAGTGCATGAGGAATCCGCCGCCGCCTATGCCTGAGCTTTGCGGCTCTACCAGGCCCAGCATCGCCAGCACGCCTACCGCTGCATCTACCGCGCTTCCGCCGGCGTTCAAAATGTCCATACCCGCGTCAACAGCGAGCGGGCTGGCGGCGGCGACTCCGGCGGCACCCGACTGCTGCTGCGCCGTTACAGATGACGGCAGGATGCTGAACACGGCGGCAGCGAATAGACGCAACATTCTCAACTCCAGATCGACTGGTTCCCGGGCAAAATTACCCGGCATGAAGATGCACAAAGTCTGCACCGCTGGTAGCTTAACCCACATGACCGCACCTGCACTCGCTCCTCGCAGCTTGTTGCTTCCGTCCGCGCTTGCGTCGCTTGCGATGGCTGTTTTCCCTGCCCACTCGACCGCCCAGGGCGCCCTCGCAAATCCGCGTATGCGCGCTGCAATGGATGTGATAAGCCGCGACAACAACTGGACGCTCGACCAGCAGGTTTCAATCTGCGAGATTCCCGCCCCCCCTTTCAAGGAAGCAGAGCGGGCAGCCGAGCTCGAGCGGCGACTCGGCGCCCTCGGCTTGCGAAACGTGCGTATCGATGCCGAAGGAAACGTGATCGCTGAAAGACCAGGAAGCGGCACGGGCCCGACTGTGATGATCTCGGGGCACCTCGATACGGTGTTTCCCGAGGGCACGGACGTCACCGTTAAGCGTGAAGGATCGCGGCTCACCGCACCGGGTATCTCTGACGACTGCCGGGGGCTTGCAGTCCTGCTTGCGGTGGCGCGTGCGTACCAGCAGGCCAACGTCGAGACGATGGGCACTGTGTACTTCGTCGGTACCGTCGGCGAGGAAGGTCCAGGAGATCTTCGCGGCGTGCGGCACCTCTTCACGAAGGAGTTTCCCCCCGGGTCGATCGACTATTTCATCACGATCGACGGAGCCGGACGCGGAGTGACGAGCGCAGCCGTCGGAAGCATTCGATATCGCGTGAGCTTCCTCGGACCAGGCGG
>JBPCJP010000137.1:0-18073 GCA_051005175.1 Gemmatimonadaceae bacterium | reverse complement strand
ATCCTCCCCTCGACACTGGTTACGTGATTTACGATCAGGGCCCGATCAGCCTCGCATTCGGAGTGGGACTTCGCATTCCGTCCTACAACCGGGTCGACGGCCTCGCCATCGGGTGGGGCCCGGACATCAAGTTGGCAGGAAACCGGATCAGGCTCGCACCAAGCGTCACCTATCGTTCGCACCTCGGCGCGATAGACCCGTCGATAACGGGGACTATCGAAGCAGGCCCGCAGACGGAGGTAAGAATTGCGGCCGGCCGCTCAACGTTCTCGAACGATACGTGGATCAAGGGGGATATCATGAACACGCTTTCGGCGCTTGGTGTCGGCTCCGACGCCAGGAATTACTTCCGGGCCGACAGGGGCGAGGTGGAGATCTTCCACCGCATCGTGAGCCCCGCCACGACGGTGACGCCATCGATCGGCGTGCTCCACGAGTTTGCCTGGTCGACCGGGAGGGCGGAGCCCCATACGTCCGCTCCGTGGAGCATTTTCGGGGCGAAGGATGACCTGAAGATGCGGCGCATCAATCCTGCCGTCATCCGGGGACACACGACTTCGGGTCTCGCCGGCCTGCGCGTCGACTACGACTTCCGGGATACGAAGGCCGGCGCTGCAGCCCGGGTCGAGCACGCATTCGACGCTCCTCCCGCCTCCGGGTCAGAGAGCGAAGGGTTTACCCAGTACACCGTGGACGCGCGGGCGAAGTTCGCGACGTTCGGATTGCAGACCTTCGCCTTCAACGGCCACGCCGTTTTCACCGGGGGCGACGCGCCCCCCCAGCGGTACGCGTACCTCGGCGGCTCGAGCACGCTGTCGACGGTCGACCTCCTCGCACTTGGCGGCGACCGCCTCCTCTTCGTCGAGGGGGAGTATCACTATCCGCTCACCGGTCCTCTCCTCCCTTTTGTCGGCGCTCCGGCCCTGTCACTGCGCTACGCGGCGGGCTCAGCTGGGGTCGGTGACCTGCCGGACTTCATCCAGAACATCGGATTCGGCGTGAGCCTCAAGGTTATCAAGTTCGGGTTCCACCTCGATCCGAATTACCGGGAGACCCCGTTCAGGGACAAGACTGCCTTTT
Source organism: Gemmatimonadaceae bacterium (assembly GCA_051005175.1). Classification (GTDB taxonomy): domain Bacteria; phylum Gemmatimonadota; class Gemmatimonadetes; order Gemmatimonadales; family Gemmatimonadaceae; genus UBA4720. The sequence continues at coordinate 16,993 of JBPCJP010000137.1, read as the reverse complement.
CGGTGAGCCTCGCACTTCCGTTCTGATAGCTCGCGGTAAGTCCAATACGGGCATATATTTAAAGGCGTGACTTTTGCAGCGGAGCACGCGAAAATGATGGGCGGATGAGCACGCTCGTGGTTATTCCGGCGCGACTCGCGGCGGTCCGACTCCCTGAAAAACCGCTGAGGCTGCTGGCCGGCGTTCCGCTCATCGCCCGCGTGTGGCAGCGAATCTCCGACATGCAGATCGCTGACAGGTGTGTCGTCGCGACGGAAGATCAATCTGTCGCCGAGGTAGCCAGGTCTGCGGGTGCAGAGTGCATAATGACCGGCTCGTGGCACAGCTCGGGCACCGAGCGTGTCGCCGAAGTCGCCAGAATGCCGGAGTTCCGTAACTTCACGACAATTGTAAACGTGCAGGGTGACGAGCCGTTCATCGGCGCTCAGGCGGTGAGGGGCGCCGCGGCCATTGTCGAAACAGGCAGGTTTCCCCTCGGTACATCGGCTTCGCCTGCCGACTGGGGGACAGGGTCGAACCCCAACATCGTGAAAGTCGTTCTCGCCGACGATGGACGCGCGCTCTACTTCTCGAGAGCGGGAATCCCGTACGTCCGTGACCGCGATGCGATCGCGTCTGTGGGGATCAGGATGCTGCAGCACATCGGCGTCTATGCATATTCCCGGGACGCGCTTGAACAGTGGGTGGCGCTTCCTGCCCACCCACTTGAACACGCTGCAAAGCTTGAGCAGCTCCGTCCCCTCGCCGCAGGCATTCCCATCGGCGTGGCGATCTCCGACGAAGCGCCGGCTGCCGGAATAGACACTGAAGAAGACCTCGCCGCCGCAAATGAGCGGTGGCATGCATTCACCGCGGGACGGTAAAACTATGCAGCCACAGTCAAGACAGCAGACGCGCTACATCTTCGTGACGGGCGGAGTCGTTTCGTCGCTCGGCAAGGGAATAGCGGCAGCGTCCATCGGGCGCCTGCTCGTCGAACGCGGAATGCGCGTGACGATAATGAAGTTCGATCCGTACCTGAACGTCGACCCGGGAACTATGTCGCCATTCCAGCATGGCGAGGTGTTCGTCACGGACGATGGAGCGGAGACCGACCTCGATCTCGGCCACTACGAGCGGTTCATCGACCGCTCGCTCGCCCAGGCCAACAACGTCACGACAGGCCGCATCTACCTCAACGTCATAACGAAAGAGCGACGGGGAGAATACCTCGGCTCAACGGTGCAGGTGATTCCCCACGTCACCGATGAGATAAAATCGGCGATGAAGCGGCTGGGTCCGGAGAGCGATGTCGTGATCGTCGAGATCGGGGGAACTGTGGGCGACATCGAGTCGCTTCCGTTCCTCGAGGCCATAAGACAGTTCCGCCATGAGATCGGAAGGGAGAACGCGATCTTCATTCACCTCACGCTCGTTCCGTTCATCGCTGCTGCCGGCGAAGTGAAGACAAAGCCGACCCAGCATTCGGTGCGCGAGTTGATGGAGATAGGAATCCAGCCCGACATCCTGATCTGCCGCAGCGAGCGCGCCCTGTCGGAAGAAGTGAAGCGGAAGATCGCGCTGTTCTGCAACGTTGACTTCGGCGCGGTAGTGGAGAGCCGGGACGTGCCAACGATCTATCAGATCCCTCTCACGTTCCACGAGCAGGGGCTGGACGAGCGTGTCATGCACCGGCTGGGCCTGCTGGGGAGAAAAGCGCCTGACCTGAGCGCGTGGCGCGCGATGGTCGAGCGGGTCATCTCGCCTTCAGGCAGGGTAAGGATCGCCGTGATCGGCAAGTACACGGAGCTCGTCGATTCATACAAGAGCGTCCAGGAAGCGCTGATCCACGGGGGAATCGCAAACGACACCGGAGTGGACATCTCGTGGCTCGCCAGCGACATGTTCACCGGCCGCGAAAGGACCCGGGAGCTTCTCGCCGACTTCCACGGAGTTCTGGTTCCGGGAGGCTTCGGGGTCAGGGGCGTCGAAGGAATGCTCGAGGCGATTCGATATGCTCGCGAGTCGGGGCTTCCGTTCTTCGGCATCTGCCTCGGGATGCAGAGCGCGATAATCGAGTTTGCACGCAATGTGATCGGCCTCGACGACAGCCACTCGAGCGAGTTCGCTCCCGAATGCGGGAATCCGGTGATCTCACTGATGGAATCCCAGCAGCATCTCACTGACATGGGTGGCACGATGCGGCTTGGCGCATACCCGTGCAAGCTGGGCGCCGGCACGCGCGCGGCCGAGATCTACGGTACCCCGCAGGTGAGCGAGCGCCATCGCCACCGCTACGAGGTTTCCAACTCCTACCGCGATTCATTCGTCGAGCACGGACTCACTTTGAGCGGCCTTTCCCCGGACGGTTCGCTCGTCGAGATCGTCGAGCTCCAGACGCATCCGTGGTTCATCGGCTGTCAATTCCATCCTGAGCTGCAGTCGCGGCCGACGCGCCCGCATCCGCTGTTCGCGAGCTTCATCGGCGCGGCAGTAGAGGCAAATAAGCAGCGCGCTGCCAGGAAGAGGCCCGAAGTGGTGCCGGCGGAGTAGGGTGGAGCCGCTTTTCCCGGAGGACCGCTTCTTCGTCATCGCCGGCCCCTGCGTCGTCGAGGACGATGCGCTCAACCTCACCATTGCGGAAGAGCTGTCGCGAATCGCCGGCGGCATTCCGGGCGGCCTGATCTTCAAGGCCAGCTTCGACAAGGCGAACAGGTCGAATCGCGGGGCTGCACGCGGGCCCGGACTCGAACGGGGCCTGGCCGCCCTTCGAAAAGTGAAGGAAGAGACAGGCCTGCGCGTGATAACCGACGTTCATCTCCCGGAGCATTGCGCTGAAGCGGCCGTTGTCGCCGATGCCTTGCAGATACCGGCATTCCTGTGTCGCCAGACGGACCTCCTCGAAGCCGCCGGCGCCACCGGGAAAGGGGTGAACGTGAAGAAGGGCCAGTGGCTGCACCCCGAAGGGATGAGAGGCGCGGTCGAAAAGGTGAGAGGCGAGCGCCGCGGAAATGAGATCGCCGTGACGGAGCGGGGGACCTTTTTCGGGTACGGTGACCTTGTCGTCGACATGAGGAGCTTCCAGCGAATGAAAGCCGCCACCTCGTGTCCGATCATCTTCGACGCGACACACAGCGTCCAGAGGCCCGGACTCGGCGAAGGCGGAGCAAGCGGTGGCGCGCGCGAATTCATCGAGCCTCTGGCGCTCGCCGCTGTTGCCGCAGGCGCCAACGGCGTTTTTATCGAGACCCACCCCGATCCCGATAGCGCTCCAAGCGACGGCCCGAACATGCTGCCGCTGTCCGAGGTCGAGTCGGTCCTCACACGCCTCGTCTCCGTCTGGGAGACGGTACGGAGATGACGTCAGGCAGAATCATCGAGATGGGCCGCCGGGTGATCCGCATGGAGCGCGAGGCGCTCGCTGAGAGCGAGGGCCGCCTCGGTGAATCGTTCGCGAGGGCAGTCGAGCTTATGGCAAGGTGTACGGGCCGTGCGATCGTTTCCGGTGTTGGAAAATCGGGGTTGATCGGGCGGAAAATCGCTGCAACGCTCACGTCCACCGGCACCCCCGCTACGTTCCTGCATCCGTCGGAAAGCCTGCATGGTGATCTCGGAATAGTCGGCGCATCCGACGTCGCTATCCTCATTTCAAAGAGCGGAGAGTCGAGTGAGCTGGTCGCTCTGCTCGAGCACCTCAAGCGGCTCGGAGTCGGCACGATCGCGATCACGGGCAACAGCGACTCGACCCTCGCCCGTCACACCGACGTTTCGCTCGATGCCTGGGTGCGTGAGGAAGCTTGCGTCCTCGACCTCGCCCCCACTACGAGCACTACCGTAGCCCTCGCGATCGGGGATGCGCTAGCCGTTTCGCTGCTCGAGGAGAAGGGTTTCAAGGCCGGGGACTTTGCGAGGCTGCATCCGGGCGGAGCTCTCGGGAGGAAACTCCTGACGCAGGTTCGCGACGTCATGGTCACCGGTCGCCTGATCCCCGTCCTCGCCCCCGGTGCGACAATGCGGGAAGCTGTCGTCCAGTTGGCCGAGCGTCGAGGTATCGCCGTCGTTCGCAGCGACGATGGCACTGTGGCCGGTGTCGTGACGTCTGGAGACCTTACGCGCCTCATGGAGCGCGAGGAGAATGTGATGCCCGTCCCGGTCGACCAGGTTATGACCAGGACTCCCCACATCGCCCATGAGGATGAGCTGGGCAGTGCGGTAGTTTACAGGATGGAGCAGAACGGAATTATCTCGATGCCGGTGGTGGATGCCGCTGAAAAGCTCTCGGGCGTCATCCATCTTCACGACCTCATGCGGGCTGGGGTCGTATGACGCGGCTGTTCCCCATTGTCGCGATTGCGACTTCGCTCGCGGCATCGTCGGCGTGCGACGACAGCCGGGCTACCCCGGTGGTGGCGCTGGCCTCGCTCGCCGACTCCGCCGATCAGGTGATGTTCGGCACGAAATTCCACCTGACCGACCACGGGCTTTCCCGCGCCGAGCTGCTGGCCGATACGGCGTATTTCTTCGACTACAATACGCGAGTGGAACTACGCTCCGTGGAAGCCACCTTCTATACGACCTCCGGTGCGCGCGACGCTTACCTGACGTCGGACAGGGGGACTTACCAGAGCCGCCAGGGTATCATGATCGCGCGGGGGAATGTAGTCGTGATCACCGAAGAAGGACGCCGCATGGAAACGCCCGAGCTCAAGTTCGACCAGGCCATGAACGAGGTGGCGAGCGACAGCGCGTTCGTGCTGACGGAGCCAGGCCGTCGGCTCGAAGGAATCGGGTTCAGGTCGGATCCCAACATGCAGAACGTCCAGATCCTCCGCACGAGAAGTGGCACCACCGGCACCGTGACCCTGCCGGGCCAATGAGATTCTGGACAGCGGGCATCGTCTCGATCGCGGCAGGCGCCGCTGTCGCATCGGCACAGGCGCCGGCGCGGCAGTGCCTGCTGCAGTACGAGTCTTCGTCCGCGACCTCGAACACGCGCACAAATGCGGTGCGGCTGGCCAGTGGCGCCTACAACTTTTTCCAGGGCGGCGGAGTCACATATCACTGCGAGGGCCAGGACAACACGCTGATCGCGGACAGCGCCGAGTACTACGGGGAGCAGCGTCTGCTCTACCTGATCGGCAACGTCTCCTACACTGAGCCGCGCGCGCGGGTGACCTCGAACCGGATGACATACTACCAGCTCGAGGACCGGCTGCGCGCGGAGGGAAACGTGAATGTCAGAACGGGCACCGGCACGACGATTCGCGGGCCGGTGATCGATTATTACCGGGAGACAACAGTCAGGCCTCTTGCCCGTACGATAGCCACGGGACGTCCAGCGATGTCAGTAGCCCAGCGGCAGGCATCCGGCGCGCCGGCAGAGCCCGTTGATATAGTTGCCAACACCCTTGTCGCCGAAGGCGACAACCTCGTGTACGCATCGGGAAACGTGGAGGTCACGCGGCCAGACCTTATTGCCCGAAGCGACTCGGCGTTTCTCGACGGGCAGCGCGAGTTTGCCAGGCTGATGAGATCTCCGTCGGTGCAGAGCAGGCAGGGGCGGCGTTTTACGCTGCGGGGCGGCACAATCGACCTGTTCTCACGCAACCGGCTGCTCGAGAGAGTGCTCGCGACACCCTCGGGACACGTTCTCAGCGAAGATCTCGAACTCCTCGCCGACTCGGTGGACCTTCGCGTCAGCAGCAACGAGCTTCAGCGGGTGATGGCCTGGGGTCGAACCTCGCGGGCGCGGGCACTCTCACCCGAGCGGCATATCGTCGCCGACTCAATCGACGCCCATATGCCCGGCCAGCGGCTCCGCGAAGTGAGGGCGATCGGCGACGCATACGCCAACAGCGACCCGGACACGACGCGGTTCATCTCGAGCGAACGCGACTGGATGAGGGGCGAGGTGGTGATCGCGGAGTTTGACAGCATCCCGGCGGCTGATACTACGACGCGCCCGAAGCCGAAACGAATCGTCGCCACCGGTACGGCGAGCTCGTTCTACCAGATCGCCGGCAGCAGCCCGACGAGGACGCTTCCTAATATCAATTACGTGCGCGGACGTGAGATTACCATTCTTTTTGAGGATCGGGTTGTTTCAAGCGTCGACGTCGTTGACCAGGCGTCGGGAGTGTACCTCGAGCCTTCAACTGAAGCCGCTGCGCCCATCGCGCAGCAGCCTGCCGCAGTGCCACCCCGGGCCGGCTCACAACCCCGGGCGACCGGCGGGCCGAGGCGCTGACGCGTGAGCTCACAGGATTTCCCTCCCCGTATCCGCGAGATAATCCGCGACCTTTCCGGCGACGAGAGGTCGATGTCGATCGCGCTCGCCGCAATCATCCGGGAAGCCGACGACCACGGCTCGGCAACATTCCACGAGGTGGCAATCCGCTACCGGGATGAGTTCCTGCGCGCGCTCCGCGTCGAGGGCAAGGACGCCGAGCGCGAGGCGGGCCGCCTTGGCCTGGACGAAGTAGAGTCCTACCTGGCGGCATCGATCCTCCCTCGTCTGGCTGGCGACGGCGCGATCAGGCCCATCGACGAGAACATGAATCCGGCGGATGTCAGAATTCAGCTTGCAGAGTCACTCTGGGCCGACATCGCCCCGAATCGGGAACCGATCGCGGAGGTCTTCAGGCACACCGGCGAGTTTGCATCGATGGAGACGGCTCCGGCACACCCGGCGCTCGCCGGCGGGAGCATCCTGGAGGCAAAAGGACTTGTAAAGTCATACCGGCGCAGGGCGGTCGTGAATGACGTAGGCCTGAGGCTCCAGCAAGGTGAGATCGTTGGCCTTCTGGGACCGAACGGGGCCGGGAAGACCACGACGTTCTACATGATCGTGGGGCTCATCGAGCCGCAGGAAGGCCGGATCCTGCTCGATGGAAAGGACATCTCGGCCATGCCGATGTACAAGCGTGCGCGCCTGGGAATCGGTTACCTCTCCCAGGAGCCCTCGATCTTCAGGAAGCTTTCGGTGGAGGACAACATCATGGCGATCCTCGAGACGCTCCCGATTTCAGGGCAGGCGCGCCACCGGCGCCTTGAAAAACTCCTCGATGAGCTGAATATCAAGCGACTCAGGAAGAACAAGGCATACTCGCTGTCAGGTGGCGAGCGAAGACGCCTCGAGATCACGCGCGCCCTCGTTACCGACCCGAAGTTCATGATGCTCGATGAGCCCTTCGCGGGCGTCGACCCGATTGCGGTCCACGATATCCAGACTATCGTCGCAGGGCTCCGCCACCGGGGAATCGGGGTGCTCATTTCTGACCACAATGTCGAGCAGACCCTCGACATCGTCGACCGGGCGTACATAATGTTCGATGGTCAGGTAAAAGTTTCTGGCACTGTTCGTGATTTAGTCTTCGACGACACGGTGGCCGATATCTACCTCGGCCCCACTCTCACGGCGCGTCTGCGCCAGAGATTCTCACACGTGCAGGCAGCAGGAGCGGCGTCGTGAAGCCAGGAATGAGTCAATCAACGCAGCTGCGGCAGGAGCTGAAGATCAACCCGCGCCTCTACCAGGCGATGGATCTTCTCTACATGCCGCTGCTCGATCTCCAGCAGCACCTCAAGCAGGAACTGCTGAACAATCCGTTCCTCGATCTCGTCGAGGCGGAAGAAGAGGACGAAGAGGGAGAAACCGAGGCCGAAGCGGTAGCCGAGACCCCGGAGGAGAAGGAGAGGGGGCAGGAGATCGACTGGGAGGAGATTCTCCTCGACGGCTTCGATACGGCAGGGGGCCGCCGCGAAGAGCACGAGGAACGGGAATATTACGAGCCGGTGACCGTCGCAACGCGCTACCTGAGCGATCACCTGGGGGACCAGGTGAACCTTCTCGAGCTCAACCCCCGTGAAATGCTTCTCGCCGAGGAGTTCCTCGGCAACATCAATGACGACGGGTACCTGGCGACGCCCGTCAATGAGATAGTCGACTCTGTCAACGAGATGATCACCACCGCGGCAGAGACAGAGGATCGCGACATCGCCGACCTTCCGCTCTATACAGTTGAAGAAGGTGAGGCAATGCTGGCGACGGTGCACGACCTCGATCCGCCGGGCGTCGGAGCCAGGGACCTCCGCGAGTGCCTGATGCTGCAGCTTACCGAAGCGGGGCTTGAGCAGTCGGTGCCGTTCCGTCTCGTGCGCGACTGTTTTGAGGAGCTCATCGCGCATCGCTGGAGCGAGATATCCAAGCGATTCGGGATAAGCGCCGGCGACGTGCAGAAGGCCGCCGACGAAATCGCGAAACTCGATCCGAAGCCGGGACTGCAGTTCCGCTCCGGCGACGAGAACTACATCATCCCCGACCTTATCGTCGACAAGATCGACGACCAGTACCATGTCTTCCTCAACGACGCGAACCTTCCGCGCCTGCGGTTGAGCAAGGCGTACCAGGAGATCGCGCGCGACAAGAAGAAATTCGAGGGCGAGAACAAGGAGTTCATTTCCAACAAGCTCAACTCCGCCAACTGGATGATTCAGGCGATCGAGCAGCGGCGCCAGACGATGCTCAAGGTGATGAACTACATCGTCGACAGGCAGCGCGAGTTTTTCGAGAAGGGTGTCCAGTTCCTCAAGCCGCTGACCCTGAGAGAGGTCGCGGAAGTCATCAACATGCACGAGTCGACGGTGAGCCGGGTGACGAACGAAAAGTTCGTCCAGACGCCGCGCGGTGTGCTCCCGCTCAAGTTCTTTTTCTCGTCAGGGCTTGCAACGGCCGAGGGCGATGACGTGTCGGCGCGTGGCATCAAGGCGCAGCTGCAGAAGCTCGTACAGGACGAGGACCCGAAGCATCCGCTGACTGACCAGGCGATCGTCAACATCCTGCGCGAGAGCGGGGTCCAGATCGCGCGGCGGACGGTGGCGAAATACCGCGACCAGCTCGGCGTTCTCTCCGCGAGGATGCGCAAGCGGATATGACGCTGGTCAGCGTCCTTGTTCCCGCAAAGGACGAGGCCGAAAACCTTCCATTGTTCGTGGAGCAGGCTGCGGCGGCATTCGCCAGCAGCCAGCTGAGTTATGAAGTGGTGGTCATCGACGACGGATCAGTCGACGGCACGTGGAGCGTCCTCGAGAACCTCGTCGAGTCTTATTCGTTTCTCCGCGCTGTGCGTCATCGAAGCTGCAGGGGCATCGCCGAATCGCTGCGAAGCGGCTACCTGAATTCGCGCGGCTCGATACTCGTGTTCTACCCGGCTGACCTCCAGTACAGGCCCGAGGACATCCCGCGCCTCGTTGCGCCGATCGTCGCCGGCGAGAGTGACATGGTGACCGGCTTCAAGCAGGGCGAATACGACAAGGCATTCGTGTCCGGAGTCTACAACCGGCTGAGCAGGTCGCTGTTCAGGGTGCCGGTGCGCGACCTCAATTCGGTGAAGGCGTACCGGCGCGAAGTCATGGAGTTGATACCTGCCCGTCCCGACTGGCATCGCTACATGATCGTCGTGGCGGCCGCGCAGGGATTCACGGTCTCGGAGATCCCCATCCGGCTTTATCCGCGCCATGCGGGCGTCTCGAAGTTCGGGATCGGCCGGATACCGGTCGGCGTGATGGACATGGTCGCTGTGTGGTTCGAGCTTCGCTTCGCCAAGAAGCCGCTCCTGCTGTTCGGAATGATCGGCGCAGCGCTCTTCAGCATCGGGGTCATCGCCGGTATCACCGCGCTCGTCTGGCTAGCCGTGACCGGCACCGGTCTCAGGGCAGTATGGACCCTCATCCAGACCTGCCTGGTAGTCGGCAGCGTTTTTTTCTCCACGGGATTTATCGGCGAGCTTGTCGCGGCCCAGCGCGCCGAGACGCGCGAGCTGCGGGCGCGTATCGAAGAGTTGGCGCACGGAAGGGATACGCTTCTCGAGCGTTGAGCGCGTTGAAAGTTCTCTTTCTCACGCACTCGTTTCCGAGGTTCCAGGGAGACGCGCCGGGCTCGTTCCTGCTGCGCCTCGCTGTCGCGCTTCGCGCCGAGGATGTGAACGTTCACGTTCTGGCGCCGGCCGCCCCCGGCTATACGGCGCAGGACGTGATCGAGGGAATAAGCGTCGAGCGCTTCAGGTATGCCCCGCGGCGGCACGAGACTCTCGCCTACACGGGCAACATGGCGCAGGACGTATCGAAGTCGTGGACTGCGCGCGCCGCCCTCGCCGGATACATGGCCGCCGGTCTGGCGCGCACGCTCGAGGCGCGGCGCGCCTCGGCCTCCGACCTGATTCACGCGCACTGGTGGTTTCCAAGCGGCGTAACCGGGCATCTCGCGTCGAAGATCTCGCGCAAGCCGCTCGTCACGACGCTTCATGGAACCGACGTGCGGATGGCGAAGGCAATTCCGTCGAGCAGGCCGTTCTTCCGCGGAGTAATGAGAAGGTCGGCGATTGTCACGACTGTTTCGAGCTGGCTTGCTTCACAGGTCGAAGAGCTGATGCCGGGTCTGGGCGCCATTGTTGCCCCGATGCCTGTCGCGACTGAGAGATTCACCCCGCACGGCCGGGCGCGGGAGACAGCGCGGTTTCTTTTTGCAGGCCGGCTCAACCGGCAGAAAGGGCTCGATCACCTGTTGAAGGCGCTGGCGACTATGACCCGCCCGGCGATGCTCGACGTGGTGGGCGACGGTGCCGAGGCGAAGTCTTTGCGGCTTCTTGCATCACAGCTCGGTGTAAGTGATCGCGTCGTGTGGCACGGGCAACTCGACCAGGATGGACTCCTCAGAATGTATCAGTCTGCCACGGCGGTCATCGTGCCATCCACGGACGAAGGACTCGGCCTCGTCGCAGCCGAGGCGCTTCTTTGTGAGACACCTGTCGTGGCTTTCAGGTCGGGGGGACTGACGGACATCATCAAGGAAGGAACGACAGGCATTCTCGTCACCCCCGGCGAGACGGCTGAGCTTGCCCGCGCGCTCGACGCGGTACTGGAATCACCGGAGCACGCCGGAGATCTCGGAAGGGCAGGGCGCTCGTTCGCGCTGTCAGCGTTTTCCCCGGAGTCGGCAGCTCTCCAGTACGCTGACATATATCGAGCGGTGATGAATGCCAGTGCGGCGTAGACTTTTCACGGTTGCGCAGCCGTCCTCGGCACCGCGACTGGCGCGATGTCGTCGTACATTGCAGTTTACGCGGCGTCCTACATCATCAGGCCGATGCCCTCGTGGTTGCAATCGCGTCGCGTCTCTGGCCTACAGCGACCGAGCTTGCGCCAGGACTCATTTATCTCGCGCTCTCCAGACGCGCAGCCCAATCAGGTGATGAGCGGAATGGAAGAGATCGAGCAGAAAATGGATACGGCAGCACACCGCAAGATCGCCGACACCGCACCGCAGGCAGTCCCTGTTCCTGAGGGTCCGCCCAGGGTCACCCGCGAAGACATCATGACCGCCGGTCCCGCGCGGCAGGGGTTGTGGGCCTCGCTCTTTTACGCGGCGTGGACGATGGCGCTCGGGTACCCGGCCATCGCGGGGAAATTCCTCGCTGGACCGTACAGCGACCAGTTCATCGCGGGGTTCGCTTTCCGCGAGTTCGGTGCGAGCATGCTCCGCGCAACAGGCGCATTTCCATTGTGGAACCCGTACCTGTTCGGCGGGATGCCGTTCGTGGCGGCAATGCATGGCGACATTTTCTACCCGACGTTCCTGATGCGGCTGGTGATGCCGACGGACGTGGCGATGACGTGGGGATTCATTCTTCACCTGTTCCTCGCGGGTTTCTTCACCTTCAGGTTTCTCAGGGCGAGTGGTTTCGGATTTCACGGGTCGCTGATCGGAGGGGCGGCCTACATGATGAGCGGGCAGCTTGCCTCGCTCGTGTCCCCAGGCCACGATGGAAAACTTTCCGTCAGTGCGCTGTTTCCCCTCGCGCTCTGGATGCTCACGCTCGGCATCAGGAGAGGGAAGCGATGGAGCTGGGGAGTGCTCGCTCTCACGGTTGGGCTCGCTGTGCTGAGCCCTCATCCGCAGCTCCTTCAGTACATGCTGCTCGCGAGTGCTGCGTTCACGATCCATCTCGCCGTATCTGTGGTTCGGGCCGGAGCAGTGACGGCGGGGAAGGCCGTGGCTCGCATGGCGATGGCGCTCGGATCTGTCGCGCTCGGACTTGCCGTGGGCGCTATCCAGTACTTGCCTGTCCGAGAATACGTAGCTTGGTCGCCACGGGCGGAGGGGATCGCCGACTACGCCACGGCAACCTCGTACGGGTGGCCGGCGAAAGAGGTTTTCGATGCCTACCTGCCCCAGTTCAGCGGGATGATCGAGGGCTACTGGGGGGCGAACGCGATTCATCTCCATAGCGACTATCTCGGCGCAATAGTGCTGCTCCTGGCCGGCGCGGCATTCGGCGGCCTCAGGAAGGATCCCCGGCGCGGCTTCGTTCTCTTCTGGACAGTGACACTTGTCGTCGCGCTGCTCTGGGCGCTCGGCGGGGATACTCCGTTCTACAGGATCCCGTATGCGATAGTGCCGGGCACGAAGTTCTTCCGCGCGCCGGCAACCGTCTTCTTCGTTGGCGCGGCGGCCGTTTCAGTGCTCGCTGCAACCGGCGCCGAAAGGGTGCTTCGACGGGAACTGAGCCTGAAGTACTTGATGGGATGGCTCGCCTTCGCCCTCTCGGTCGGGATCCTCGCAGTCAGCGGCGTGCTGAACGACATCGCGCAGGCTCTCGCGGCAGACGACATGGTCGACTACGTGATCGCCAGCAAGCCCGCGGTGACCCTCGGGGCGTGGCGGTCGTTTGCCTTCGTGTTGTTCGCGGCCATCGTGATCCTCGTATACCGAAAAGGAAAAATCCCGATCGCCGCAGCGGGCCTGTCGCTGGCTTTCCTTGTCGCGGCCGACGGCTGGACGATAATGAGGCAATACTGGACATTCTCGGAGCCGGCGGCCGTCGTATACGCTTCGGATCCCGCTATTGAGCACATCAAGGCGGATCCGGAGCCGTCGCGGGTTCTCGCACTCGAGCTCGAGCCGAACCCGCGGCGCGACACGAATCTCCAGGGCGACGGCCTGATGATTCACCGAGTCCGGGGCGTGCTCGGATACCACGGCAACCAGCTCGAGCTTTACAACCGGCTCCTCCAGAAAGACCAGGGTTTCACGCAGGTCTTCAATCCCCAGATATGGGAACTGCTGAATATTCGGTACCTGATGACCAATACAGCGGATGTTGCCATGTTCTTTCCGGGAGCCCGCTGGATAATCGGGCCCGTGCCGAACGCCGCGGGGACTCCGGTCTATCTCTACAGGCTGCCGGGCGAGAATCCGTACGCCTGGGTAACCCCGACGTTCGTGAAGGCGGAGGATGATGCAGTGGCGGCGACAATCTTCAACCGTGGGTTCGACCTTCGCCGGGCGGCCCTTTTCGCCCCGGCGGCGCCAGTCAGCGGGCCCGACCGCCTCGACCTCCTCCCACTCCCCACGCCGACCGCAGCAAGGGTGACGCGTTACGAGCCTGGCCGAGTGTCGATCGAATTGTCCGACCCCGCGCCGGCCGGTTCAGCACTGGTCGTCTCCGAGAATTATTATCCCGGCTGGCGAGCTACCGTGGACGGCCGGGATGCCCCGCTCGGGCGGGCGAACATTTCCATAATTGGAGTCGAGCTTCCGGCAGGCGGGAGAAATGTCGAGCTCATGTTCCAAAGTCCCACTTACAGCAGCGGGAAGCTTGTAACATTGTTCGCTCTCGCTGCTGTGGCGTTTCTCATCATTGCGGGAATCTTTAGGGAGCGAAAGGCAATTGCCTGAACGTAGCCTGGTCATAGTTCCGACTTACAACGAGAAGGAGAACATCGCGCGGCTGATCTGGGCGGTTCTGGCGCAGGATCCTTCCATAGACGTGCTGATCGTGGACGACGGGTCGCCCGACGGCACCGGCGACCTCGTTGATGCGATCGCCGATTCAGACCCTCGAGTGCACGCGATCCATCGCGCCGCAAAGCTTGGCCTGGGAACGGCTTACGTAGCCGGCTTCAAGTGGGCTCTCGCGCGGGATTACCAGTTCATTTTCGAGATGGACGCCGATTTCTCGCACGCCCCCGAGCGAATCCCTGAATTTCTGCAGGCAGTCCGGACGGCGGACCTGGTGATTGGATCGCGCTATCAGAACGGCCAGGTCAATGTAGTAAACTGGCCGATCGGCCGACTTATCCTCAGTTATTCGGCCAACATCTACGCGCGACGCATCACGGGTCTGCCGATCTTCGATGCGACGGCCGGATTCAAGTGCTTTCGACGGCGCGTTCTCGAGTCCATAGACCTCGACGACATCAAGTCAAATGGCTATGCATTCCAGATAGAAATGCACATGCGGGCATGGAAGAAGGGGTTCCGGATCGTCGAGATTCCGATCGTCTTCGTTGACCGCACCGAGGGGTCGAGCAAGATGTCAAAGCGCATAGTGCGCGAGGCCGTTTGGATGGTATGGCGGCTCAGATGGTGGAGCATCCGGGGCAGGATCTGAACGTGAAGGGCCGGAAATTCTACAAGATGAGCGGGTCCGGAAACGATTTCGTTTTCTTCGACCTCCGTGACGGCCCCGCCGGCACCCTCGAGACCCCGGAGGCCGTGCGTGAAATTTCGGCGCGGGCAACCGGGGTAGGGGCAGATGGAGTGGTTTTTCTCGAGCCCGGGACCCGCGATTCGTTTTCAATCAGGTACTACAACAGCGACGGATCGCTGGGTGAGCTTTGCGGGAATGCCACTCTTTGCGCGCTGCGGCTGGCCACCGAGACCGGCCTCGCTCAGGCCGGGGAAGTGGCAATCGGGACGGATTCCGGCGTTGTGACCGCCAGAATGGTTGGCGGGCTCCCTGAGATCGACTTGGCCCCGGTCACGGAGGTCACGGCCCGGCTGGCCCAGATACCCAGACTGGACCGCGAAAGTGAGCTCGGTTTCGCCCGCGCCGGCGTCCCCCACGTCGTGATACTCGATCACGACGTCGCCTCGGCCGATATCCCTGGCCGCGGCTCGAGCATCAGGCGGGATGCCTCGCTGAGGCAGGGCGCGAACGTGAACTTCCTGTCGCCAGCCGGGCCGGAGTGGCATATCCGGACGTATGAACGGGGCGTCGAAGCCGAGACCCTCGCATGCGGAACCGGGGCTGTTGCGAGCGGGATCCTGCTCGTCGAATGGGGTCAGGCGGAGTCGCCGGTAAAGCTCCGGACAAGGTCGGGAAAGCTGCTCGAGGTGCGGCTGAGAAGAGCCGGAGACGCGTGGCTGCCATCGCTCCGCGGAAACGCGGATCTCGTCTTTACGGGGCAGCTGGGCCAGATTCCGGCCTGACGGCTGGCGCGGAAGGCGCCAGCTGGCACTTCAAGTAGCCCGAGCGCGTGCCGGCATTGAGACCATCTCACACCGGGCTCAGCTCATCGGCATCAAACCCTTAAAAGGGAAAGGGTTAGCAGGCTCCCAGGTCCCGTCCGGAAAGTGGTTCTCCACATTTCTCCACCGGGCGTAGTTTACATAACATATATTATACGTACCATTCGCCAAGCGGGATGGCAGGTCGATGTCTCCTTGGCGGCGCCTACCCTCCAGGATCAGCCAGCCGGCTGCTGGGCCTTTGCGTCGAGCTCCCCAAGACGCACCCTGGCCTCTCCGGCGACCGTGCCCTTTGAGTCGGCGCCCAGCTTGGTCCAGAGTTCGCGGGCCTTGGTCGTATCGGCTCCTGTCAGGTAAGCCCGCGCGGCGAGAGTTTCGTACCGCTCACGATCGGGATCGAACCGCGCGGCTTTCGCGGCATCTTCATAAGCCGCCCCGGCTTCCTTGTGCTTCTGTAGTTGCTCGAGGCCGCCAGCGATGATCAGGTGAACGGACGACCCGAACTCACGGGAACGGCCTATATCGCGCGCCTTCGCCTGGAGGAGGTCGACGCCCTCCTGGTACTTGCCCTGGTCATAAAGGACCTGGGCCAGCACGAGTCTCGCCCCCATCGCCGGCTTCGTCCCGTCATACCGCTCGATCATCTTCCTGAGATCAGACTCTGCCAGCGGGAGATTCCCCGCCATCAGCGACCGCTGGGCCTCGTAGTATGCCTTTTCGGCCCTCTCGGCGCGCAGCTCCTGGGACTGCACGTAGAACCATCCGCCCGCGGCAAGGACCACGACTATGGCGGCTCCCCAGCCTGCCTTCTTGCTGTGAAGCTGGAACCAGTCCATCAGGTTTTCAGAGCTTTCCGATGTCGAGAGCGGCAAGGACATGACAATTTCCGTGTGGGTTGTGTCGAGGCATCGCAGGCATCGAGACCGGCGTTGCCGGGGGCCGAAGACGCACTTGCCCCTGAGTCGCTCAATCTAAGCCAAACACGCAACCGCTACCAACAGCTTCCATCTTGGAGTGCAGGGAGAAACAGGCACGCGCGACTACGCCCCGCGCTCGGCCATATTGTCGCGGCCGTATCTTAAAGCTGTCTTCACCAGGTCACTATCGCGGGTTCTGGTATCCGGAGGCGATCCAGGTATCCCGCAGCCCACGCCTTGCTGGCTCCCGTAACGCGCATTCCCCACTGCGTGCCATCCTTAAAGTAGCGGGCGTTCGCGGGATCTCCATTGGGGGAAAGTCCGGCTTCGCCCGCGATCGCTGCCCCTACCTTCGTGGCTGGCAGCCAGTTGATGACCCGGTCGTTGCCGACCAGTGAGACGAGGTCACTGGCCTGAAGTGACGTCAGCGCGCTCGTCGAGAGACCGGAAACAAAGGCGACCCCGATGTCATCCCAGCGTTTCACAACCGTTCCGCCCAGCGTCTCGATCAGGCCCACACCCGCGAGTGAGATCGAGGCCGTGTCCTTGAAAACCACGACTGTACGGCCGGTCGGTACTCCAGACGCAACAGAAAGCGCTGACCTGGAAATGTTTGTCGGCACCACGTCCGAAGGTTCGCGTCATCTTCCACGAGCAGCACCGCAACGGCGTTGAGTCACCGCGGGCCCGCGGTCCGACGATATCTATCTGGGGGCAGAATACCGGTTATCAGTGCCGCTCTTTCTTCACGCCTCCAGAGTTCTCCGCACGATCCGCGACCCCTTCC
>JBPCJP010000136.1:0-20588 GCA_051005175.1 Gemmatimonadaceae bacterium | reverse complement strand
ACGTAAATCGCCTGCACCGACGTGATCGATCCCGTCTTCGTCGAAGTGATGCGCTCCTGCAGGTCGCCCATCTCTGTTGCCAGTGTCGGCTGATAACCAACGGCACTGGGCATTCTGCCGAGCAGCGCTGATACTTCAGAACCCGCCTGCGTGAAGCGGAAGATGTTGTCGATGAACACGAGAACGTCCTGGTTCTCGACGTCGCGGAAGTACTCGGCGACGGTGAGACCGGAGAGACCGACGCGCAGGCGCGCTCCCGGCGGCTCGTTCATCTGGCCGTAAATGAGCGCGACCTTGTCGAGAATTCCGGCTTCCTTGAACTCGAGATAGAGGTCGTTCCCTTCACGCGTGCGCTCACCCACTCCGCAGAACACAGACTTTCCGCCGTGTCCCTTGGCGACGTTGTTGATGAGTTCCTGAATGATGACAGTCTTGCCCACGCCTGCGCCGCCGAAGAGCCCGATCTTTCCACCCTTCACGAATGGCGCGACGAGATCGATGACCTTGATGCCCGTCTCGAAAACCTCGGTCTTAGGCTCGAGGTTGGCGAAATCGGGCGGCTTGCGGTGAATGGCCCAGCGTTCGACTTCGGGACCTATCTCGGGCCCGTTGTCGACAGGCTCACCAAGCACGTTGAGGATGCGGCCGAGTGCGGCTGCACCGACGGGGACCTTGATCGGAGCTCCCGTGTCGACTGCTTCCATTCCCCGCACCACGCCGTCGGTGGCGGACATTGCAACAGCCCGGACCTGGTTGCGGCCGATGTGCTGCTGGACTTCCGAGGTGACGCGGATGTCCGCGCCGCCGTCAGACTTGGCGTCGATCGTTATCGCGTTATAGAGCTCGGGAAGATTCTCCGATTCGAACTCGACGTCGAGAACCGGCCCGATCACCTGGACAACCTTTCCCACGTTCTTCTCGGTCTTCACTGCGGTAGCCATTTATTAAGCCTCGAGTGCAGCGGAGCCACCGACGATCTCGGCGATCTCCTGCGTGATCTGCGCCTGGCGGGCGCGGTTATATGTACGGCGAAGCACGTTGAGAATGTCGCCGGCGTTGTCAGTAGCATTTTTCATCGCAGTACGCCGGGCGCTCTGCTCTCCGGCGACTGTTTCCACGAGCGCGCGATACATCGAGTTGCGCACGTAGAGCGGAAGCAGCTCGGTGAGGATCGCCTCGGCGGAGGGATGAAGGAGATAATCCGGACGTGGCCCCTTCGTTTCGGGCGGCGTCACGGGCAGAACCTTCTCCGACACCGGCGGAGTCGAGAGCGCGGAGTTGTACTTCGCGAATACGACATAGACGGCGTCAATCGCCCCGCTCACGAACTGGTCGATGAGATCGTTCATGAGCTCCGACGCGTTTTCAGCCGTCGGGCGATCTGTGATGTCAATACGGCTCGAGGTTATCGGCCGGCCGATGTACTTGAAGTAGCCGATTCCCTTCTTGCCGACTATGTGGAGCTGGGTCTCGACTCCCTCGTCATCCAGGCGGCGCAGCAGATTGCGCCCTTCCTTGATGAGGTTCGAGTTGAACCCGCCAGCGAGGCCGCGGTTGGAGGTGAGAAGTATCACCGCCGCGCGCGACACCTTCGCCGGCTGCCGCAGGAGCGGGAAACGCTCGGCGAGATCCGGCGAGTAAAGTCCCGCTATTACTTCCGCGAGACTCAGGGCGTACGGCCGCGCCGACTGCACACGGTCCGCGGCTCTTTTCATTTTCGAGGTGGCGACCATCTCCATCGTACGCGTGATCTTGCGCGTATTCTCGACGGAGCGGATTCGCCCCTTCAGCTCACGACCTTTGGCCATCTGCTGTTACGCAGCCTTGCCCGTGCCGCGCGACGCATTGAACGCCTCGACCGCGCGCTTCAGGTCCGCTTCGATTTCCTTCGACATCGCCTTCTGCGTGCGGATCTCGTTCGCGATCTGCGGATATTGTGCATTCACGTAATCGAGGAAGCCTGACTCCCAGGCCTTGATCTCGCTGACCGGCAGCGCGTCGAGGAAACCGTTCGTCACGGCGTAGATGATCATGACCTGCTTCTCGACCGGCATCGGCTGGTACTGAGGCTGCTTGAGGATTTCGACAGTACGCGCGCCACGCTCGAGCTGGCGTTTCGTCGCGGCGTCCAGATCCGATGCGAACGACGAGAACGCCTCGAGCTCGCGGTACTGGGCTAGGTCGAGACGCAGGCGGCCGGCGACCGCCTTCATCGCCTTGATCTGCGCCGCTCCACCGACTCGCGAAACCGAGATTCCGACGTTCACGGCGGGGCGAACTCCCGAGTAGAACAGGTCCGCCTCGAGGAAGATCTGCCCGTCGGTGATCGAGATGACGTTCGTCGGGATGGAGGCCGATACGTCGCCAGCCTGCGTCTCGATGATCGGCAGCGCGGTTAGCGAGCCGCCGGGCTTCAGGATGTTCTCGCCATCGACGACGTCGTTGTCCTCGCGCAGCTTTGCCGCGCGCTCGAGAAGACGCGAGTGGAGGTAGAACACGTCGCCGGGGAATGCTTCGCGTCCCGGCGGCCGGCGAAGAACGAGCGAGAGCTGGCGGTACGCCGCGGCCTGCTTGGTGAGGTCGTCGTACACGCAGAGCGTCGGCTTTCCCTCGTTGTACATGAAGTACTCGGCCATCGCGCAGCCGGAGTATGGCGCGATGTACTGCATCGGCGCGGGATCCGACGCGCCGGCGACGACGACGATCGTGTAATCCATCGCGCCTGCCTGGCGGAGCTTCTCGACGACTGATGCGACAGTCGAGTTCTTCTGGCCGATCGCGACGTAAACGCAGATGACGCCGGTGCCTTTCTGGTTGATGATCGTGTCGACGGCGATCGCGGTCTTTCCTGTCCCGCGGTCACCGATGATCAGCTCGCGCTGTCCGCGTCCGATCGGGATCATCGAGTCGATTGCCTTGATGCCGGTCTGGAGCGGCTCCTTCACCGGCTGCCTCACGATGATTCCAGGCGCGGGCGATTCGACCTTTCGGGCGTGCGTGGCGTTTATCGCGCCGGCTTCGTCGATCGGGCGGCCGAGCGGATCGACGACTCGTCCGATCAGCTCGGGACCGACTGGCACCTCGAGCACACGCGAGGTGCGGCGGACTTCGTCGCCCTCCTTGAGCACGAGGTAGTCGCCGAGGATGACGGCGCCGATGTTGTCTTCCTCGAGGTTGAGCGCGAGGGCGGTGATCTTCTCGCCGGTTTCAGATGCTGTCACCTCGAGCATCTCTCCCGACATTGCCCGGGAGAGACCGTATATGCGTGCGATTCCGTCCTTCACTTCGAGAACGGTTCCGACTTCTTCAACGTCCAGGTCGCGGAGGTCAGCGGCTTCGATTTCGCGAAGCAGGATGTCCTTGATTTCGCCGGGTCGGAGAGAGGTTTCGGTGGCCATGTTTATGTGGATGGGGCTGGGACGTTACTGGGGAGCCAGTGCGACCCACTGGTGGCATCGTTGGCTGCTGTTTCGGGGCTTGTGAAAAATATCACAAGCGGCCTCTGGATTCAACTGGGGGCTGAGGCCATTCCGTTGCACGTCGCCCATTGCGTCGCAATCGTTGACCTTTTTTATCGCACCCTGAAAACGAAGGTCACGAAATGTGAATCCCAATCAGCACCGCTCCCGTGCGGTGAGGGAACGATGTGCAGAGATCGAACGTTCCAGAGTCCAGCGCGCCCCACCGGGACCCGCACAATTCCGTTCGCATCGGTCTCGAGCGCCAGATCGATCCGGCTACCACCCGCTGGTGCCAGTCCCGCTTCGACATGCGCGGCGTTCAACGGCACTCCCGCGTAAACAAGACGAATCCGCAGAGTATCACCCGCTCGCAAAGCTCCGGGGTCACTCAGCGGCACGAATTCGGCCGGCTGGCCGACAACGATTGAATAAGCACGTGCACCGCCTGAGCCAACCTCGACTATCGTCTTGGCATACTTCGCATAACGCCGCGTGATACTGTCGGTCTTCGGGAGAATTCCTTCACGGTCGTACCGCTTTGCCAGCTCTGCCGCACCTTCGAGCTCCATGTAACGCTTGAATTCAGGACCGGAGGCGCGCACGAGACGCGGTGCCAGAGAGACCGCCACTATTCGCTGGCCTGCTCCGCGCGGCCGATTGCGCAGCAGGAGCGATGTGCCAGACGTACCGACGCCGGTAACGCGAACGTCATCGGAAGCTCCAATCACGCGCGCTTCTGTCACACGCTCGGGAGTGACGGCAGACTCACTGGTGGGAAAATTGCTGCTCGTCTGGCCGCGAACTGACAACTGCATGCCGTCCGCAATCTGGAACGCATCAGGAACCAGCCAGAAGTCGTGAGCCTGCGCGGCTCTTAATGCGCCTGACGACGCGGCGAGCAACATCATTCCGGCCATCACACGGACGTATGTCATATTCACGACTCTCCAGACGGGTCAATCGCGCGGGCCAACCCCTGATCCGATTCTTTTCGGCTACACCAGTGTACAACTTTCATCACGCATCTTGCCAGCGCCGGGGTGAATCACGGCAGCACGGACACTACCAGGAAGAAATGATTCCAAGCGACGGCGGGTCCGCAACCACCTTCAAGTTGATGCAGATCCGCCTGATCGGAGTGCTGGCGCTGGCCATCACCATCGCCTTCCCAGAGACGGCAGTGGCGCATGAAGTTCTCAGGAGCTCAACGCCGGCGAACGGCACAACGGTCGTGCAGCCGGTTACGGAGATTCGACTCGAGTTCACGGAAAAACCTGAGCTCCCGTTCACGACTGTGCAGCTCATCGGTGCAGTAGGCGGCGCGGTCTCCCTCGCTCGTCCGTCACTCAGCGGAACAACCATTGTGTTTTCGCTCGCGGCGCCACTGCCCCCTGGCCGTTATACGGTAACATGGAAGACCGCCGGAAAGGACGGCCACCCTG
Source organism: Gemmatimonadaceae bacterium (assembly GCA_051005175.1). GTDB lineage: Bacteria > Gemmatimonadota > Gemmatimonadetes > Gemmatimonadales > Gemmatimonadaceae > UBA4720. Next base: position 15,685 of record JBPCJP010000136.1, on the reverse strand, counting down.
TTAGCGGCAGTTTCGGATTCGCGGTGAGCGACAGCGCAGCGTCGCAGACTTCAGCGGCCACTGCCAGGGACTCGGGAGTTACGGCGACCGCTCGAATGGAAGAGATGCACCACGATCCCGTAGCAATGCCGAGCGGTCGCGCCTTCGACGCACAATCCCCGGGATTTGCGGTGATTCGCTGGGCCCAGTTCACGGCTCTCCTCATTCTTGTCGGAGGCCTCGCGTTCCACTTCGTAGTGGTCGGATTTCTCCGGCGCCGCGAACCGACGTCAGATCTTCCGCAGCTCGTTGCAACGCGTGTAGAACGGCTGGTCGAGTTGAGCGCTGTAGCGCTCCTAGTCATCGCCATCGTGCGGTTGATCGCGCAATCATACGCGATGCACGGGACCGGTCAACCGGTGCTGGCTGCAATGTGGCCGATGATCACCGGAACGACATGGGGCACCGGCTGGATCCTGCAGGTGCTCGGCGCCGGTGTCGTGCTCGGCGGGCTCAAGGTTTCGAGATCTGCACCAGGGGTTGGCTGGCCTGTCGCGGGAATCGGAGTTCTCCTCGCTGCCTTCTCACCAGGCCTCTCGGGCCACGCCGCCTCGACGCCTGGTCTGGCTCCGCTCGCGATCATCGCAGACGCGGTCCACATCCTTGGGGCTGGGGGCTGGCTGGGAAGTCTTTTCTTCGTCCTCGCGGCCGGCATTCCGGCCGCGATGTCCATGGGGGCCGAGCGTCGGGACTCAGCGGTTCGCAGCCTCGTTAATGCATTTTCGCCGGCAGCGCTGATGTTCGCCGGAGTAACAGCCACCACCGGATTGGTCGCCGCCTGGCTTCACATCGGTTCAATTCCGGGGCTCTGGGAAACGACTTATGGCCGGACGCTGCTGATCAAGCTGGGAATCCTGTCAGTGGTTGTAGCGACGGGAGCTTATAACTGGCTTCGCGTGAAACCCGCTCTCGGCAAACCCGAAGCATCACGGCGCCTGAGGTGGAGCGCCACCGGCGAGCTCGTCGTGGCACTGCTGGTCATCGCTGTCACGGCAGTACTTGTTGCGACCCCAACCTCCATGGACGAAGAAATGATGCGACCGCCATCGTCCCCGCCCACTTCCGCTCAGCATTAGAGATCAGTCTCCCCGCTCGCGCCGCATTGCCTTCACCTAACCGCGCGACCGCGTCCGGCCCTGTGTAAAACGATCGATGAGGTCAACGGTTCTCAGCCTCGACAGCGATGCGGGACGAGTACCGAGAACCCGCTGGGCGGTAACCGCAAGGTGGGACGACGACGCGAAGCCGAGAATTCGCGAAATGTCCCGCACGTCGAGTCCAGGATTCTTCGCCAGCTCGGCCGCGCCGATCATTCGAACCAGGTCGATCACCCGCTTGAGGTTGGGCGAACCCTGTGTCGAGAAATGCCTGCTCAGGTGCTCGCGCGTGACCCCGGCCTCGCGGGCCAGCATCGCTGTCCTTACCGGACGGCCACCGGATGCTAAAATCGCGCGCCACGTCGCGAGCTGCATCTCCGTCTTGAGGCCCATGCCCGGCGGTGGCTCGGAGAGCGCCGCGACAAAACGTGAAGTGAATGTGCGGGGAGCCACGAGGTCGCGCGCCACAGCGTCATCGAGCCCGTCCGCGAGTATGTCACAGAACTCGAGGCCGGCGCACCTTGCGATAGCCGGCGCGTCGGTCGCGCGAAGAGGCGTAATGCCGAAGAACGGAGCCGAGGGAAATTCGTGCGCGAGCGCTGCGATCTTCCACGTGTCGTCGGCGCCCGATGCGGCAAGCTGTCCGGCCATGACGTTCGTCGACTCGCCGCCCGCACTCGTCGTCGCCGCCGGCGATCCAATGTCGACGAGCGTCGCGTCGATCAGGGTGCGCCGGAGAGTCGCCCGGAACTCACTGAGGTCGCGAACGAAGATGACCTTCCATTTTCTCTTCGGGAACGAGCCGCGCACGAACGCCCTGGCGCGCTCCCGGGGAGTAAACGCGAGCAGAGTCGGAACCTCGGAAACTTCAGCCGCGGCTTCCCTAGACACCGGCTTCCTCAAGCTCCACTTCGGCTCTTCCCTCGATGAACTGGCGAACGATGGGGTCGGAAGTCTGCTGGATCTCTTCCACCGTACCCACCTGCCTGATCCTCCCTTCATACAGCATCGCGATGCGGGAACCCACGCGGTAGGCGCTCCGCATGTCGTGGGTGATCACGATGCTCGTTACGCCGAGCTTTTCTCTCATTCGAACCATCAGCTGGTCGATTACGGCGCTCGTTACCGGGTCGAGACCTGTCGTCGGCTCGTCGTAGAGGATGTACTTCGGCTTCCGGGCTATAGCTCTCGCGATTCCAACTCGCTTCCGCATTCCTCCGGAAAGCTCGGCGGGCATTTTCGTCTCGACGTCCGGCAGGTCAACCAGCTCGAGCGCCTCCGACACACGCTCCAGTATCTCTCGCTCGGCGAGCTTCCCTTCCTTGCGGAGGCCCATCGCGACGTTTTCGCCAATCGTCATCGAATCGAAAAGAGCTGCGAACTGGAAGACGTATCCGATCTTCGCCCTGAGAGCATAAAGCTGGGGGCGGGTGAGCGTCGGAACCTCGAGGCCGTCGACCCAGACAGTTCCCTGGTCGGGTTCGAGCAGTCCGACGATGTGTTTTATCGCGACTGACTTTCCAGTTCCCGAGTAGCCGATGATTACTGCGGTCTCGCCTTCATTTACGTCGAGCGTGAAGCCCGTGAGGACTTCCTTCGGGCCGAACGCTTTGTGGACGTCAATGAGACGGATCATCGGGGCGGATAGCTGGTGCGGTGGGTGGTGGGGCTGCTCACAAAGTAGCTGCTAAATCCCCAGACTGCCGCCCCCCCGTGGTCCAGTTTGTATTTCCCCACCTCGGCGCGGGCCGGAGGGTACTTCGCCGCGTTTTGCGCGGCTGCCCAAATGAATCTCCGGAACCAGCCTCAATCCACGACAAAGGCTCGAAAAAAATCCCGGCATCTGGCGCCGGGATTTCCCTGTTCTCGTGTGAATTCTTCGGATGGCTTCTAGGCGGCGAAACTTCCCAGCGCGCGGCCTACGTCACCTTCGCGGAGGCGCTTGAGGGCGCGATCGCGGAGCTGACGGACGCGCTCGCGAGTGACGCCGAGCATCGAGCCGATTTCCTCGAGAGTGTGCTCGCGACCTGCTTCGAGGCCGAAGTAGAGGCGAAGCACTTTTGCGTCCCGCGGAGGCAGGGTCGAGAGTGCCGACTCTATCTCGTCGTTGAGGAAGCGGTTCATTGCCTCTTCTTCGGTGTCGGGCATTTCGTCGGCGACGAAGCGCTCGATGAGTGAGCGGTCGCCTTCCGGGTCCATCGGCGCGTCGAGCCGCACGTCGCCCGTGTTGAGGGCGGCGAGTGACTGGACTACGTCGACCGAGAGGCCTGTCAGCTGCGACAGCTCCTCGGGTGTCGGCTCGCGGCGCATCTTCTGCCGCAGGATCTCGCTCGCCTTGATGATGCGGGAGAGATCAGCGGTGCGATTGAGCGGCACGCGGACGGTGCGTCCCTGGCGGGCCAGTGACGAGAGGATTGCCTGTCGGACCCACCACACTGCGTAGGAGATGAACTTGACGCCCTGGTCGGGGTCGAACTTGCGGGCTGCGGTGAGCAGTCCGACGTTGCCTTCACCGATCAGGTCGATGAGGGGGAGTCCCCGGTTCTGGTATTTCTTGGCGACGGATATGACGAATCGCAGGTTGCGCTTTACGAGTTCCTGGAGCGCATCCTGATCACCTGCACGGATTTTCCGGGCAACCTCGATTTCTTCGTTTCCCTTGAGGAGCGGATACGTGCTCACTTCATAGAGATACTGGTCGAGGATGTCGCGCTCGGGTTCACTGGGCGCGATTCCGGTCGCGGCCGCTTTCCGGCGGCGCTTTACTTCAGCCATTTGTGGACACCTCAGGTCCTTTCAGCAGAGATTCTTATTTATTCGAACGCGGCGATGCCGAGTGCGGCGATTTGGTGTCTTGAGACGTGTGTTGCCGGTGTTTCATGACACCCGAAAACGTGAAACTGATTTCACGATGCGGGCGCTGCAAATTACCGGCCGTGGCGCGAATTGCTAGGGGCGTTTCTTGACTTCCCTTCTACCCATGGATATCGTTGATGGTTCCGCTAACAAGAGGGCGCAGAGGGCTTCGCCGAGCTGAGATCGCAGAGAAAGGCACGCAGAGGGCGCAGAGCGCCCAGAGGCGGACGGAAAAAAACGGAAAAACAGCAGACACGCAAGCAGGAATCTGTTGTATTATGCGTGAACCTTAGAACCGCTCCGTATCAGGCGTAATCATTAGTTCGCAGGGCGTTTAGGTGCCGGGGGTGTAGCTCAGTTGGGAGAGCGCTTGAATGGCATTCAAGAGGTCAGGGGTTCGATTCCCCTCACCTCCATTCCGGTGGAAGATCCGATTAGATTGTGGTCCGTGTGAAGCAGGCTCGGCACACCGGCTGATTCGCTCCCCGTTCGGGCGGTCGGCCGGTTTTGTGAAGAAGAGGGTTTGTCGCGGGAATAGCTCAGTTGGTAGAGCACAACCTTGCCAAGGTTGGGGTCGCGGGTTCGAGTCCCGTTTCCCGCTCTGGGTAGGAAGAGGCGCAGAGTTTCAGGCAGCGGCATTTGCTGCCCGGGTGGCTCCACCGTCTCTGGAAGGGCGGTTAGCTCAGTTGGTTAGAGCGCCACGTTGACATCGTGGAGGTCACAAGTTCGAGTCTTGTACCGCCCATTATAAGACAGTCCGCAGTCCGCAGTCCGCAATGCGTTGGTAGCAGTACAATGAATTTTTTTCGGGCGCCCGTAGCTCAATTGGATAGAGCATCTGACTACGGATCAGAAGGTTAGGGGTTCGAGTCCCTTCGGGCGCGTTGTCGAGTGATTGAATCAGGAACCTGTCATCAACCTTCGGGCGCCGGGCAACGGCGCCCGTTTTCGTTTGGTGCGAGATGGCCTCGTGAGCAGCGCTCGACTGCCGGCAAGGAGGTGTCTCTTGCGTCGGCGTGTGCCCGGCTTCAGCTTGAAACGGAGCCACAACGCGAGTTCGAGCAGAACTGCTCCCGCACTCGGAGGGGGAAAAAATCAGGAAGCTCCGCTCTCCGCTTTCCTGCCTTTCGGCGATGCTTTTCTTCGCCGGCGTAGCGGTCCCGTTGATGGGGTCGATCGCTGGCGCACAGGGCACAGTTCCGCTGCGCGGCATCGTTACCGACGCTGAAGGCCTGGCCATATTCGGCGCAGTTGTGGAAATAACGAACACTCCTCTCAGCGCGCGCACGGATGAGAAAGGAGAGTTCCGCTTCCCCGGTGTCGCCGGAGGCGTTCTCGAGGTAAATGCGAGACGGCTTGGGTACCTGCCGGCTTCGCTGCGAATTGAAACCACCCCCGGGCAGTCCGTCGACGGCCTGCAGATCCGGCTCACCGCGCTGCCCGCAATGCTGGAGAAGGTCGTGATCCAGCAAAACCGCATGAAATACACCGGCCGTCTCGCCGGCTACTACCAGCGGCTCGAGCGCAAGTCAAGCGGGCAGTTCATAACGCGCGCAGAGATAGACGCCCAGAACGCACGGTCGCTCAGCCAACTGCTGTCCCGAAGCCCGGGAGTCAATTCGGTGCGGCTCTCGAGTGGCGGCGGCGCAATCCGGATGCGCGGCCGCAGTTGCCGGCCGCTCGTGTGGATCGATGGCGTTCCAATGCCGGCCGGCGAAGTGGATCTCGACGCATTCCCGCTGAATACGCTGCATGGAGTGGAGCTCTATCTGGGCTCGACGACCGCCCCTATCGACTACACCGCGACACAGAACCGCTCGAGTTGCGGTTCAATTCTCCTCTGGTCAAGGGGACGCGACACTGACCCGCCCCGCCGGGCGACGAGAGAACCGCTTGACGTCGAGGCACTCGTGGCGTCGCTCTCCGTCTTTACATCAGAACAGGTCGATATCCGGGCGGAGCTGAAAAACAGGGAGCATCTCGACGCTGCGTATCCACAGGAGCTGTTCGCAGTTCGCACAAGGGGGAGGGTGGTCGCAGAGTTCGTGATCGACGCCACTGGAATCGTCGAGCAACGAACTTTCACCGTGATCTCGTCCACGCACCCTCTCCTCAGCAGGTCGGTGGCCCACGCGATGGAGCGTTCATCGTTCACCCCCGCCGTCAAGGACGGCAGGGCGGTGCGTCAGTTCGTTCGGCAGCAGTTCGATTTTTCGCCAGATGCTGTGAGCCTCACCGCGACAAAGTGAGAGTGCCGCTGTAACCAGCGGGCTGCCGGCTCCGGTCTGCCCTTGCGAACCGGGGGGTCCCTCTTACATTCTCCTTATATAGCTCTGACGCTATATAGCTCTGACGCTCTCGATACATCCCTGAGCGCCAAACGTACGTTCGTTCGACGCCCCCTGAGGCGACAGTCTGGTCCTCGGAGAAGGGCGATCCAGAGGAGGTGGTTCTCTTCCCTGTCTAATTGAACAGCTTTGGTTCCGGTTGCACCCTGTTGCCCGTATGTGCGGGCAGCACGCCCTTTCCGTGAGCTACCCCATCCCCGATGTTGCAGCTCACGCTTCCAGGAGACATGTATGAAGAGAGTATCAGGTTTTTTTACCGCAGTGTTGGCCGTGACGTTCTTGCCGGCGGCACTCGCGGCGCAGGCCGCCGGATCGATCTCCGGGCAGGTCATGAGCCGCGCGAATCAACCACTCCCCGCCGTTCAGGTGCAGGTTGCGGGTACACAGCGCGGCTCCATGACGAACCAGGAGGGCCGTTATACGATTCGGGATGTACCGGCAGGTACGTATGAGCTAAGGGCTCGCCGCGTCGGCCTCGAACCCGCATCGCAGAGGGTCACTGTCGGAGCGGGGCTTACCGCGACGGTGAATTTCGTCCTCGGGGAGTCCGCTCTCCAGCTGCAGGAAGTTGTGGTCAGCGCGGTCACCGGGGCGCAGGAGCGCCGGGTCGAGATCGGGACCAACGTCGGTCAGATCAACGTCGCTGAATTGACCAAGGGACCGATCACGAAACTGGCCGACGTGCTTCAGGGTCGCGTGGCCGGCGTCCAGCTCCAGAGCGCGACAGGCACCAGCGGCGGGTCGCAGAAGATCCGTATCCGCGGCGCAAACAGCCTTTCGCTCTCCAACGAGCCGCTGCTGTTCGTCGATGGCGTCCGCGTGTCGAATTCGAAGGGCGGCATTAGCCTCGGCGGCCAGGACTACTCGCGTCTCAACGACATCAACCCGGAAGAGATCGAGAACATAGACATCCTGAAGGGACCAGCCGCCGCCGCCATCTACGGCAGCGTGGCCAATAATGGCGTCATCCTCATTACCACGCGCCGTGGGCGCGCGGGTGCTCCGACGTGGCGGACTTACGTCGAGGCGTCATCATTCAAGGACAAAAACACGTATCCGCTGAATTTCGCGGCCCTGCAGGTCAACGACGACACAAAGCCGTTTTACAGGACTGACGTCACGGGCACGCCCCTCAACATCACCAGGTGGTTTGGCAGCGCGGCGCCGTACCAAATCTGTCCCAACTACGTCGCAGCGACGGGCACCTGCCGTCAGGATACACTTCTGTCCTTCGACCAGTTCAGCGATGAGCGGACGACGCCCTACCAGACTGGCTCGCGCTCCAAGGTGGGCCTGAGCGTCTCCGGCGGAAGCGACGCCATGACGTATTTCCTTTCAGCCGATCGTGACAAGGAGCTTGGAGTCCTTCGTCCCAATGAGATCGGGCGAACGAGTCTCCGGACCAATATTACAGCCCGGCTGGGAAGCCGCCTCAACACGGCCATCACCGCCGCGTACATAAAGAGCGACACTGAGCGTATCTCCAACGACAACAGCATCTTCAGCCCGCTCATCAACGGGTTCCTCGGACCCGCGCAGTATGTGCCCGGAATGGAGTCTGATACAATTGGCAGGCCAGGCGGACGCGTGGCTTCCTACTTCGGCTATAACACCGCCGACCAGCGCAAGTACAAGGCGGATCAGGCACTCGATCGTTTCGTAGTCGGCGCCAACGCGAATTACACTCCCCTGTCGTGGCTTCGCCTGAACGCCAATACCGGGATGGATTATTTCGGCCGTTACGACCGGCTGACGCTCAATCCGAACGAGCTGCCGATTGCCCTTACCTTCACTGCCGGTCACCGCAATGCGACGCGGTCGAACAGTTACCTGTGGACAAATAACGCGTCCGCGTCGGCCAGATTCGAGCCGCTTGCGTCGCTGATTACGACGACGACCGTAGGCGCGGCATATGAGCGCGCACTCTTCGAGAACGTCAACTGTTACGGCATTGGAATTCCCGCGGGCACGCGCTCGTGCGGCGCGACAACCAGCCAGTTCGCCGTCGACGAGGCCTACTCCGATCTGAAGACCGTCGGAGGTTTTGCCCGCCAGGAGCTTGCGATCAAAGACCGGCTGTTCCTGTCGGGAAGCCTCCGCGCTGACAACAACAGCGGCCTCGTCCGCGACGTTTCCGGCCTCGCGTATTATCCGTCGTTCAACGCATCGTGGCTGGTGTCGCGAGAGCCGTTTTTCCCGGAGATCGGCTTGCTGAGCCAGCTGCGCCTGCGGGCCGGATGGGGCCAGGCCGGCCAGCGGCCGGGTTTCGGCGATGCCGAAACGTTCTTCGGATCGAGAGTCGTTCAGCTGGGCGGGGCGGAAACTCCTGCCCTGATCCTTACGAGCACCGGTAACCCCGGCTTGAAGGTAGAGCGGACCACGGAAATCGAAGGTGGCTTCGATGCAGGTTTCTTCGACAACCGGATCTCGACCGAATTCACGGTATTCAACAGGGAGTCGAAGGACGCGCTTGTAGCGCGCAACCTGGCTCCTTCTGCGGGGCTCACGGGGTCTGTCTTCCAGAACCTCGGAAGCGTGAAGAACTGGGGCACCGAGCTCGGCCTCAAGGCGGAAGTCCTCAGGGGCGAGCGCTTCAGTTTTGACGCCTCACTTACTGCCACTACTCTCCGCAACAAGGTCGCAGTGCTCGGCGAGGATATCGCACCGATTCAGTTCAATCGCGGCGCACAGAACCATCGCGAAGGTTATCCAACCGGAGGGTTCTTCGCTCTGCCGATCAAGTTCAACGACGCGGATGGAGACGGCCGGCTGTCACGTGCTGAAGTGACGGTGGACAGCTCCAAGTTCATCGCAGTTCGCAACAAGACCGGCGGCCTGGATACCCTCGCGCTGGCTTTCGTCGGCCCGAGCCTCCCGACGAATACTCAGGGGATGTCGTTCAATCTGACGCTGCTCCGCAACTTCACCATTTCGTCACTGTTCGAGCGGCGCGCCGGCCACAAGCAGCTGAACTACACGGAGAGATTCCGTTGCACCACTCTGGATGCCAACCCATGGGTTGGACAGTGCGGAGCTTTGTCAAACCCTGAAGCTTCCCTGGAGAGCCAGGCCGCATTCATCGCCGCCCGTTTCATGGGCGCTACGCCCTTCGGGTACATCGAAGACGCCACGTTCATCAAATGGCGCGAGCTTGCAGTCAGGTTTGCGGTTCCAGAGGGCGCTTCGAACCGGTTTGGCGTGCTTAGAGGGGCCGGAGTTTCGTTCGCCGGCCGGAATCTTCGCACCTGGACCGACTACACCGGTCTCGATCCAGAGATCAACGAGACGGGCGGTGACACCAACTTCACGCAGGGTGAATTCAACACCCAGCCACCCGTACGTACCTACACTCTCCGATTCGATTTCAGACTCTAAAACCAATTGCCGAGATCAAAAATGAATTTTTTCAATAACGGGGGGGGCCTGCGGGCCCTTCCCAGGCTCCTTCTCGTCGCAACGCTGGCGCTTCCGATAGTCGCCTGCGATACCGACGAGATCGTCGCCACGGTTAATCCGGAGGAGCTGCGTCCCGAGGACCTGACTGGACTCGCGGCTGTTCCCGCCCTGGTCAACGGTGCCCTCCGGCAGTTCTCCGGCGGGTATAGTGGTTTCGGAGGTGATGCTTTTCTTTCCGCGTCGGCTGTGATCAGCGATGAGTTCTACTACGGCGATACCTTCACGACGCGGCAGGCAGCGGATAAGAGGGAGATGCAGCCCGCAATCCTGGGAAACATCTCCGATGCGGCTTACACCTTCCTGCACCAGGCGCGCCTCAACGCGAGACGTGCGTTCGCGCTGGTGGACCAGTTCTCGACCCCGCAAACCGCGACCGCGGACGCTGCGTCACAGGCGCAGCTGCGCGCGATCGAGGCATACACCTACGTGACGCTGAGCGAGGGATGGTGCGGGGCGGTGCCATTCAGCAGCATACCGGATACGGGGCCGATCGACCCTAGTGCGATCGAGTTTGGTCCCCCTATCGGGACCGTTGCAATGAATGAGGCGGCTGTGGACCGGTTCAACGAAGGGCTTGCCAAGAATCCGAACAACCGGCTCGCTGCCGTAGGTAAAGGGCGGGCGCTGCTCAACCTGGGCCGGTACGCCGAGGCGGCAGCAGCGGTCAGTGCGGTACCCACTACTTTCGTATTCCAAATCGAGCACTCCACGAATACGGCCGCGCAGAACAATCCCATTTCGTCACTGACGCTCAATGGCCGCTACGGCATTGCGAACCTCGAGGGAGCAGACACCCCGACAGGCCTGCTTCGACCAGACGCACCAACATCCGGCACAGCTGCCCCCCCTGTAACCGCTCCGGGGGCAGAGGGAATTGCCTTCCGTGGCCTGCAGGACCCGCGGGTGCCCTATCAGGGACGTCCGAGCTCGGGCAACTCGTGTTTCACGGGATCGGTTCGTTGCTGGCTCAATAACAACTATCCCGATTTCGACTCCGACGTTCCTCTCGCATCAGGTGTGGAAGCCCGGCTGATCGAAGCCGAAGCAGCATACAACGCGGGCAACTTCACGCTGATGATGGACAGGCTCAACGGCCTTCGGGCCATTACAGCGCAGCTTCTGGGACTTCTCTACCCGCGTCAGGTGCAGGTCTTCCCGGTTGGGCTTCCGCCAACGCTTCCGCCCCTCGTGGACCCGGGAACGGCGCAAGGCCGGCGTGAAATGCTGTTCAGGGAACGGGCGCTCTGGCTATTCAACACGGGGCACCGCCAAGGCGACCTGAGGAGGCTTGTCCGGAATTACGGGCTGCCTTCGAATCAGGTTTTCCCGAGTGGACCCAACTTCCGAGGCAGCGTATTCGGAGACGATGTGGCCTACCCCGTGCCGTTCGCCGAGGAGAACAATCCGCAATTCAAGCGGGAATCCTGCGTCTTGACTAAAGCCTGACGACACTCAGGCCTGATCAACGAAAAGCGGGGGTGCGCACTACTGGCACCCCCGCTTTTTTGACGTTCTTCTCGGATTACCCGGGAACGAGGTTACAGCAAAGGGCTGATACGTCATTCGCTGCAATCGAGAGGAGCGATGGCTGGCTAATCAGTGCTCCGGGTACCAATTGTTCCCGCTTCCTGCTGTCTGCTACCCGCCCGAGCTGCCTGCTGCCTGCAACCTGCAACGCGGGCTACGAAGGTGGGCCGTTGCAAATTTGTTGATGCTGACAGATTGGAGAAGCGCCTATCACACCGAGGCCATAGCGCACCGCGCCCGCGTCCAGAACCAGATTGCCAACCTCCTCGCGGAACTGGGTGACCGATGGGACCGGGACAAGCCGGGCGAAGTCGCCCGCCTGTACTCGTCCAACGGCACGATCGTCCTCGGGCCCCTTAACTCCATCCAGGGCAGGGACGAAATCAGGAAAGCATTGACCGGGTCGCGGAGAATGAGGGCAAGGAAGCCTCCTTCTGATGCTTGGCATCCAGAACGCTTATGCATCAGAAAAGGCCCGCCGTGGATCCGGCGGGCCCTTCTTTTTTCCGGTGATTGCTCCCCGCTCTACCTTACGCTGAAGTCCTTAGACCCCGCAGAAACTCCGTCGAGCATCACTTCCACCTTGTAGTTCCCAGTCGGCCAGGCGGTCGCTTTCTGGATGTGGAACTCGTGCCAGGCCTCGCTCGTGGGCGCTATGCTCTGCGACGCCTCCTCGACAACCTGTCCATCCTGGAACGTGAACCTGGCGGCTAGCGTTCCACTGCCTGCTCCTTCGGTTTCCACAGCGACATAGATCGTGTCGCGGACGCCGAAATTGTCTGTCTCGTTTCCGATCGACTTGTCCGCGTCGAGAGTCTTCCCTATCTCGATTTCGTCAACGCGGAGAGCGGTGGCAGCGGGCACCGTCACCATCGCGGTATCCGTTGCAACGACTGCATCGTCTGATGCCCTGTTGCAGGCGCCGACAGTCGCAACCAGCGCAAACGCCACTACCGCCGCCAGGCGGCCATTCCTGATATTTCTCATACTCTCTCTCCTTTCCCTGTGATCAGGCGTCGGGAATCGTGAATTCCTGCCCGGGGTGGATCAGGTCCGGGTTGCTGATCTTGTCCCGGTTTGCCTCGTATATGCGCTTCCACTGGCTCGCGTCGCCGTACTGCGCCTTGGCGATCTTGCTCAGCGAATCTCCGCTCTTGACCGTATATGTCTTTCCGGTAGCGGAAGAAGGCGCTGTTGTCGATTCTCCCGACGATACGTCGGAAAAGTCAGCTGCCGGCGGCGTGCCAGTCGTGCTGCCGGAGGTCGCGTCGCGGAAGTCCGGAGACGCTCCGGCTTTCTTCTGATCTTCCGCCTTGTCGCCGAAGATCGAGCCTGCCTTGTCGAATAATCCCATCGCTACCTCGCCTGTGTGATCGCGGCACTTTGCCTGCGAATCATCACTACGAGAGCAAGATGGGGACCATCCACCGCCGAAAATGCGTCGGGCGAGAAGAGCTGTTTCCTGGACTCAGGTGCCGGGCGCATCCTGCGACTCGAGCCAGGTACCTAACTCGCGCATCGTCTCGGCCTCACTCTGTCCGAGGACCTGCGGCATCACGGGCCAGCGCTTGCCTGCGCGCATCATGTACCACATGGGTCCGGTTGCTTCTTCACCTTTACGCACGTTCGCCGGCTGGCCCGCGTACGAGACAAAGTGATAGCTCATTCCGCGGCGCTTGATGCGATGCTGCTGGATCTTGTAGCTCATGGGAATCCCGATGGTCGGCGCGGTGCAGCAGAGGGGAGGCAGGAAGGGCCCGCAATCGGGCCGTTCCCTGAAATCTAACCAGAACCAGGCGGCTGAGCCGCGCTTACTCCGCCGGCGCGACCCCGGAGCGCGTCAACCGAGCTGGGCCACCGCTTCGGTGACTTCGGCGGCGTGTCCCTCGACCTTGACTTCCGGAAACATCCAAGCGATCCGCCCCTCCTTGTCGATTATCACGGTCGTTCGGACTACGCCCATGTAGGTGACGCCGAACATCTTCTTCTCCTTCCAGATGCCGTAGGCGTCGGCGATGCGATGTTCCTCGTCAACAAGGAGACGGTACGGCAAGGCGAACTTCTGCCGGAACTTCCTGTGTGACTTTGCACCGTCGGGGCTGACGCCGAAAAGCTCGGTGTTCATCTCGCCGAACCGCTGCAGCGCATCGCGGAAATCGCAGGCTTCGCGCGTGCAGCCAGGCGTGTCGTCCTTCGGGTAGAAGAAGAGGACGACGTTCTTTCCGCGCAGCGATTCAAGCGATACGCGCGACCCGTCGTCAGCCTCGAGGTCGAAATCGGGGGCGGGATCGCCGACGTTGGGTGACGGTGCGAGTTGAGTCATCGCCGGAAGTTGGCGACCTGCGGGCGATGCTGTCAATTCCGCGCCCGCCGTGTCATCCACACCCTTCACCGCCGCTCACGAGCGGCTCGCCATGTACAGGTGAGCAGGCGGAGTTAGCTTCTATTCCGCGCGCCCGTAGCTCAATTGGATAGAGCAGCTGACTTCGGATCAGCAGGTTGGGGGTTCGAGCCCCTCCGGGCGCATCTTCTGACTCATTAGCCCTGCATCGCTTAACTGATGCGGGGTTCGTTGACGAAACAGTGCGATCAGGGAAAGGGAGGCGAGTACGCGCATGGCTAGCGGTTGGGGGAGGGGACATTCATGTGACGAATGAATCCGTAGTGCGTCGCGTCGGGCGTACCTATTCGACCAGCCACCGAAGTCGCCATCGCCCCGGCGACGAGCGTCCCCTGCTTCAGGAAATCCCTTCGGTTTGTCATGGATGCGTTAAGTATGGGTAGCGGCGGGTACCAGGGCTGATTATGGCGCCTGGTCGGCCGTTGTCAGGATGTGACCGTGTAAGAAAGTCGTTCTAATCGGCGACGCGTCAGTTCAACCGCCGCACCCTGTCCGCAGTGGGCGGAGTCACGTTGCCGCCGAGCCTTTCCGTGATGTGTCGCAGCAGCAGCTCGACTGCTGGCGGCGCCTCGTTCCGGTTCGCGCATGCTTCCTTCGCCTCCGGCACTACGTACCCATCGCCTCCTTCGCAGGCAGGGTAGACCCCGAACGAAAGCCTTATCACATCGGTTGGCCCGATGACGCGACCGTCAGGCCGCGTAACCTCGCCGACAATCCGCGAACCGGACGGCCTGGCAAAGTCCCACGTGAACCTCACTCCTGAAACCTGAAGATACGGACCCTTCCCAACCGAGCCATTCGCCACGCCATGCTCCAGAACCTCCCGCAACCGCGCGCCGGTCATCGGGAAAGTCATCATCCTCGACTGGTCAGGGAAAAGAAAAATCGACTGTATCTGGTAATTCGTAATCGGTCCGGCCGGAATCACATCGTCGAGCCGCATGGTTCCCGAGTTCATTATCGCGACATCGGCGCCGGTTCCCAGCCTGACAGCATCAGTCACTACGTCGCCGAGCGGCGATTCACGCGCCCGATTTACTGCATCGCGGGCGTCGAGGTCGAACGACGTCGTCGCTATCACACGCTCGGGGCCGAGCCGCTTCGCAACGCTGTCGGTCCACGCACGCACCACGGCCTGCGCGTTTGGCTCGAACGGAATTCGCCTGTCGACAATTATGAGCTGATCACCCTGCACCCAGCCGCCCTGGCCGCGCGTGAGGGTGAGGAGCTGTGCGGACCTCGAGTTCGCGTCTGCCTTGAGGAGTCGCCTACGGTCAACGAGGATCCGGTGGTTCTCGTGCTCGTGACCACCCAGGATGAACTCGAGGTCCGGCTCCCTTGCGAGCAGCGCGCTGTCGGCCTCGAGAGTCTGGTGGGTGAGGCCATAGATGATTTCGGCTCCGGCGGCCTTCAACGCGGCGATCGAGGCGGAAGCAGCGCTGTCGGGATTCGAGCAGCGCACGTAACTCCTGTAATCGCCGGCAAGCGTGACGCCGAAGACGCCCACCTTTACGCCAGTTATCGTCGAGGTGTCCCATCGCGAGACGCCGGGGAACGAAGCACCCGAAGGTCGCAGCATGCAGTTCGCCGACGTCCACCTGAACGTCGAGTTCGCGATCCGCGAGATGAGTGTGTCGCGGTCGATCTCGAACTCATGGTTACCGAATGTGGCAAGATCGAGCTTGACGGCGTTGAGCTGCTGCCGCATCTGCTCGCCGCGATACCATTTTGTGAGAAGGCTCGGCGACAGAAAGTCTCCTGCAAGCACGAGCGTCACCGGCCCGGTGCGGGCGAGCGAGTCGCGAAGCGAAGCTATGCGGGCGAGCCCGCCCGTGCCGTCACGAAGTGTATCGCCGAAGTAGACATCGTTGATCAGGAGAAACCTCAGCGCCGGGGCGCTCGGCGACGGAGGCGGAGCGACAGCGCAGGCGGCGAGGACAAGTGAGCACGACGCAAG
Organism: Gemmatimonadaceae bacterium; assembly: GCA_051005175.1. Taxonomy (GTDB): domain Bacteria; phylum Gemmatimonadota; class Gemmatimonadetes; order Gemmatimonadales; family Gemmatimonadaceae; genus UBA4720. The sequence continues at coordinate 4 of JBPCJP010000136.1, read as the reverse complement.
AACC
>JBPCJP010000135.1:0-4661 GCA_051005175.1 Gemmatimonadaceae bacterium | reverse complement strand
CCCCGGCTGCGTGCAAGTATCCACTTGCACGCACCACCCGCAAACATATGACCGCGACTCGGGCGCAGCCAGTACTGCCAGCGCTGAGTCAGCGGGAATCCATTTCCGGCCGGTGTTCCCGTTCGGGCCGGTGTACAGAAAGCGGAAGCTGAGGAGCCTCTGCACTTCCCTGAATTCCCGCGGGTTGCCGCCGGGATTTTCGGGATAGAGCGGCTGCACCGCCCTGATCTCGTCGAACAGCGCGACGTTCGGCAAAATCTCATTGTATGTCGTCGTAACTTCGAGACCGAGAATCGGTGGCCTGACGGTTCCGCCGCGAGTGAGTCTGAACTGCGCGCGCTTGATGAGGTACGTGGCGCTGTCGAGGAAGATCGAACCCTCGACATCGGGGGCAACGAGGGAGGAGTCGGTGAGGAAGTCGATCCTGTGCGCGCGGCCTTCTCCCTCGTCAACGACTCCCGAGTACTTGAAGCAATGAGAGCTCAGGAAGTGCCGGTCAGCGAGGTCGGACAGCGTCGGGAGACGCATCAGCCTCACCTCTCCGAACAGACGGTTCCGGTCGTCGCTCACCACGCGGCCGCGGCGATAACGCCACGAGTCGTCACTCCTGTATGTCACAGTGTCGTACTGGAGAGAGCTCCGGCGTGTCACGACGTCGTGGGTGTCGTGTGACTGGGCGAGGCGGTACTCGAACGGATACGTGCGTCTGAGCAACTGCTCCCGCTGCGCGTTCTTGCGCGCTTCGTTCAGCACGAGAGCGAGCTCGGGATCCGCGACCGATCCCATCTCATCCGGGAAGATGCACATGCGTGGCGGTGCGCTGACGGTCACTTCGTCGAGTGAAGTGGGAATGCGCGTCATGGTTATCGTCAGCGCCATTGTCGCGTTCGGCCCAACGCGGATCACTGAATCGACGGGGAGGTAGCCGAGCATCCGTACCTGCAACTCGTAAGAGCCGGGCGAAACGGAGTAGTAAACGAAAGATCCTTCCCTGTCCGCGAAACGCTCCCGACCTGTGGGCTGGAGCCTCACGGTGCTGAATGGAATCGGGAACCCCGTTCCGTCAGCGACTACGGCTCCACTGATTGTTGCTGACCCTGCCTGTCCCGGGTCGGCCACCTGCCCGTACGCGACCTGGACGTGCATCACAGCGGATACAGTCGCGACGAGGGAGAGAAGCAGGCGGGAACACTTCATTACATCTGTCCGAATGTGGTAAGAAAGCCCCCGACGGCATGTCGGGTCCGGGGGAAACTCATAATGATGCATTCGGGCGCATTGTCAAACACTTCCACAAAACGCTGCCATCGCGCCATGGGCAGGCATTGAGACCGACCACCGGAACCTTACACGGCAACCCTGTTCGCAGGCACGTTCGGCGGCGAGGAGGGCAACACCCGCGGCTGCCTGAGGAACGTATTCGACACGCATCCGAACAACACTTTCCTGGTGAAGATATCTTACTGGCTCAACCCATGAAGTCCACGCGAGTCGCGTGGACTTCAGCGCCTCAGCAGCTCATCGACTTCTGTCGACGCCACCCGCCGCGGTACCTGCCACCGTCCGCCCTCGACCGGATTCGACGGCACCGTCACGCTTGCAACCCTCCCCTGCGCGTCGATATCGACAAGCGCGGAAGCCATGTGCTGGTTGTCGCGGGTTGTCGTGATGAGAAGCGCCCAGTTTCCGCTGGCGGGCTTCTGCCACCTGACCACGTACGATCCCGCCTGGGAAAGCCTGCGGATGTCGAGCTTTGCCGACTGCCGCCTTCCATTCACAAGGCCCTCCGCCGTTCCTGATATCTCATAGGCAGTGAGGTCACCATGGTGATACGTGCGCACGGTCATGAATGCGCCGCGAGTGCCGGGATCATGCGGATTCACCGGGTACTCGATCGCAATCCACGGCGGGCCCGACAGCGCGACCCCCGATACCGCGAAGAGAAGGAACGTAGCCAGACCGAGCCGGCGCTTAGCTGAGCGAAGCATCTGCATCTCCATGAAGTTGTTGTCGGAGATGTGATGCCGGCTGGCCTCACATGGTTGAAACGATCAGCGCAAGCTCCTCAGTCGAGCTTGACCAGCGATACAGGCCCCTTGAACGAGCGAATCGCAACGCGTGTCCCGCCACCGCCATTCGAGGTGTTGAGCTCGGATCCGCGACCGTATCTTCCCTTCACCGAACGAGTTGAGGTCAGGCGGTTGGTTATTTGCCCGGCAATCGAGACGATGTCGAAATCAGCGCGCCCGCTCGACAACAGGCCAACCTCGATCGACCCGCTGTGAGTATCGAAGGTGACGCTTCCACCAGGGCGGAAACCGCCCGCGAACCTGATGCTTCCGGTTACGCTCTCGAACTTCGCCTTCTCGTACCCGCTGCCGTCCGCATCGATCTTCCCGCTCACGGTCGACAGCGTCACATCAGCGCTCGAGCCGTTCAGCGTGACGTCCCCGCTGGCACTCTTCGCGCGAACCCAGCCGGGAGAGCCCACGATCTTTATCGGACCATCTATCGCTTCCGCATTGAGGTCGGTCGGGCTTCCATTCACGCTGATCCTCCCACCGACCACGTAGAGATCGAGACTGCCGGAAACTCCGCTCACCTCGATGCTCGCGCTCGCGGTCTTGACCCATACCTTGCTTCGGTGCGGCACCATCACCTCGATAGCGGCGGCGGCAGGATTTCTTTCGTCCCGGCCCTCGACGAACATCTTCACCGCCGAACGGGTTCCGCCGAAGTGCAGCGAGTTGCCCTGGCCGAGCACCCCGCGCACTACAATCGAGTCTCGACTCCATCCGGTGACGCGCACGCTGCCGACAGTATTGTAGATCCGCACTGCGCCGTCAGGCGCGAGCGGCAGTCCGCGCTCGACCTTCCCCTGCGCCCCGAGCGGGACTGCAGCCGCGATGGCGGCAACGATAAAGCAGAGCCGTGGCATCATCAGCTCCGCCCCATGTCTGCCGTGCGTCTCAGCAGGTCGAGCTTCTGATTGTACGACGTCGAGAGCATCTCGATCAGCTGCGGGTTCGCCGGATCCTCGGCGAGCGCGCGACGGGCCTCGATGATCGCTGCGTCTATCACGCGCACGCTTTCCCTCAGTTTCTCGATCGTTTCGGGAGTCAGGTAAACCTGATCGCCCTCGACCATCTCGAGCAGCCTGTTGGCGGTGGAGATGTAGTCGTTCTCGACGATCGTGAACTCCGCGAGCGTTGCGGGCACTCCGGACGGGAGCACGTCCGACGATGCCTCGATGGCTGCGCCATCCTCACGCGGCACACCGCGCCCGATCGCGACAGCGGTAATTGCAGATGAGCCGGCGACGAGCAAAAGCCCCGCCGCCGCAAGGAACGCCGGCCGCTGCCAGACGGCAATGCCCACCGGCTTCCGGGGGACCTCAATGGCGGCCTTGATGGCCATCCACGCATCCGCCGGCGGCTCCATCTCGCGCGGGAGAAGGGCCGTTCGCCTGGCAAGGTTGTCGAGCTTTTCCTGATCGAGTGATTCGTCTGTCATCTGTTCAACGCCTGAATGAGAAGCTTCCGTGCGCGATGCAACTGCGCCTTTACAGTTCCCGTGGCCACGCCGAGCTGCTGCGCTATCTCTTCGTGCTTGTAGCCCTCGATCTCATGAAGCACGAATGCCATCCTCGCTCCCGGCGGAAGCCCGGCGATCGCGCGCTCGAGGTCCACCTGCAGATCGGGAGACTCCGCTATTGCCGCGGCCCCGACCGAAGCCGGATCGTCCATCGTGAGCACTCTCGCGGTCCGGCGATTCTCCGACCTAACCGACTCCAGCATCGCATTCACCGCGAGCCGGTGAAGCCACGACGAAAATGCGCTTTCGCCGCGGAAGGTCCCGAGCCCGCGCCACGCACGAATGAAAACGTCCTGCATGAGCTCGCTCGCCTCGGCCCTGGTCCCGCCTGAAAGCCGCAAGCACAGCGCGAAAAGTCTTGGCGAATGCTCCCTGTAGAGAATCTCGAACGCTGCAGCGTCGCCGGCCTGAGCGCGGCGTACCACCTCGCTGGAGCCGGCGGATCCCGCCGCGTCAGTAGCCAGGGAAACCGTCACCATGAATACGATGCCGCCCCGCCCCGAGAGGTTTAAATGCCGCTACTTTCTCGACCTGATCGCCCGGAAGACATACCACCCGCCGGCGGCAATGATCGCGACCGGAATCAGGACGCCAAGGGAGGCGATCAGCCAGGCAATGAACCCGACGAAGTTGCGCCAGGCCTGCACAAGCGCGCCTGCGATGGGGTTTTCGCCCGGATTCTGCCCCAGAAGCGGCGCGGGCTCGTGCACGGTGACCAGCAACGTGCTCACGGCGGCTCGCGTCCTGAGGAAACGGATCCGGCCCTCGTATCTCTCGATCTCCTCGCGCACCCGGGCAAGCTCGCGCTCCACCGCGAGCACATCCTCGAGTTTTCCGGTCCGGGTAGCAAGCAGTCCGACGAGCCGCTCCTCCAGCCTCTTCGAGTTCGCCACGCGCGCGGTTATGTCGACGAATTCCTCGCCCACATCCTCGACATTCGTGTTCACCGATTCGACCCTGCCTATTCCGCCAAGCCCGCTGACCGCCTGGTCATACCGCGCGGCGGGAATCTTGAGCTCGAGCGTGGCGCTCCTTATCTGGTCGCGTCCCCCGCTTATCGACGAGTT
>JBPCJP010000134.1:0-2743 GCA_051005175.1 Gemmatimonadaceae bacterium | reverse complement strand
TAGCCTGGACCGCCCTGACCGAACTCACGGTGATGATCGCCGGGGTTCTGGTGCTCAAGGCCGCCGCCGACCTCCTGGGGCCTGCAGGGTTCGGCGAGTACACGCTCACTCGACGCGCCCTCAACCTCATGCATCTCCCCCTCATGATGGGGATAGGGATCGCCGCCCCGAGGTACATCGCGATCGTTCGGGCCGGAATGTCGAATCGTGAGTCCCAGAGCTCGTTCGTCTTTGCGACGCTGATGACCGGGGCAATCCCGGCCCTTGTCGTATGCGGTCTGCTCAACCTCGTTCCGGGAACTGCCGCCGTCATCCTCTTCGGAACGAGCTCGCTGGCTCACGTGATACCGGCCGCAACTGTTGCCCTGGCCGGTGTGGCGCTTCACAGCGTCGTTTATGCTGTCTATCGCGGTCAGGGGAGAATGGCGAACGCGAACGCCCTTCAGTTCGTCAACCTCGGAATCATCCCGGTCGCAGCATTTCTCTTCGCCGCGGGCGGCACAGCGTCAGTCCTTCTGGCGATGGGTACGGCATGGCTCGTCTTCGCCGGCATCGCCGCCGCCCACGCCATCACCTCGGAACGACTCGGCTGGCTCGGCATCGCCAGCGTTCGCTCTCACTCGGCGACACTTCTCAGGTTCGGCCTGCCTCGCGTGCCCGGTGAGTTCGCGCTCGTCGGGCTCTTTGCGATCCCCGCACTCATAGCAGTTCGCGCGCATGGAGTCGTCGTCGCCGGGCAGTTCTCCGCGGCGATATCGATCCTGACGATAGCCGCCGGGATGTTCAGTCCGATCGGGCTCGTTCTCCTGCCCCGCGTAAGCGCACAGGCAGCGGCCGGAGATCTCGATGGAGTGCGGCGGCTGGTGGTCAAGGTCCTCACCGGCGGTATATTGATCGCCGGCGCCGGTGTCGCGGTTGGCGAGCTGATTATTCCCGCACTTGTGCGCTGGTATTTCGGAGAGGCGTTCATGGCCGCGGTCCCGATATTTCGCGTCTGCCTCGCTGGCGCCGTGCCGTACGTCATCTACGTTCTCATGCGAAACATTCTTGACGCACTCGACGTGAAAGCTGTCAATTCGCGGAACCTCATCATTTCGCTCGTCGTGCTCGTCGCGCTCTGCCTGGCGAACAGCGACGTCATGTGGATGGCCTGGAGCATTGTCGCTGCGCTCTCGCTCCTCGGATCCCTGACACTCTACGACACCTGGCTTCGCCTCAGACCGGCACGGGTTTCAGCATGAACAGAAAAGGAATAATCCTGGCCGGCGGGGCGGGTACGCGTCTGTGGCCTTCGACGAAGGTTATCTGCAAGCAACTCATCCCGATCTTCGACAAGCCGATGATCTACTATCCCCTTTCTACGCTGATGCTTGCGGGGATCCGGGAGATACTGATCATCAGCACGCCGACCGACACTCCGCGGTTCCGCGAGCTTCTGGGCGACGGCACGCAGTTCGGCATCGATCTATCGTATGCGGTGCAGGAAAAGCCGGAAGGCCTCGCTCAGGCATTCATAATCGGCGCCGACTTTCTGGGGGATGATCCAGCCGCGCTCGTCCTCGGCGACAATGTCTTCTTCGGGCAGGGTCTGCCCGAGCAGTTGTCGCGCGCATCTGCTGAAACTGAAGGTGCGACGATATTTGCGTACCACGTGAAGGATCCTGAGCGCTACGGCGTCGTGGAGTTCGACGCCGAAGGGAGGGTCAGGAGCATCGAGGAGAAGCCTGAATCGCCCAAGTCGTCGTACGCGGTTGTCGGACTTTATTTCTATGACAACGACGTGATCAGCGCGGCGAGATCGCTCAGGCCCTCGCCGAGGGGGGAGATCGAGATTACCGATCTCAACAGGCTCTACCTCGAGCGCGGCGCTTTGCGGGTGGAGACGCTCGGTCGCGGAATGGCGTGGCTCGATACAGGCACGCACGACGCACTGCTCGCGGCGTCGAACTTCGTTGCGGTAGTCGAGGAGAGGCAGGGGCTCAAGATCGGGTCGCCGGAAGAGGCGGCGTACCGCATGGGCTTCATAGACGCTGATCAGATCGAGGCGCTCGCCGGCAAGATGGGCAAGTCGAGTTACGGACAGTACCTGATGTCCCTTCGCGAATCGATAACTCCGTCGCGATGAAGGTCGTACCGACTCCACTGGACGAAGTCCTGCTGATCGAGCCGAGGATATTTCGCGATGAGCGCGGCTTTTTTCTCGAGACGTTCAACGCCGGGCATCTGGCGGGAACTGCGCTCGACGTCGCGTTCGTGCAGGACAATCACAGCCGCTCGACCGCGGGAGTCGTGAGGGGGCTGCATTATCAGCTCAACAATCCCCAGGGAAAACTCGTGCATGTTGCGCGGGGGCGGATCTTCGACGTCGCGGTGGACATCCGGCGCGGATCTCCGTCGTTCGGCAAGTGGACGGGCGTCGAGCTGAGCGACGAGAATCTCGCGTCGCTGTGGGTCCCACCGGGGCTCGCCCACGGGTTCTGCGTTCTCTCCGAGACCGCCGACGTCATCTACAAGTGCACCGCGCTCTACGATCAGGCGGACGACCGCGGCATTGCGTGGAACGACCCGTCGATCGGCATCGATTGGCCGGGTTCGGATCACGTTGTCTCGGAGAAGGACGCCCGCTGGCAGGGTTTGAGCGACGACCGCGTGGACCTGCCGGTCTACAAATGAGCCGCCTGCTCGTCGCCGGGGCAGGCGGTATGGTGGGCTGGGAGCTTGGACAGCGCGCTGCGGGGGCTGG
>JBPCJP010000133.1:0-6672 GCA_051005175.1 Gemmatimonadaceae bacterium | reverse complement strand
CGTTCGTGCGGTTCATGCGCTGCGCGAACGTCAACGTCTACATCGACGGCATCCGCAGCCACGACCCGTTCAGGGACTACTTCGGCCTGTCGCCCCTCGACATCGAGGCGATAGAGATCTACCACGGCATGGCCCAGGTTCCGCCGGAATTCAGTCCGCGGCCAAACGATTGCGCCGCAATCGTCGTCTGGACCCGCTGGCACGGCAGCTGAACGGAAGCAGCCGCTCTAAGAGAACGCGCGGCGTCGGCCCCAAACCTCGCTGGCCCCTCGTCAAAAAACCCGAAGGTTGATGTACCTCCGCGGATCCCTCTTGACGTCGGCGAGGAGCGAATCCATCCGCTGGATCACCCCGCGCAGATCGTTATACGCGCCCGGATCGTTCAACGCCATGCCAACCGTCCCGGTGCCGTCGTTCATCTTCGAAACGATCGAATCGAGCCGCGCGCTCGTCTGACGGAAGTCGGCGCTGAGAACCGCGAGGTTCGCCGATGTCTCCCTCATGTTCTGAAGCGTCGAGTCGATCTTTGCCGAGTCGATGCCCGATGTCGCCCGCCTGAACGACGCCTGCGTCGCAGTTAGCTGCCGATTCTGCTCGGCCGCAATCACGCTGAACTGCGAAGCGAGGCGATTCATGTTCGCCATCAGCTGGTTCGATGTGGCAAGCGTACGACGCAGATCCGCCACGCCTCCGTCGTCCACCAGCTCATCCTTGAAGGCTGTCGTCAATGCGTTGACCGACGTGGCTATCGAATCGGCCTTGCTCGTAATCTGCGCGATCCCCGGAGGACTCTCCCCGACCGGCACAGTGTCGTTTGCCGGAATCGACCGATTGTTCGGGCCGGCCGGCGTGAGAGCAATTGCCATGTCACCGAAGATGCCGTTCGGGATCACGGTTGCCACGGTTCCGAGCGGAACCTTGTGGCTCTTTCCGACGCGGAATGTCGTGAGGACAGTACCATCCTGCCTGAGCTGGACTTCATCCACATATCCGACATTCACGCCGCCGAGCAGAACCGGCTGGCCCTGCTTGAGACCGGCGGACCAGGGGAACTTCGCATAAAGAGCGTAGCCCTTTGAAAGTCCTCCACGCGCCAGCCAGAGCGATCCCACGATCGCAATGACGAGTGCCATCGCCATCACTATGCCAACAAGTACATCGTCGCGTTTCTTCATGCCTGTAGGTATGGTGCGAGCAGTAGCGCGGTGAGCGCGTTGAGAACGAGTATCGCCACCGACGTGATCACCACCGCCTGCGCCGTGCTCCGGCCGACTCCCTCGGCTCCCGCAGTAGTGGTGAACCCTTCGTAGGAGCAGAAAAAGGCTATCGCTCCACCGAAGATTGTCGCCTTAATAATACTGTAGACAATCTGGAACGGCGTGAACGCAAGCCGGAGCCCCTCCGAGAACGCCGCCGCCGACACGTCGGTTGCCACGACAGCCGTAAGGAAGGCAGTCCCCACGCCTACGGCGTTCGCGAAGATCGTCAGCACCGGCACCATTATCAACGCTGCGATGAGGCGGGGCACGATGAGGTACGCAACCGGATCGTACGCGAGCGTTTCGAGTGCATCGATCTGCTCGGTGACGCGCATCGTCCCGAGCTCGGCCGTTATCCGGGCGCCGACCCGGCCAGTGAGGACGAGCCCGGTGAGCAGCGGTCCAAGCTCGAGTATTATCGACTGCCTCGAGATGAGCCCGACCACCGAGAGCTGGACTCCGCCGAAGAGCTGATACCGGGTCTGAAAGGCAGTAACTGCGCCGATGAACGCCGCGACGATCATCGCCAGCGGCAGTGAGTCGACGCCGATGTTACGCATCTGGCGGACTGTCTCGACCCCGTAGGTTTTTGGGTCTTTTATTCCTCGTCCGATGTCGCGGAGGAAGTAGGCTCGCGCGCCAACGCGCTCAAAAAGTGACGCGACCTTGCGATTCAAGTTCTCACTCGGACGAAAAGTATCGCCCCGATGACACCGAACACCACGCTCGGCATCCAGGCCGCGATCTCCGGCGGTATCACGCCGTTCGCGCCGAGTCCCTTGGTGAGCTGCACCAGAAAAATGAAGACGACGGTTGTGCCGAGGGCCAGGCCGACCCCATACGCTGCGCCGCCACGCTGAGTGCTGGTCGCAAGGGATGCCGCGAACAGGAGGATTATCACGCTCGTGATCGGAATCACGATCTTGAGCATCCGCTCAACCCTGAGCCGACTGACTTCCGCGCCTGACCGCTCCATCGCCTCTATGAACCTCCCGAGCTCGCGGAAGTCCATGTCTTCCGGCGCCTTCGGCGTGAGCATGAGATCCCGCGGACGCTCGATGAAGCGGTTGTCCCGCACCGAGTCGAACTGGTAGGTGATGTTCGTAAGGGAATCCATCATGACGTGCATAGTTCCATCCGCAATTCTCCACCCCTTCTTGTCGTGCATTGCCGCGTGCGAGGTGAGAATGTACGAAGGATACTCGGGACCTGTGCCCTTTCGCTCAATCGAGAGGCCGTCGATTGAATTCCGGGCTACGTACAGGGTCTGGACCTTGTAGACCCGGCCGGCGTCGGCCGAGTAGGCAAAGTTGAATCGCTGTGTCGCCATGGTGACCGTAGACCGCTCGAGCAATGCGAGCTTCTTTTTCGTCGCCCGGGGCGCCGTCTCGACCAGAGCGAGTCCCATCACCGCCGCGATGACCGCGCCGAGGAAGATAGGTGCAATGAACCGGTAGAAGCTCACCCCTGACGCCTTTGCGGCCGTGATCTCCGAATGCCGCGTGAACGCACCGATCGAGAAAACTGTCGCGAAAAGCACCGCCGCAGGGAGAATCAGGAAGACCGAGTCAGGAAGGCCGTAGACGTAGCTCATCGCGATGTTCATCGGCGGGAGCTGCTTGGAGAGATACTTGTCGAGGTTGTCAGTCGCGTCGAACAGGATGACGAGAAGCGGGAATCCGAGCGAAGTAGCCAGGAAGATCTTGAACCATTCAGAGAAGACGTACTTGTCGAGCGGGCGCACGAGGCTCATGTGGACCCGCGCCGCGCAGGACGACCTGACCGCCGCCCCATCCGATACCTGATGCTCTCGAGGAACTCCCGGAAGTCTCCACCCCGGGGAGTGCCGCTCTCCTTGCCCATGCGGGCCAGCAGGATGAGGGCGAGGATCCCGAAAACGGCGTTGGCTATCCACATCGAGACAACGGGGGGGACATGGCCTCGCCGCGCGAGAGATTCACCCGCTATCAGGCCGACATAGTAGAGACCGAAGACCACGAGGCTGACGCCGATCGTCAACCCGACCCCCCCGCGGGGGAACCTGAGAGCGATCGGAGCGCCAAGCAGGACGAAGATGAAGCATGCAGCGGCGAGCGCGAACTTCTTCTGGATCTCGACCTCGTACCGGTTGATGCTGCGGAACGCGTCGGTGACCTGCATCCGCGCGGTCTCGACCTGCCCGGGGATTACCTCGTTGGGCACCGAGTCTCTCGCGGCCGAGTCAGCGGTCACAGCGCTGATGCCCGGATCTGCCTCACCAGCGGCAGAGCCGGCCCTGAGCAGCGAATCGGCGCGGGCGCGATAATCCTGCGCCACGAGGGCCTTTACGCCAATCGCTCCGAGGAACGAACAGTATGCACTCCCGAGACCCACGGTGAACGGCTCATTCACTTTCGTCGCCAGCGCCTCCTCGCTCAGCTTGACGCCCCGCTTGCGGGCCAGCGCGACCCTCTCCACGAAGTCCTTTCTCGCTTCGGCAAACCTGACGCGGGACTGGGCGGCGTTCCGCTGCATCTCGCAGACAGACATCTCGCGCTCGCCCTTGAAGTTATCGTTCTGGGACTTCTCGAACTCGTTTCCGACACCCCGCACCCGGATGAATTCGGTGTCGAAATAGAGACGTTGCAGCTGGTTGGGGGTCGCGACAGGAACTTCGTGAACCGTCCCGCTGTATAGTGTTAACTGCAGGTCAGCCTGGTCGGGCGACACAGCCATGTTGCCGCTGTCGGCATAGATAGTTCGGCGCCGTGTCGCATCGCCCATGTCGTAGATGGTGACCCCCCGCATGACGTTGCTGACGCGGGAGAGCCTGGCGGCGCGCAGATACAGTTTCCCGGGGCTCACTTCGTTGATGGTCTGCTCACGCAGGGCAAAAGTCGGCTTCTTCTGGGCTATGTCACCCTGCAGCGAGCGAAGACGGTGATTCGCCCGGGGAAGCACCTGGTCGTTGAACAAGACCATGAAGATGGTGACGCCCGCGGCTGCCCACAGCACGGGCGCGAGGACATTCCGGAGGCTTACCCCGGTCGCCTTCATCGCCGTGAGCTCGTTCTCCGACGCCAGACGGCTGAACGCGTAAAGCGTCGCGACGAGCACCGCCATCGGGAGGGAGAGCGCTACGGTGAGCGGCAGCGACAGCAAGAGGAACTCCCCGATGATACTCCACGGAAGCCCCTTCCCGACAAGCTCCCCGAACCTCTTCGCGATGTACTGCAGCAGCAGCAGCGAGGTGAGCGCGGTCATCGCGAACACGAGGGGGCCCAGGTGCTCCTTGAGGACGTATTTGTGGAGTATCTTCACGGGGTGAAATATACGGGGGGCCGATGCACCTGCGACCCCGCGCCGAAGGCGCGTGCGTCGAGGTCATATCTCGTACACCTGAAGGCGCTTTTATGCTCAGCGGCCGTCGCGCTGGCCGCGCCGATGCCTCTTGCTGCCCAGACGCCGCAGGATACATCCCGCAGCGACACCACCGTCCGCGACTCGATGCCGCGCCGGGACACAGTCAGGGCTCCCGGCATAGGAATCCGCCTGCCATCTGACACAATCGCGATCAGGCTTCCCACAGTTCTGTCGCGAGCCGAGCGGGAGACATACAGAAAGGCGGTAGAGCAGATCGAGGCGGCCCGAGCGACTGCATTCCAGCAGAACAGGCGATCAATAATGCAGGCGGTCTGGGGCCAGGTTGCCGCATCGACATTCGCGACCGCTGAGAAGCCGCCGCCCTTCGCCGTCCCTCCGGACGATCAGTCGGACCGGAAGGTAGCCGCGAAAGCAGGCGACATCATCGGTGAGCATTCGGATCTTACTCTTCAGCTGAATGCGCGGATGGAGCTGCGGGGCGAGCGGAACCTGAACGAGCGCTGCGCGGTGAGTGGATTCGTCCAGCCGGTCTTCGACTGCCAGAGCAGCTTTCTCCCATTGCTGGACTTCCAGTTCAACGCAAAATCCGGCGGAGTCGTCGCCGAGCGAGTGCACGTCGACGTCGACTACGACACCCAGCGCGAGTTCGACGGCTCGAACAACATCTCGGTCCAGTACGAAGGGAGGGGAAAAGAGCTCCTCCAGCGGGTGGAGATAGGCAACGTCACCTTCCAGCCGCCCGTTTCCCACTTCATCACGGCCGGCATCCCGAGTGGCAACTACGGCCTGCAGGCAATCGCTCGGCTCGGCTCGGCACGCGTTCGCGGAATCATCGCACAGCAGAAGGGAAACATCGTCAGCGACCGTGTCTTTACAGTGGGTGACAGGACTCTCTCCGCCGTCGACAGGCGCATCGAAGATCACCAGTTCGAGCCGCGCCGTTTCTTCTTCACGATCAATCCGCGCGTTCTACCGTCGTACCCGAACATCGACATTCTCGACAGCCGGCGAATGGAGCAGCTTGCGCTGTCGCTGCCTGACACTCTGAGGCCGACGCGCGTCTACCTCTACCGGCTCCTGATTGGCGGACAGCCGCCCAACCCGAGCGGGCCGCAGTTCAGGATCATCGGCGACCCGCGGTCGCGGCGCGGACCCGTATACGAGCGGTTGCGTGAGGGAATCGACTACTACGTTGACCCGTCGCAGTTATGGGTGTCGCTGGTGAGACCTTTGTCGCTCAACAACGAGCGCCTCGTTGTCGCCTATCGCGTGCGGATCAACGGCCGCGACACCGTTCACGTCTCGACTGGCGGTACTCCCGATCTCGAGTTCCGCTCGCAGACAGAACAGTTCGCGAACCTGCTGTGGGATCCCGATGTAACTCCGCAGCATCCGGCATTCGAGAGGGAGATCCGGAGCGTTTATCGCGTAGGAGGGCCGGAGGTGAGGAGGCAGAGCGTCGTAGTGAAAATCGTGACAGGCACGAGCGACGATCAGGAAAAGACAGTCGACTCGACTCTCGGGGCCTCGAACACGTACCTCCAGCTGTTCGGGCTCACCCAGCGCACAAATACCTCGACGTTCGATCTGGAGAACCGGCTTTGGCCCCGCCCCGCCGACCCGAACTTCGAGCTGAGCCTCGGCACATCAGCAGCCCGGGTCATCCGGGACCAGTTCCTGGTCTTCCCATCGTTGCGGCCCTTTGCCAGGAACGGGCTGGCGCGCGGGGCAAATCCGTCAAACGACACGATCTACACGACTCCGTCCGAATACGTGAAATCCGCGCAGCGGCCTCAATCGGTTTATCACATCCGTGTCCGGTACCAGGCGGAGGGAAGTGGAGAGGGCGGCGCCCTGATGCTCGGCGCGATTCAGGTAAGGCCGAACTCGGAGCGGCTTCTCATCGACGGCATTCCTCTGATCCGGGGAACCGACTATACCGTCGACTATGACCTCGGCCGGGTGACATTCCTGCGCCCCGACACCCTGTTCCCGCGCCCACGACAGGTGACGGCACAGTTCGAGGAGAACCCGATTTTCGCCGAATCGC
>JBPCJP010000132.1:0-37664 GCA_051005175.1 Gemmatimonadaceae bacterium | reverse complement strand
AACCATCATTGCCCAGGACGAGGGGTCGTCGGTGATCTTCGGGATGCCTCGCGAAGCAATCCAGGCAGGCGTCGTGAACGAAGTCGTCTCGCTGCAGAATCTTCCGGCGCGTCTCGCGGAGCTTACGTGAACATGTTGCCGCGGAAGCCGATTCTTGTCGTCGAGGACAGCTCCACGCAGGCCGTCGCCCTGGAGACGCTGCTCGAGAACTCCGGATACGGGGTGACTGTTGCCGGATCGGGCGAAGCAGCGCTGGACAGCATTCGCGCGAATTCAGTGGCACTCGTGCTTACCGACATCGTGATGCCGGGGATCGACGGATACGAGTTGTGCCGAAGGATCAAGAGCGAATGGAGGGACGTCCCGGTCATTCTCCTGACGAGCCTGACGGATCCACTCGCGATAGTGCGCGGTCTCGAGTGCGGTGCAGATCACTATGTGACGAAGCCGTACGACCCGGTGCAGCTTCTCGCGCGGGTGACGCAGGTGCTCGGTCGCGCGGGCGATGTCCCGATCCACTCGACTCCGGTGAACGTAGAGCTGAACGGCACGCCGTTCACCATCTCGGCGACCAAGGAGCAGATTCTCGAGTTGCTCGTTTCGAGCTACGGTGACCTGGTTCGCACGAGCGATGTGGTGCGCGCCGCGGAACAGCGCGCGCGCTTCCTCGCCGACGCGGGCGTGCTTCTCGCGACGTCCCTCGATCCTCGTGAGATACTCGGCAGTGTCGCGAGGCTGTGCGTGCCGTACATGGCCGACCTCTGCATAGTTGACCTCGTCGACGAAAACGGAAACGTCTCGAGGCTCGCCGCTGCTTCGACCGATCCGCGCCATGGACCCGATGCCGCCGGCGTCCTCGGCAGCAGGCCTTCGATGGACCGCTCGCATCCGTACTGGGTAGCGATCGCTTCCGGACATGCGTCAGCGCTCACTGATGCCGCGCCGGGACTGGTTGAGTTTGGTGGTGAGACGGGAGCGCCGGAAGATGCTGCGAACATTCCCGCGCCGACGTGCGCCGTCGTCGCGCCTTTATTGACGCGCGACCGCGTTCTTGGCGCACTCGCGTTCATCAGCTTCGGGGCACGGCAGGAATATGTCGGCGAGGATCTCGCCCTCGCGTCTGATGTCGCGCGCCGTGCTGCGCTCGCTCTCGAGAACGCGCATCTGTATCAGCAGGCGCAGCGGGCCACCCAGGCGCGGGACGATGTGCTCGCGCTCGTGTCGCACGATCTGCGGAGTCCGCTGGGCACGGTACACATGAGCGCGTCGTTCCTGCTCGAGCTTCTCCAGACACCGGGCTCTGCTCCGCCGTTTGAAGCACAGTTGAAGACGATCATCAGGTCGGTGACGCGCGCCGACCGGCTCATCGGCGATCTCCTCGATGTCAGCCGCATCGAGTCGGGAACGCTGGAGGTGAAGCACGATCCACTCGACGCAGGCTCGCTGATTTCAGAGACAATCGAGGAGCACAGACAGATCGCGCAGGAAAGAGGCATCGAACTCGTGGGGGACTGGGCGGGGCCGCCAGTGATGATCGCAGGTGACCGCGACCGGATCTCCCAGCTATTCTCGAACCTTATCGGCAACGCGATAAAATTCACGCCCGAGGGAGGGGTGGTGACCGTGGCGGCGGCTCCGGGCCCGGCGATGGTCGCATTCAGCATAACCGATACGGGACCGGGCATCGCTGCCGAGCACCTGCCTCATCTGTTCGATCGATTCTGGCAGGCGAACAAGGCCTCCCGTTCCGGAGCTGGACTGGGATTGTCCATCGCCCGCGGAATCGCGGAAGCTCACGGAGGGTTCCTTTCGGTAGAAAGTGCAGCCGGAGAGGGAGCGCGATTCACTTTCGGAATTCCCGGATGGGCGGGGTGAGTACGAGTCCTTTATTGTTTGTGAGCGGCTTGTACATGGTGGCAACCTGACGCGGGGACGAGGACTACGCGCGCGCGTCGGCAAGCGGGTTGATGACGTCGAGAAATGCGAACTGGTGGAAGTCAAGATCCGCAGTCCGTATCTCGGAGACGCCGTGCTCGCGCATGAGAGCGGCGGTGTGGAGGTCGTGGACGATGTTGCCTCGCAAGCGTGGAAGTCGGACTGCCAGTTCCCTGAGCACCTCCATATGACGGTCGGTTGGTACCAGTATGCTGGCCGACGGGCACGCGAGCAAAGTCACGATCCAGGCCTGGGCGCGAGGCAGGTCGAGCGGTCGGGAAAACACCCTGGGGTGCGTGCTCACACGCAGGAACTCGTAGATGATGCTCCATGTCAGAAACCAGGAGCGATCTCCCCTCCGCCATTCCTCGACAAGTCCGTGAGCGCTCGGGTGCTCCGGTGCATCCGGATTGACTGCGTAAAGCAGCAAGTTGGTATCGACGACGAACACTCTAGTGGCCTTCCATCGCCTGGTACAGGGCATCACGATCGGCGATGTCGACGCGGGCGACGCCCAAAGGATGCACCGGTAGCGCGGGCAAAATGGTCTTCGGTTCGCTTTGGAGACCACGGCGGAGTGCTTCGGCCACGACCTGCGAGAGCGTCGTGCCGCGCTCAACGGCCCGTCGTTTCAGGGAGCGAACGAGACTATCTGGAAGGATCAGCGTAGTCTTCATACGCATAAGCATACGCTCAGTACGTCCTTACGGCAACCTGCTCTGCGCGATTCGGGTTCAGCCCTCCATGGCATCGGCAGCAGCAGCGCGCGGCAATGCCAGGGAAAAACATGAGCCTTGACCCGGCGTGGACTCGACCGTCAGGTCGCCACCCATCGCACGAGCGAGATCGCGGCTGATTGCGAGACCAAGTCCAACACCGGCTTCGCGACCAGCGAGAGTATCGTCGAGCTGCACGAACGCGTCGAAGATGTCGTCTATCCTGTCAGCGGGGATGCCCATGCCGGTATCGCTCACTCGAATCCATACGGTCTCGCCGTCATCCGCGATTTCCGCCCATATGCGTCCTCCTGCAGGCGTAAACTTGATCGCGTTCGACAGGAGGTTCACGAGAACCTGAATTATCCTCTGGCCATCCGCGTGCGCGACCACCTCGGTCTCTGAGAGGATCTCGAAGGCGAGACCGGCACTGGAGATCAACGGCTCGACGAGTTCGGCGGCGCGGAAGACAAGGCTGTTCGCCGGCACATCCGACAAGGCAAGCGCTATCCGACCGCTGCCGAGCCGTGCATAGTTGATGATCTCGCTGATCAGGACAAGGAGGTGTTGCTGGTTTGTCTTGATCCGGGCGAGGTCAATATGCTGCTCCTCTGTGACTGGTCCGCGCAGGCCCATGTCGATGAGGTCCACGTATCCACCGATCGCATTCAGAGGCGTGCGCAGCTCGTGACTCATCGCTCCCAGAAACGCGGTCTTCGCCCGGTTTGCGCTCTCGGCACTCTGCTGATGCTCGAGCGCCGCAGTGTAAAGCTGCGAGTTGTCGAGGGCGATTGAAGCGCGGTCACCAATGTCCTCGGCGAGCTGCACTTCGTCCGGTCCAAATGAATGCCCGCTTTTCGCGCTGACGAACGTCAGTGCCCCGAGGAGGGTCCCACGTGCCACAAGAGGAACGGTGAGGAGCCCGCCGATGCAGAGCGAGCGCAGTCGCTCGAGATTTTTCGGGCTGTGGGCGCCGGACGTCAGGGCGTCGTCGATGTCCGCGGTTATCGCAACAGTCATCGGGTTTCGCAGCATCGCGCCGAGGCCGAACGAGTCATCAGGTCCGGGACTCCACTGTCCTTCAAGCTGCGTCGCGATTGTCTGCTTTGCCGGGTCGGGGTGCAGGATGCGAAGGCGCTGTGTCTCCCCGTTGACTGCAAGAAGGTCCACGATGCACCAGGAACTGAGCGTCGGCAGCGCAAGTCTTGTCAGCGCTATAAGGGTGCTGGCCCGGTCCACCGATTCCGCGAGCAAGCGTCCGCCTTCAGCGAGAAACGCCGCTCGCCGGTGAGCCGCTGAGGCGTCCTCAGCCAGGCGGGCTTCACGCAATGCGCCGACGAGCAGCTGCTCCGCTATCTGTCGTTGCAGGTCGCCCGCGCCGTCCTCCTCGACCGGGTGGAAACCCAGGCCAAGACCATCGGGTTCCCCGCTCGACGCGATGATGGGCCAGACGGTGCAGTTCCACGTGCTTTCTTCCGCGCCCCGGAGCACGATTGGCGCATCGTACCGCTCGCTCGATGGGCCAAATGCGCGGTCCAGCAACGCGCCGAGTTGGATTGCGGTCGGTTCCTCGAACGCAGCTCCGATCGACTCGCCGATGGCGCCGTCGTCGTCGATCCCCGCGAGGCGGCAGAATGCCGGATTCGCGTAGACGACTGTGTGTTCAGACCCACGGGTGACGGCAAGCGGAAGCGGCGCGTGAGCCAGGTGGCGGTGAAGGGCAGCGCGAACCGAGGCGGCGCGATCGCCATCGGCAGCACCCGCCTGAGGGTCTAACGGCGCCACATCGCTACTGGCTCCGTCCTGACTGGCTGGTTCCGGTACGCGCCGCCGGAGCCTTCGATCGGATGGTTGGCCAGCCCGTAAGAATTCCGTCGTACTCCGCGAGACTATCGCCAACGGCTAGCCCCCCGGCTGTGAGCTCATACAGCCTCAGCTCGTGGCTGTGGTCGCTGCCCCGCATCTTGATCACCGCCATGACCCTCTGAATCTTCCCTTCGATCTCGACATATCGCTGGATGATGATCTCATCCGTGATGAACGAGACGTTCTCGGTTGTGAACCTCGGATCCGCGAACCCCCCTGCGACCTCTGCCGTCATGAACACCGTGACTCCGGTTGCCGTCAACGTTCCAACAAGACGGTAGAGCGACTCGCGGAAGTCTTCCCTGAATGTCGGTGCGAGGGCGACCTCGAATCCCGACAGCGAGTCGATGACAACCCGCTTCGCGTCGAGCCGCTCGACCGCTGAAAGAATTTCATGGAGCGCTTCGTCGACTGAGAGGTCAAGTGGACGAAGGTAGATGACCTCGAGCTTGCCCTCGCGGATCATCCTTGCTATCTCCGGATCGCGCGCGTTCGCGCGCTCGAGGTACTCCTCCGGATACTCCTCGAATACGGCGACGACTCCGGTTTCACCCTTATTGAGGCCGGCCACCATGAACTGTGTCGCTACGGTGGATTTGCCGCTGCCTGCAGGCCCGGTGAACATGACCGCATCGCCCATGACCACCCCGCCGCCGAGCATTTCATCGAGCCCGGAAATTCCCGTCGAGAGGCGCTCGCGCGCCTGCGGTTCGCGTCCACCAGCCTGCTCCGGGATGCGTGGAAAGACCTGCAGCCCACCGTCGGTGATGCGAAACGTGTGGAGCCCGGGCATCGGAGAGCGCCCCCGCGATTTCACTACCTGCAGCTTGCGCACGACGGAATTGCGATCTATTGCCTGTGAAAGCCAGAGTACGCCATCGGCGACCGTGAAGACAGGATCGCGCTGCTCGTCCTCGCCGTACTCGCCGAGGAGGAATGAAGTCACTTCCCATGTCGTGAGTTGGAGCGAGAGCCGTTGAATGAAGTGATCCATGCCACGATCCAGGTCCTGCAGGGGACCGCGGGGCACTCCGATTGTCCGGAACGAATCCACGACCACCATTGCCGGCCTCGTCGCCTCGACTTCGCCGGCGATCCTCTCCATCACCCCATCCAGGTTTCCGCCTACCACTTCCTCAGTCAGGTTCACGAACTGGATCGCAGATCCAACGGCGGAGGTGTCAAAAAAACTGAACTCACGCTGATACCTGAGCATCTTGATAGCGGGCTCGCCGAGCACGGTGAAGTACAGCGCGGGTCGCTCAGGGGTCGCATTGGCGAAGATTATCTGGTGTGCCAGGGTGGTCTTGCCTGCACCCGGTCCACCGGCGATCAGGTTGAACGAATACTCCGGAATCCCACCGCCGAGGACCCTGTCGAGACCGGGTACGCCGCTCTGGAGGCTTCGAATCGCAGTAGGACCGTTGTTATGGTTCACTTTTTCGCGCTCCTTTTGATGAGGCCACGCCGACCTGCGGAGAGTGAGATACGCTGCGCTCGATCAGGTTCCTCGCCGTGTCTGCTCCAATGAGTCGCCCGAGCAGATCGGTAGTACCGACGAGCATGGACTCGATTGCCTGTGCCATTGCTGTATCGCTGTGTTCGAGAGCTCCCTCTTCAACACCGGCCAGGTATGGGCTGACCCCAGGGCGAAATGTCAGTGCGCCGAGCGAGGGATGGCTCTCGAGCGCGTCGGTGCGTGCGCGACTGAACAGGGCGTGGCAACCGCCGGCCCCCAGCCATCGGGAGAGCGAGCGGTATACGTCGTCGGCCGCGAAAGCAGCCGAGGACGCCTCCGCAGTCTCGGCATCGCTCGTCGTGCGCCTGCTATCGATAGTGCGTCGAATCAGCTGTGGAATAGGTGCTCCGTCTGTCCCCATCGAGTCAAAGCTCCTACGGAATCTTGTCCGCGCGCGGCCACTCCCAACCATAATCATAGTATACAGCGCGGCATCTGTCACGAAACCAGGCCGGCGGCACGCATCTTAACGCGAAGCACAGAGACGCAGAGTGCCTGCACCCCGCCACTCGTACAAGGGAGGACGGAGGACTAGTGCGGACTGCACTCGCTCCTCAACTTGATCGCAGATCGGTCCTCGACCCTCATTCCCCAGCTTCAGCGGGTGTTGAACGCCGGTGACATTTCTAATGGTGTAAGAAAGGGGACACTTCTACTGGCGTTTGACAACATATCGTCGGGCGAGTTGACACAAGCCCATTGAGGGGCGATAATTAGAGGCTGTTCACAACTCAACGCCGGACGCTCTGTTTTTCTGCCGGCGCGCCTTGGGTCCCCACCGGCTTACAGTAGCGGCTGCACCCGGCGGAAGCGGATGGATACCGGCCCCTCTACTGGGGTGTCAATGGTCCACCCGCGTTTTTGTTGAATGTGGCCAGCGTATTCAATGCGCTTGAGTGAAGTAATCCCGAGGTCAAACCAACATGGCTGGAAGAATTCGCATCCGTCTCAAGGCCTTCGATCACGCAGTGATCGACCAGGCGTCAGCGGACATTGTCCGCACCGCCGAGAAGACGGGCGCTCAGGTGTCGGGGCCGATCCCGCTCCCGACGAAAACAAAGCGCTGGACCGTCCTCAGATCGCCGCACGTGGACAAGAAATCCCGCGAGCAGTTCGAGCTCAAGACGCACAAGCGCCTCATCGACATCCTCGACAGCCGCGCTGCGACTGTCGACGCGCTCACGAAGCTGGATCTCCCGGCTGGCGTGGACGTCGAGATCAAGGTCGAGTAGAACAACAAATGATTGGAATTATCGGAAAGAAGCTGGGCATGACCCAGATCTTCAACGAGCAGGGACAGCAGATCCCGTGCACCGTGGTCGAGGCTCCGCCAAACCCGGTGGTCCAGGTGCTGTCTGCCGAGACCGCCGGCGTTTCGTCAGTCCAGCTTGGCTACGGCGAGCAAAGACAGGCCCGCGAGAACAAGAAGGGCGAAAAGACCCCCCGCGGACGCCGCGCAAACAAGGCGGTGGTCGGTCATGCTGCGAAGGCAGGGCTCGAGACCGCGCCGAAAGTTCTCCGGAGCTTCCGCCTCGATGACGGGCCGAAGTCGGACGAAGCGCCGACCTATAACCTCGGCGACAAGGTGACTGTCGAGATCTTCGCTCCGGGCGACCAGGTCAAGGTCACCGGAACGTCGAAGGGTCGCGGATTCCAGGGTGTGGTCAAGCGGTACGGCTTTGCCGGTGGCCCGAACACTCATGGAAACACGAAGCACCGCCGTCCCGGCTCGATCGGACCAGGTACGAATCCGTCGCGCGTGATCAAGGGCAAGAAGATGCCCGGTCACTACGGCGACCACACGCACACGCAGACGCATCTCCGCGTGGAGAAGATCGACACCGAGCGCAACCTCATCTACATCCGCGGCTCGGTCGCCGGCCCCACGAACGGCATCGTTCTCGTGAAGAAGCAGGGTTAACCGAAAATGGCTGAGAACACGACAATCAACGCCGCCGCGTACAGCTCGAAGGGCGCAAAGGCCGACACGGTCGCGCTTCCGTCCGACCTGTTCGACGGAACGATCAACATGCCGGTCATGCACCAGGCGGTTAAGGCGTTCCTGGCTAACAAGCGCCAGGGCAACGCTGCAACGAAGACGCGCGGTTTTGTCATCGGCGGCAACCAGAAGCCGTGGAAGCAGAAGGGAACCGGCCGCGCCCGCCAGGGCTCGACGCGAGCGCCACAGTGGGTGGGTGGCGGAACCGTCTTCGGGCCGACGCCCCGGAGCTACGCGCAGTACGTACCGCGCAAGGTCAGGGCGCTTGCCCGGAAGAGCGCGTTCAACGCGCGCGCCCGCGAGAACGCTGTGATCGTCATCGAGTCGTTCGACATCGAGGCACCGAAGACTTCGGCCCTCCTCACGCTGCTCACCGCGCTCGGAATCGCCGACAGGAAAGTTCTGATCCTCTCCGATGGAGTGAATCACAACCTCTATATGAGTGGCCGCAACCTGCCGCGGACGCACGTCCTGCCGTACTCGGACGTGTCGACGTATCACCTCCTGTGGTCCGATGTCGTCCTCGTCGAAGCTACGGCATTCGGAACGAAGGTCACCGGAGACGACGCCGATGAGACCACGGAAGACGAGTCAGGCGAAGCGAAGCCGCGCAAGGCAGCCGCAAAGAAGGCAGTGAAGAAGTCTGCCGCGAAGAAGAAGACCGGCCGCAAGACTGTCGTGAAGAAGACTGTCGCGAAGAAGAGCGCCGCCAAAAAGGCCGCGGCGAAGAAGTCCGCGGCAAAGAAGAAGGGGAAGTAACCAATGAGCTCACTTCATCGCACAATTGTCCGCCCGATCGTCACCGAGCAGAGCTCGGCAGCGTATCAGGAGCGCGGCGAATACACGTTCCGCGTCGCGTCTGACGCGACGAAGACGACGATCAGGGCTGCCATCGAGCAGCTGTTCGGCGTCAAGGTCACCGGCGTATGGACGTCGAACCAGCGCGGCAAGACGCGCCGGGTCGGGCAGTCGATCGGTCGCAGGCCGCATTGGAAGAAGGCCGTCGTGAAGCTGCGCGACGGTGACACCATAGACATCTTCGAGGGTTAACGGTCATGGGTGTTCGTCAGTTCAAGCCGGTAACCAAGAGCTCGCGTTTCCGCTCGGTCTCTGATTTCGCCGAGATCACGCGTACAACGCCGGAGAAGTCGCTGGTAGAGCCGCTCAAGAAGTCGGGCGGGCGCGACAATCATGGTCACATCTCGATGCGGCGCATCGGCGGTGGCCACAAGCGCCAGTACCGCATCATCGACTTCAAGCGCAACAAGCACGGCATGACTGCCACGGTGCAGCACATCGAGTACGATCCGAACCGCTCGGCGCGCATAGCGCTTGTCGAGTATGAGGACGGCGAGAAGCGCTACATCATCCATCCGAAGGGACTTTCGGTCGGCGACAAGATCGTTTCCGGACCAGGCGCCGATACGCGCACGGGCAACGCTCTTCCGCTCCGTGAGATTCCTCTCGGTACCGATATCCACAACGTCGAGCTCAAGCCGGGCAAGGGCGGGCAGGTCGCTCGCTCGGCCGGAACATCAGTCGAAGTCGTCGCCAAGGAAGGCGAATACGTCACGCTCCGAATGCGCTCGACCGAGATGCGTCTCGTTCACGGCCTTTGCCTCGGCACGATCGGAGTCGTCGGCAATGCCGAGCACGAGCTGCTGTCGCACGGCAAGGCCGGCAAGAGCCGCTGGCTCGGCAAGAGACCAAAGGTTCGCGGTGAAGTCATGAACCCGGTGGATCACCCGCACGGCGGACGCACACGCGGCGGACGCAACGTGGTGAGCCCGTGGGGCAAGAAGGAAGGCGTGAAGACGCGCAACAAGAAGAAGCCGTCGGAGCGCCTCATCGTCCGCGGCCGCAAGCGCGGCAAAGCGACGAAGTAGCTCAAACCAGGGATTCGTTTAAATGGCGAGAAGCGTAAAGAAGGGCCCGTTCATACAGGACGCCCTGATGAAGAAAGTGGAAGTGATGAACTCGAACAACGCGAAGAAGGTCATCAAGACCTGGGCGCGGTCGAGCACCATCATTCCCGACTTCGTCGGGCACACCTTCGCTGTGCACAACGGCAACAAGTTCATCCCGGTGTACGTCACGGAGAACATGGTCGGCCACAAGCTCGGCGAATTCGCTCCGACGCGCCTGTTCCGCGGGCACACCGGTGCCAAGGCGGTTGACAAGAAGGCCGGCGGCGTTCCGGCGGGCGGAGGCAGGAAGTGAAAAAAGAGAACGCAGAGATGAAAACGGAGAGCGCAGAGAAAAGCACGCAGAAGAAGACGAGTGCGCAGAGGGTAACTGCGAAGAAGGCGACTGCCAGGAAGGCGACTGCCAGGAAGGCGACTGCCAATAAGGCGACCGCAAAGAAGGCGACCGGAAAGAAGGCGACCGGAAGGAAGGCCACTGCGAAGAAGGCAGCGTCCCGCCCCGCGGCACAGAATGGGGAGCCAATCGCTGACGCGGTGGCGATCATGCGCGGCACGCGGCAGTCGCCGTACAAGATGCGTCTCGTGATCGACCAGATCCGCGGCAAGAACGTGAACGAGGCACTCGGCCTCCTCAGGTTCTCGAAGAAGCACGCGGCGGTGCAGATCGAGAAGACGCTCAACTCGGCGGTCGCCAACGCGGAGCACGCGGCGCGGCAGAACAACGAGTCGCTCGACGTCGACACGCTCTTCATCAAGCATGCGATCGTTAACGAGGGCCCGAAGATCAAGCGGTTCATGCCTGCAGCGCAGGGGCGAGCTACTCCAATTCAGAAGCGTACGAGCCACGTGCACATCGTGGTCGGCGCGAAGGAAGGCAAGTAATGGGACAGAAGACACATCCGATCGGCTTCCGCCTTGGGATCTCCAAGACGTGGAGATCGACCTGGTACGCATCGAACCGTGATTTCCCGGCGCTCCTGCGCGAGGACGAACTGCTTCGCAACTACCTGAAGCAGCGGCTCGGGCACGCGGCAATCGCCGACATCCGCATCGAGCGGAAGCCGGGGAAGGTCGTGGTGACGATTCACACTGGCCGTCCCGGTGTCGTCATCGGAAAGAAGGGAACCGAAGTCGACCAGCTCCGTGACGAGCTCGCGCAGATCTCCGGCAAGGAAGTGGGAATCAACGTCGAGGAGATCAAGCGTCCCGAGCTCGATGCCCAGCTTGTCGCCGACAACATCGCGAACCAGCTCGCGCAACGCATCTCGTTCCGCCGCGCCATGAAGCGCGCCGTGCAGAGCGCCATGCGCATGGGAGCCGGCGGGATCAAGATCAAGTGCGGCGGCCGTCTGGGCGGTGCAGAGATCGCGAGGACCGAGGGTTATCACGAGGGCCGTGTGCCGCTTCACACTCTCCGTGCCGACATCGATTACGCGACGAGCACGGCGAAGACGACGTTCGGCACGATCGGCGTGAAGGTCTGGCTGTTCAAGGACGAGATCGTCGAAGATCGCCGTGGCAAGACCTACTCGACCGGCGTCTGAATGCAGCCATTCGCTAGTCGCTATTCGCCACATGCGAACAGCAAACCGCTAGAACAATGCTGAGTCCGAAGAGAGTAAAGTTCAGGAAGATGTTCAAGGGCCGCATGAAGGGCCTGTCGACCCGCGGCTCGACCGTCGCGTTCGGCGCCTACGGTCTCCAGGCACTGGAGCCCGGCTGGGTTTCGAATCGCCAGATCGAGGCCGCCCGTGTGGCGCTCACCAGGCACATCAAGCGCGGCGGAAAGGTCTGGATCAGGATCTTCCCCGACAAGCCGATCACCAAAAAGCCCGCCGAAACCCGCATGGGTAAGGGAAAGGGCTCACCCGAGGGATGGGTGGCGGTGGTCAAGCCGGGGCGCGTGATGTTCGAGCTCGAGGGCGTGACCCCCGAGATCGCCAAAAAGGCAATGGCACTCGCCGGCGCCAAGCTCGGCGTGAAGTCGAGATTCGTCGCTCGTGAGGAGGCGCACACTGATGCTTAGCAGCAATGACATTCGCGAGCTGAAGGAAGCCGAGATCCAGTCGAAGATAGCCGAGATGGAGGAGGAGAGATTCCGCCTCAAGTTCCGCGCTGGGACCGAGACTCTCGAGGATCCGCTCCGGCTTCGTGTAATAAGGAAGGACATCGCGCGGCTCAACACGGTGCTGCGCGAGAAGATCATCGGGATCGCCGAGGCAGGCACATCGGCGTCGCTCCCAAAGGCGGGTGGCGCAAAGACGCGCCGCATTCGCCGGAAAAAGTCGGGTGCGACCCGCTCGAGCAAGAGGGCATAGGAAAGAATGGCTGACACACAGCAGGAGAACGCTCAGAGCGTGAATCGCCCGGCGCGCAAGTCGCGCGTGGGCCTCGTGGTGAGCGACAAGATGGAGAAGACCGTGGTCGTCTCGATCGAGCGCCGGGTCCAGCACCCGGTTTACGGCAAGATGGTCCGCCGGACGAAGCGCTTCAAGGCGCACGACGAGATGAACGAGGCGAAGACCGGAGACACCGTGCGGATCATGGAGACCCGCCCGATTTCGAAGGACAAGCGCTGGCGCATCGTCGAGATCGTCGATCGGGCTCGATAGTAACTACGCTCTCCCACACAGGAATTTTCCGATGATTCAACAGGAATCGGTGGTCAAGGTCGCGGACAACTCGGGCGCCAAGACCGCGCTCGTCATCCGCGTTCTCGGCGGAACCCGCCGGCGCTACGCCGGACTCGGTGACGTCGTGATCGTGGCCGTGAAGAATGCGCTGCCGAACGGAACCGTAAAGAAGTCAGAGGTGGCTCGCGGAGTGGTTGTCCGCACCGCGAAGGAGACGCGCCGCAAGGACGGCTCGTACATCCGGTTCGACGAGAACGCCATCGTGATCATAAATGAAGCGGGCGAGCCCCGTGCGACTCGTATCTTCGGCCCCGTGGCGCGCGAGCTCCGCGAGAAGAAGTACATGAAGATCGTCTCGCTCGCTCCGGAGGTGTTGTAGAATGCGTGACCTGAAATACCGCAAGACGGCAAAGAAGCGCAGCAGGACGAGGCACGGCGTCAACGCCGAGCGCCTCAAGCTGCACGTGACGAAGGGTGACACCGTTCGCGTGATGCGCGGCGACGACAAGGGCAAGGAAGGCAAGGTCATGCGGATCTACCCGAAGACCGGCCGCGTCCTCGTCGAGGGAATCAACCTCGTCAAGAAGCATCGCAAGGCACGGACGGCTGAAGAGCAGAGCGGCATCATCGAGATGGCCGCCCCCGTTCACTCGTCGAACCTCATGCTTCTCGACTCGAAGACAGGTGAGCCGACCCGCACCAGGGCCCGGATCGACACCGATGGAACGAAGGAGCGTGTCGGCGTTCACTCGGGGGAACCAATCCCCCGCACGCGCTGACCGGAGACAGATAAATGGCAACAGCAGAGAAGAAGGGCGGAAAGCCGGCGAAGCCCGCCAAGGGTGGAGGCGCTCCCCCGCAGCAGCAGAAGAAGCCGAAGGGCGCCGACAAGAAGAAGGAGGAGTTCAAGCAGGGACCACACGCTGGCGTGGATCTGCCTGTTCCGCCGCCGCGTCTCAAGGCGTACTACGAAAACACGGTTCGCGCGCGTCTCCAGGAGCAGTTCGACCTGAAGAACGTTCACGAGATCCCGACGGTATCGAAGATCGTCGTCAACTGCGGCGTCGGCGAGGCGATCAAGAACCCGAAGGTTCTCGACGCTGTCATCGAGGAGCTCGCGATCATCACCGGTCAGCGACCGACGCGCCGCAAGGCGAAGAAGTCGATCGCCAACTACGGTCTCCGCGAGGGCCAGGAGATCGGCGCTGCGGTGACGATGCGTGGAGCCCGGATGTGGGAGTTCCTCGATCGCCTCATCACTGTGGCGATTCCGAGAATCCGCGATTTCCGCGGCGTGAACACGCGGTCGTTTGACGGCCGCGGGAACTACAGCCTCGGCGTCAAGGAGCAGATGATTTTTCCCGAGATCAACTACGACATGGTGGACCAGATCCACGGAATGGACATCACGTTCGTCACGACGACGGACAAGGACGACATGGCGCTGGCGCTTCTGCGCGAGCTGGGCATGCCGTTCCGGGGCGACGACAAGCCAATCATCGTGCAGTCGTGATGACTGACAGTAAAACCTTTCTGGTAGAGAGAGTAAGAGATGGCGCGTAAGGCCATGGTGGAGAAGAGCAAGCGGAAGCCGAAGTTCCAGGTGCGGCAGCACAATCGCTGCCAGCGCTGCGGCAGGGCGCGCGCCTTCCTGAGAACGTTCGGCATCTGCCGGATATGCTTCCGCGAGCTCGCACTTTCGGGGCTGATCCCGGGCGTGCGCAAGGCGAGCTGGTAACCAATAACCTTCTACACGTCCACGACGACTGCGGACTGCGGACTCACTGCGGACTAACACAATGATTTATGAACTTGGTCCGCAGCTCGCAGTCGTTGTAGATACGGTAGAACGAGGGTAGAAACTGCATGAGCATGACTGATCCGATCGCCGACATGTTGACGCGCATCCGCAATGCCTGCGGAGCGAAGCACCGCCGCGTCGACATGCCGGGTTCAAAGATGAAAGTGGAGATCGCCAGAATCCTGAAGGAACACAACTTCATCCAGGATTTCCGGACACTCGAGGAAGAGAGCGGCCGCAAGACGCTTCGCGTAGTGCTCAAGTACGCGCAGGGCGGGCAGCCGGTCATCCGCGAGCTGAAGCGTGTTTCCACGCCGGGCCTGCGCAAGTACGTCGGCGTGTCGGAGATCCCGCGCGTCCGCAACGGCCTCGGCATGGCGATCCTCAGCACTTCGCAGGGCCTGATGTCGGATCGCCAGGCGCGCCAGAAGCGCACCGGCGGCGAAATTCTCGCCCTCGTGTGGTGAAGAACGAGACGCAGAGGGCTGCGCCACGCAGAGTTTGTGAGAACCTGGAAAACGGTAAACGATAATGTCACGTATTGGAAAGAACCCGATCTCTGTCCCGTCAGGAGTCAACATCACGGTTGACGGAAATCGCATAACCGTAAAAGGACCCAACGGCGAGCTGTCACGGACCATTCCCGCCGAGATGATCGTCTCGCAGGAGAGCGGCACGGTCACGGTGAATCGCCCGAGCGATGACCCGAAGCACAAGGCGCTGCACGGCCTCTCGCGCACTCTCCTCGCCAACATGGTCGAGGGAGTAACGAAGGGCTTCTCGAAGCAGCTCGACATCGTCGGCGTCGGATACAAGGCCGAGACGCGTCCTTACGGACTGCAGCTGGCGCTTGGATTCTCGCACGCTGTCGAGTACAAGGCGCCGAAAGGCATCACGCTCAAGGCTCCGCTGCCGACGCAGATAATCGTCGAAGGAGCGAACAAGGAAATCGTAGGACAGGTGGCAGCTGAGCTCCGCAGCCTCCGTCCACCCGAGCCCTACAAGGGCAAGGGAATCAAGTACGCAGGCGAGCAGATCCGGCGTAAGGCCGGAAAGGCGGGAGGAAAGTAATGGGAAAGACTGTTTTTACGAACACCCGCTCGTCGCTGCGCACGCGCCGGCACTTCCGCGTCCGGAAGAAGGTGAATGGAACCAGCGAAAGACCGCGGCTCGTGATCTATCGCTCGCTGAAGCACATCTACGCGCAGCTCGTCGACGATGTGGCGCAGCGCACGCTGATGACGGTGACGGATTCGGGTCTCGAGGGAAAGAAGACTGAAAAGTCCGCCGAGGTCGGCAAGAGAATCGCCCAGAAGGCGAAAGAAGCCGGCGTCACGAAGGTCGTATTCGACCGTGGCGGTTACAAGTATCACGGCCGCGTGAAAGCGGTGGCCGACGGAGCCCGCGAAGGCGGGCTGGAGTTCTAACGGAAATGGCTGAAAACGAAACTCAGGATAGCGCCCCCTCGGAAGAGCAGTCCTCTTCCGCCCCGGCACCCGCGGCGCGCAGCACGGGCGGCGGCGGACGAAGCGCGCGAAGCGGTGGGGGAGCTGGCGGGCGTGGCGGACGCGGTGGTGGCGGACGTGGTGGACCAGGCGGCGGACGCGGCGGACAGGGTGGCGGCGGACGCGGAGGCCCCGGTGGTGGTGGCGGCGGCCGTGACGGCGGCCAGAACCGCTCGCGTGACGGCAAGGGAGGTCGCGATGGCGGCCGCGGCGGCGACAGCCGTGGCGACGGCGGAAGCGAGCTCGTCGAGAACGGCATCGCGATCAACCGCGTCGCGAAGGTCGTAAAGGGTGGTCGCAGATTCTCGTTCAATGCCCTCGTCGCCGTGGGCGACGGTCAGGGCAAGGTCGGCTTCGCGACAGGCAAGGCGAATGAAGTGTCGGAAGCGGTTCGCAAGGCGGTCGACGGGGCGCGCCGCAACATGGAAAAGGTCCCGATGACCGGCGGAACGATTCCGCACGAGGTCGTCGGCCAGCATGGCGCGGGCAAGGTTCTCATGAAGCCCGCCGCTCCAGGTGCCGGTGTCATTGCCGGCGGTGCAGTCCGCGCGGTCATGGAATGCGCGGGAATTTCCGACATTCTCACGAAGAGCCTTGGCTCGACGAACCCGCACAACATGGTGCTGGCGGCGCTTGACGGCCTGAAGCAGCTCACAACAGTTGAAGAGATTGCCCGCGAGCGCGGCGTCGAGGTAAGCTCGATCGGCTATCGCTCGAGAGCGAAGGTAAGGGAGACACAACTTGGCTAGAACTCACGTATGGTGGAACACGAAGGGCCCGAAGTCGACTCCGAAGCAGGAGCTGACGACCGGCCGTGTTCGCATCAAACAGGTACGGTCGGGCATCGGGCACTCGTGGCGCATGCGCGCGACGCTCCAGGCTCTCGGCCTTCGCAATCATCAGGCGGAAGTTGTCCACCAGGATTCACCCGCGCTGCGTGGTCAGATCAAACGCGTGCGTCACCTGGTCGAAGTGACGCCGGTAGAGGATTAAACAGTGGCTTCCAGAAAGAAGGCGGCTGACGCCGTCGTGGTAGAGTCCGTCGAGCGTCTCGGGCTTCACAATCTCGTCCCCGCTCCGGGATCGCATCGCGATCGCAAGCGGCTCGGGCGCGGCCCGGGCTCGGGCACGGGGAAGACGTCGGGCAAGGGCCACAAGGGAATCAAGGCACGCGCAGGCCATCACGGGCCGGGTGGAGGCAAGCCGCATTTCGAGGGCGGCCAGATGCCTCTCACGCGCCGTCTGCCGAAGCGCGGTTTCACGAATATCTTTCGGGTCGAGCATCAGGTCGTCCGCCTGAGCGATCTCGAGCGCCGCATGCCTGAAGGGTCCGAGGTGACGAGGGAATCCCTCGTCAAGGCCGGACTTATCAGCGCGCGCAAGGGTCCGGCAAAGGTGCTTGCAAATGGAGATCTGTCGCGCGCGGTGACCGTCAAGGGAATAAAGATGAGCGCGGGCGCACGCGAGAAGATCGAAGCGGCCGGAGGCCGCGTAGAGGAGTAGAATGGCACAAAACAACCCGGCAGCGGCGGTCCAGAACATCTACAGGACCCCCGAGCTGTGGCAGAAAATCGTCTTCACCTTCATGTGCATGGTGCTCTACCGCACCGGTGCGCACATCACGGTGCCCGGTGTCGACGTAGTCGCGCTGAAGGACTTCTTCGCCAATCAGGGCAGCGGCGGAATCCTCGGGCTTTACGACCTCTTTGTCGGTGGCGGGCTGTCGCGCGCGACAGTTTTCGCGCTCGGCATCATGCCTTACATCTCGGCGAGCATCTTCATGCAGATTGCCGGCGCAGTCGTGCCGACGATCGAGAAGATGCAGAAGGACGAGGAAGGCCGGAAAAAGGTGACGCAGCTCACCCGCTACTTCACCGTGCTTCTGGCGGCGGTGCAGGGCTGGGGTTTCGCGCTCTTCACGCTTTCGCTCGAGAATGCAGTCATCCGCCCCGGGTTCGCGTTCCAGATCCAGATGGTCCTGTTCCTGGTAGCCGGCGCGATCTTCGTGATGTGGATCGGTGAGCAGATCACTGAGCGCGGCCTCGGCAACGGCGCCAGCCTCCTGATTTTCTTCTCGATCATCGAGAGGTTCTGGCCGGGAATCTTCAGCACGTTCAGGTTCGTGCAGACCCAGGCCGTCGGCTTGTTCTCGCTTCTCGTTCTCGGCATCGTCATGCTCGCCGTGGTCGCCGGAACTGTCGCGATCACGATGGGTGCGCGCCGGGTGATGATCCAGATACCGCAGCGCACGATGGCCCGCGGCCGCATGCGTGAGGCTGCGAAGAACTTCATCCCCCTCCGCGTAAACTCGGCTGGCGTGATGCCGATCATCTTCGCGCAGTCGGTCATCATCGTTCCGGGGGCGCTCGCGCAGTTCACCGGCAACCCGGCGGCGCAGCGCGCGTCCGAGTACATGCTGCCCGGCACCTGGCTGTACTACGTGATGTCGGCTGTGCTGATCGTGTTCTTCACCTACTTCTACACCTCGATCATCTTCAACCCGATCGACCTGTCGGAGAACCTCAAGAAGCAGGGCGGCTTCATTCCCGGCGTGAAGCCGGGCTCGAGGACGGCCGAGTACATCGACCACGTCGTGACACGCATCACGCTTCCCGGCGCAGTGTTCCTCACGTTCATTGCGCTGCTTCCGGTGTTCATCGCCGACATGATCAACGTTCCATTCCAGTTTGGCGGAACATCCCTCCTGATCGTCGTCGGTGTCGCGCTCGATACGATGGCGCAGATCCAGCAGCACCTGCTTCTCCGCAAGTACGACGGCTTCATGAAGAAGGGCCGCGTGCGTTACCGCGGACGCCAGGCGATGGGCGGCTTCTAGGCCGCCTGTCGCATGATCGTCGTTCTGCTCGGACCACCCGGCGCGGGCAAGGGAACACAGGGCGAGATCCTGTCTGACCGGCTCGCCCTGCCGAAGATCGCGACCGGGGACGTCCTCAGGGCAGCGGTCCGCGACGGCACGGAGCAGGGCCGGGCGGCGAAGGAGTACATGGACCGCGGCGACCTTGTTCCCGATTCCGTCATTCTCGGAATAATGAAGGAAGTGATGTCATCCCCCTCCACCGCGAAGGGCGCCATTCTCGATGGCGTCGTGCGAACGGTTCCGCAGGCGGAAGGTCTCACCACCATGCTTGCCGAGCTCGGCCGCAAGGTCGACATGTTCCTGCTGTTCGACGTTGACGACGACGAGCTCGTAAAGCGCCTTGGCGGCCGGACGGTCTGCGACAGCTGCCAGACCCCGTACAGGGGTCGTGAGCCTGGCTCGACCTGTGAGAAGTGTGGCGGGAAGCTCGTGCGCCGCAAGGACGATGAGCCCGAGTCGATCAGGAACCGCCTCGACGTGTACAGGGCGCAGACGGAACCTGTCATCGAATGGGTGAAGGAGAAGAATCTGGCGCTCGAAAAAATCGACGCTGCCGGACAACTGGAAGAGGTGAGCGCGCGCGCGCTGAAGGCGCTGGAGCTGTGATCCAGCTGAAATCCCAGCGCGAGATAGAAGTAATGGCGCGGGGCGGGAAGATACTTGCAGCGACGCACGACCTCCTTGAGCGGTCCGTAAAGCCTGGCATGACTACGGCTGACCTGGACCAGATCGCCGAGGAGTTCATCCGGAGCCATCCCGGCGCTGTTCCCTCGTTCAAGGGGCTCTACAACTACCCCGCGAGCATCTGCAGCTCGATAAACAACGAGATCGTTCACGGTATCCCTTCGAAGAAACGGTTGCTCTCCGAGGGCGACATAGTTTCAATCGATGCCGGCGTGCTCTACGAAGGATATCACACTGATTCCGCGAGAACGCTGGCGGTAGGCAGCGTGAGTGAAGAGTCAGCGCGGCTGCTGGCGGTAACCCGCGAGTCACTGAATGCGGGCGTATCGGCAGCGACGGTAGGCAATCACCTCGGTGACATCGGATGCGCCGTGCAGAAGGTTGTCGAAGCGGCGGGATTCAGCGTTGTTCGCGATCTCGTTGGCCACGGCATCGGTACCGGATTTCACGAGGAGCCGCAGGTCCCCAACTACGGCAAGCCAAAACGCGGAATCCGCCTCGTGCCGGGCCTGACGCTAGCCATCGAGCCGATGGTGAACGTCGGGAAACCCGGAATCAGGACCATGCCCGACAAGTGGACTGTTGTGACAGTCGACGGAACCAGGTCCGCACATTTCGAGCATACCGTCGCCGTCACCGAGAACGGGCCGCGGGTCCTGACTGCCGCGTAGCGGCGGGGACTATCCCGCCAGCGCCTTCTCGACGGCCGACATAGCCTCGGCCGCATGACCAGCCGCTTTGGCGACCAGTTCTGCCGCTTCCTTCTCGAGATGCTCCCCGCTCGCCCTGTGTGACAGCGACGCCACGTTGACTCTCACGTTGTATGCCGCGCCCCTGCAGCCCGCATCCGCAAGCATCGCTGCGACTCCGGCGTCGGTTATCGCGTTCGAGTTTCCTTTTCCGGCCACGGCCGCGGCGAGCGCGGCCGCCTGCGCGCAAAGCCGAGCCGTTTCGAGTGGCACCTCGGCCGCGCCGAGCAGCGCCGTCTGGATTGCTTCCGTGCGGCCTTCCGGGTCTGAATCTTTGGGAAGCTTGTATGCCGCGGAGACCGCGGCGTAGGCTTCAGCATCCCGCTCTACCAGTCGCGACAGGGCTTCCGTGAGAGCGTCGGCGTTGCCAGCAATTACAGTCATCTCCGGCTCGACCTCGGCATATTTCTTTCGGCCGAGCGTGAGTCCGGCGACCATTCGAACGAGTGCCGCCGAAAGTGCTCCCGCGTACGCGGCAACACTTCCTCCGCCGGGAACCGGGTCGGACGATGCGACAGCGGCGAGAAAATCAGTCGCCGTCGTGTTTGATGTCTCCGGAGCGTGCGGCGACGCGTCATTCGGGGCGAGCTCCTGCGCCGAGCGCATCGACCTGGCAACCTGCCTCTCGAGCACCTGATCGGGCGTGAACTGCGCGAGATTGAGATGACTCCTCGCGGCGTCGAACAGCACCCGCTCCGGAACCAGGCCGATTATCTCACTCCACGTGATGTCGACGCCTTCGGCCTTCGCCGTGTCCCTTATGAAACTGAAGACGGTGTGGAGCGCGGTCTGGTCGGTATCGACGAGATTCATTGAAACCTGGGACTGGCCGTCGACCTCCATGCCCAGTCCTTTCACGGCCTTGAACCCTCCGGATGATTCTCGCACCGATTTGGCGATCGTCTTCGCGAGCGGAAGGTTTTCGACGCCGCCGAGGTACACGTTGTACGCGACGAGAAATGGTCGCGCACCGATCGCTGTTGCGCCGGCGGACTCGTGGATCCGGTTCGGCCCGAAGTCGGGATCTCGCTCGGGATTGGTGCCTATCTCCCCGCTGATTCCTTCGAACTGCCCTCGCCGAACGTCCGCAAGGTTCACCCGCGTCGGCCGTGATGCCGCGCGCTCGTAGAGGTAAACGGGAATGCCGAGCTCGTTGCCGACCCGTTCGCCCAGCTCCTTCGCAAGGGCGATGCAGTCATCCATTGTCGAATCCTCGAGGGGAATGAAGGGCACGACGTCAGTGGCCCCCATCCTCGGGTGCTCCCCCTTGTGCTCGCGGAGGTCGATCAGCTCCGCGGCGACGCGCATTCCGGCGAGGGCTGCCTCGACTGCCTTGTCAGCCGTGGTGACGAACGTGATGACCGACCTGTTGTGCGACACGTCGGAGGAAGCATCGAGAATCGATACGCCGTCAACGGAGGCGATGGCGTCGCGGATTGCCTGCACGACTTCGGGGCGGCGGCCTTCGGAGAAATTCGGGACACATTCGATGAGTTTCATTTTGAGTCACGCAAGGTTTCTGCGGCTGCCCTGACAGACTGCAGCAGCCACGGGTGGATTACAGGGTTGCCTGCAACGACTGGCGAGTGTGAAAGTGAATAGGGGGATCCGTCGAGACCGGTGACGATCCCGCCGGCCTCCCGGATGAGCAGCACGCCCGCCGCGACGTCCCACGGCGCGAGAACGAGCTCCCAGAAGCCGTCGAACCTGCCGCACGCCACGTCGGCGAGATCCAGCGCTGCCGACCCTGCACGACGGATGCCCGCAGTACCCCGACTCACCTCGACGAACTGTCTCGAGTACTCCTCGATCAGCTCCGGAGTCTTGAAGGGAAACCCTGTTCCGATGAGGGCGCGTGAAGGATTTGTCGTCTCGCTGACTCGCACCAGTTCGCCGTTGAGCCGCGTGCCGCGGCCATGCGATGCGGTGAACAGGTCGCCCCGTTGGACGTTGAGAACCACCGCGGCGATCAGATCCCTGCCCTGAAGAACCCCGATCGACACCGCGTAATGCGGATACGCGTGGAGAAAGTTCGTAGTGCCGTCGAGCGGGTCGACGACGAATGTCAGGCCCTCGCCGAATAATGCGGAAGCCGGAGACAGCTCCTCCCCGACGAGCGCAGCATCGGGGAAGGCACCGAGCACGATCTCCGCGACGCGCGATTCGGCACCGCGGTCAACTTCGGTCACGAAGTCAGCCGTACCCTTCTCGACCCATTCGAGGGCGGCGAGCCCCGGAGCCGCCTCGCGGATGAACTGCGCGGCCGCAAGAGCGGCCCGCACAGCGGTGTCGAGCGCGCAGCTCGAAAGCGATTCATCGATGTCCGGAGCGGTGTAGTTTGCTTGCAACGCGTTCCTCACAACCATTAACTTCGGCCGATGCCCACGTCCCGCATCTTCAGCGGCATCCAGCCGTCAGGTGAGCTGCACATCGGCAACTACCTCGGCGCCGTCAAGAACTGGGTTGCCCTGCAGCGGCAGTACGAGTCGTTCTTCTGCATCGTCGACTACCATGCCATCACCGTGCCTTACGAGCCTGATGACCTCAGGAAACGCACGCGCGACATGGCCGCTTCACTGCTGGCGTCGGGACTGGATCCTGCGGCATGCACGCTGTTCGTGCAGTCCGCGGTGCCGGAACATACCGAACTCGCCTGGATATTCAATACGATCACTCCCCTGGGTGAGCTCGAGCGCCAGACTCAGTTCAAGGACAAGTCCGGCAGGCAGGAAAGCATAGCCGCTGGCCTGCTCAACTACCCGGTGCTTCAGGCGGCCGATATCCTTCTCTACAAGGCCGATCTGGTGCCTGTCGGGGAGGATCAGGTGCAGCACCTCGAGCTCTCGCGGGAGATCTCGCGCAGGTGGAATTCCAGATTCTGGCCCGGATTCGACTCGGCCGAAGCGGGGTTTTTCCCCGAGCCCAAGCCGCTGCTCACGCCAACCCGTCGGATAATGGGTCTCGACGGCCAGGCAAAGATGTCGAAGTCTCTCGACAACACGGTCGGGCTGCTTGAGGATCATGCAAAAATATGGGAGAAACTTCGTCCCGCGATGACCGATCCGGCGCGCGTCAGGCGCACTGACCCCGGCACGCCCGAGGTCTGCAACATCTATCACCTGCACAAGGCGTTCAGCCCTCCAGCGACGGTCGAGCATGTTGCGGTTCAATGCCGGACAGCGGGATGGGGTTGCATCGACTGCAAGAAAGTCCTGCTCGATTCAATGAACTCCGAGCTCGAGCCGATCAGGGCGCGCGCGGCCGAGGTCAACGCGAATCCATCGTTGCTCGACGATGCCCTCGCCTCAGGCGCGGCTCGCGCGAGGGAAGTGGCTTCCGAGACGATGCGCGAGACGAAGCACCTGATGGGACTGACCTGACAGCCGGAGTGTTTCCAGCGGGAATCGACATGCTCCGGGAGCTCGCATCTTCACCGCGATTCGCCGGCAGCGCGGCGGAAGCGCGGGCGAGGGAATACTGCGCAGCGATCCTGAGGCAGGAAGGCTTCTCAACCTCCGAGGAGAAATTCGGCTATTCCTCATTCCCCGCGCGATGGGCGCCGCCTCTGATAGCACTTGTTCTCGTCCTGATGAGCGTCGCCGTCGCTCGCATGGCGGATGCGGGCGCGACCTGGATAGCTCCAGCCACGGGGATTGTCGTCCTTCTACTGGTCGCGGGCGCCGGGAGGTATTTGGCGGGTGAGGGAGTGCTTGGATTCCCTTTTCTGCGAAAGTCGTCGACGAACCTGGTTGCCCGCCGCTCGTCCGAAGCAGCGCCGGGCATATGGCTTGTCGCTCACCTCGACTCGAAATCCCAGACGATTCCAATGCTGGCGCGAATCGCTTCAGTGACGGCGTTCGCGGCCTTGTTCGGACTGACATTGCTGGCGCTGATCTCCGCCTCGATACTGGGGCGAGACTCGCTAACCCGGATCGGCGTGGCAGCATCGATCCTGGCCGCGGTCAGCCTTCTGCCGCTTCTGGTGCTTTTCATCGGAAATAAGTCGAACGGTGCCCTCGACAATGCCAGCGGTGTGGCGGCGGTTCTACTCGCGCTACGCCGGCTGAAGGAAAGAGACATCGGGGTGGTCATAACGAGCGCGGAGGAGCTTGCCCTTGCGGGAGCCCGCGCATTCGTCGCAAGGCGTCGCGATCCTGGCGTAGCGATCAACTGCGACACGATAGATGACACTGGACGCTTCCTTCTAATGAAGAGCGGAACGGTCTCCCGCCGAATCGAGGAGGCGGTGGCACGGGCCTGGGACCGGCTGGAACTCAGGGAACCGCGGCATGGCAAAGCGGGGCGTTTGAGACCCATGCTACCCGGCGTGATGGCTGATAACATCGCCTTTTCGGGAGCTGGCTGGGATTCGTTCACAATCAGTCGCGGAAACCTTGGCACCCTTGTCCGCGTACATACTACCGGGGACAGCGCCGGCTCGATCGACGGGCGCGGGGTCGACCAGGCAGCACTACTCATCGCGGCTATCGTCGAGGAGCTTCATTGATGGCACTGCTACTTCTGACCGCAGTACTCGTTGCGTCGCTGGTCCTGATCCCACTGGGCCTTCCAGGGCTGTGGATCATGATCGCCAGCGCGGTCGCCTACAACTTTCTCGTCGAAACCAGTCCGATAAGCTGGGTCACGATTGTCGGAATCGCTCTGCTCGGGCTCATGGCTGAGTGGTTCGAGTTCACATTGTCGGGAAAATATGCAAGAAAGTACGGCGGCTCCCGGCGGGCCGGCTGGGGGGCGATCATCGGAGGAATGCTCGGGGCGTTCATGGGAATCCCCATCCCGATCCTCGGACCTGTCATCGGGGCATTCCTCGGAAGTTTTGCGGGAGCGCTCATCGGCGAGCTGAGCACTGGCTCGAGTGGGGCTGCGTCAACCCGCGCAGCGACAGGAGCGCTCATCGGGCGGGCCCTGGCAACCGCGATGAAGGTGGGAGTGGGATTCGCCGTCGGCATCTGGATATTCCTTGCCGCCCTTGGATAGGCATCATGAGATCGCCGGGTTCCTCCCTTAGCTGATTGACACTCACCATCTCGTCCGTAGATTGACTCAACGCCCCGGCAGACGCCGGGGCGTTTTCCATTTACGCAGACTTAATGTTCGACTCAAGCACACGCACCGTCGTCATAGTCGGCGCCCAGTGGGGCGACGAAGGGAAGGGAAAGCTCGTCGATGTGCTTGCCGAGCGGGCGCACTGGGTGGTGCGCTATCAGGGGGGGGCGAACGCCGGGCATACCGTGCATATCGGCGACAAATCATTCGTGCTCCATCAGATCCCGAGCGGCATCCTGCATCCGGGTGTGCGCTGCGCAATCGGCAATGGGGTGGTGCTCGACCCCGATACCCTGTTCACCGAGATCGACGAGCTGATTGCCGATGGAGTCGACGTTCAGGGCCGGCTCTATGTCAGCGACCGTGCACATCTCGTCCTTCCCTATCACAAGCTCATCGACTCCCTGAGCTCTGCCAGCCGTGAGATCGGCACGACCGGGCGCGGGATAGGTCCCGCCTACGAGGACAAGATCGCCCGGCGCGGGGTCAGGGTACTCGACCTGAGACATTCGGAGCGGCTTCGCTCCCTCGTCGAAAAAGGCGTTTCTCATGCCAACGCGGTGCTCACCGCGTTCGGGGTCACCGAGCGCGCTTCGGTCGACTCGACATTGAGCCTTCTCGAGCGGCTCGCTCCCCGCATCCTCCCGATTACGGAGGACGTTGGCCTGGTCATCCACCGGGCCAT
Organism: Gemmatimonadaceae bacterium; assembly: GCA_051005175.1. Classification (GTDB taxonomy): domain Bacteria; phylum Gemmatimonadota; class Gemmatimonadetes; order Gemmatimonadales; family Gemmatimonadaceae; genus UBA4720. Next base: position 11,702 of record JBPCJP010000132.1, on the reverse strand, counting down.
AACGAGCGGGGCGAACGTCCTGCTCGAGGGCGCGCAAGGATCGCTGCTCGACATCGATCACGGCACCTATCCGTTCGTCACTTCGAGCAGCACTACCTCGGGTGGCGCTGCCATCGGTGTCGGTGTCGCTCCTACTGCAATTCACGCCGCTCTGGGAATCGTGAAGGCGTATACGACGCGGGTCGGAAACGGCCCCCTTCCAACTGAGCTCGGTGAGGAGGATGGCGAACGCATGCGGACCCTTGGCAACGAGTTCGGCGCAACCACGGGCCGCCCCCGGAGATGCGGGTGGTTCGACGGGGTCGTGGTGCGTTATGCAGCCAGGGTCAACGGCCTTACCGGCCTTGCCGTCACCAAGCTCGACGTCCTCGATACGTTCGATAAAGTTGCTCTCTGCACCGGTTACAAGGTGGGCGACCGGCTCCACACGGAGTTCCCGGGGGATCTCGCCGACCTCGAAGGCGCGGAGCCGCAGTACGAGTGGATGCAAGGGTGGCAGACTTCGACAGCCGACGCGCGCTCAGTGAGCGACCTGCCCGGCGCGGCGAGAAAGTATCTCGACCGCATCGAATCGATTGTGGAGACCCATATCGCCTACGTTAGCGTGGGCACAAGAAGGGATCAGATAATCTCAGTGTAGCGCTGACCCGGCACGGCAAGGTTGAGAAACCTCCTTTGTGCGGGAATCCCCTCGGTGTCGCAACATGTAAAGCCTATATTTAGAGGCTTATGCCCAATCAGCCTGACGTGATGGACAAGCTCGTGTCGCTGTGCAAGCGCCGCGGGTACATCTTCCAGTCGTCCGAGATCTACGGCGGCACCGGGTCAGTCTGGGACTACGGCCCGCTCGGCGTGGAACTCAAGCGGAACCTCCAGGAGCGCTGGTGGACCGAGATGGTCAAGTCCAGGGAGAATGTCGAGGGCCTCGACTCCGCCATTCTCATGCACCCCCGCGTCTGGGAGGCAAGCGGGCACGTCAGTGGTTTCGTCGATCCGCTGGTAGACTGCAGGAACTGCCGCAAGAGATTTCGCGCAGATGACCCGAAGATAAAGGGCACACCCGGCACGCCCGATGCGCAGTGTCCGGCCTGCGGCATGAAGGGAACCCTTGGGGAGCCGAGGCAGTTCAATCTCATGTTCAGGACCTTCATGGGCCCGGTGGAGGACAGTGCAGCTACCATATACCTGCGCCCGGAGACGGCGCAGGGCACGTATGTAAACTTTCTCAACGTCCAGCAGTCGACGCGGCAGCGCATTCCCTTCGGGATCGCGCAGATCGGAAAGGCTTTCCGCAATGAGATAACGCCGGGCAACTTCATATTCCGCACGCGGGAATTCGAGCAGATGGAGATGCAGTTCTTCGTCGAGCCCGGCACCGACATGGAGTGGTTCGAGTACTGGAAGGGCGAGCGGATGAGGTGGCACAGGAGCCTTGGGCTCGCCGAGGATCGCCTGCAGTTCCACCAGCACGGAGAGGATGAGCTGGCCCATTATGCGCGGGCTGCGTTCGACGTTCAGTTCGACTTCGGCGGATCGCTCGGGTTTCAGGAGGTCGAAGGCATCCACAACCGTGGTGATTTCGATCTTTCCAGGCATCAGGAATATTCGGGCAAGAAGCTCGAGTTCTTCGATCACGCCGCCAACAAGCGGTTCCTTCCCTTTGTTGTCGAGACCGCGGCCGGCCCCAACCGGATTCTTCTTGCATTGCTCGTAAACGGGTATCGCGAGGAGGCGGTGGAAGGCGAAACGGAGGGCCGGGTCGTTCTCGGGCTGCACCCTTCGCTCGCTCCGGTGAAGGCAGGCGTCTTCCCTCTGGTGAAGAAGGATGGAATGCCCGAGATCGCGAAACGAATCGCCGAAGATCTCCGGCGGGCATTCCCGGTGTTCTACGACGACAGTGGCGCGATCGGGCGCCGTTATCGCCGGCAGGATGAGATCGGCACGCCTTTCTGCATCACCGTTGACGGCGAGACGGCGGGATCCAACTCCGCGACGGTACGGGATCGCGACACACTGAAGCAGGAGCGCGTGTCCCTCGATGGCCTCCGCGCGTACATCAGCGAGCGCAGCACCGCATGACCGAGCTGAGCCTCGAACTGCTCCGGCGCGACGGGCAGGCGTTCACCGAGGACATCTCGCGTGAGAGCTATCTTGCGCATTCAGGGCTCAAGCCGGTTGCCGAGTTCAAGCCGATCTACGACAAGTATGCCCATGTTCTCGGTCCCGATGCCCTCGCGCTCACAGTCGAACAGTTCAAGAATACTTTGCAGGGGAGCGAGGATCACAGGGCGGCAGCCATGCTCCTCGAATGGCAGCTCGAATCGCAGGCGTCGCGGTCACTCGCCGAGCTCGACGAGAGAGAGATAGCCTGGGAGAGCTCGGCGTACATAGAGACTCCCGAAGGCGGGCGAGTGCAATACCAGGCCGCTGCGATTGAGATCGCCAACGAGCGCGACAGGAAACGAAGGCTGGACCTCGACGACGCAAGGGCGAAGATGGTGAGGCTCGAGCACGCGCCGATAAGGCTCGAACGGCTCCAGCGCGAGAAAGATTTCATCGAGTCGCTGGGAATAGCGCCGAGCTACAATGCTGCCTTCGAGGAAATAACCGGGGTTTCGCTTTCGCGCCTTGCCTCCGAGTGTTCCGCCTTTCTTCGCGATTCCCAGTCGATATGGGATGACACCCTCCCCTTTCATCTCAAGAGATCGCTCGGGATAACTCCCTCGGAGGCGACGAGATCCGACGCTCTCGCGTTGTTGCGCGCTTCCGAATACGACGGCGCATTCCCCGGGGTGACGCTGCAGAGCTCGATCGCGCGCCAGCTTGGCGAGATGAATGTCGACCCGTCGGCGGGAGGGCGGATCATCTACGACGTCGGGGAGAGACCGGGAAAGCGCGCGCGCGCATTCTGCGCCCCGACGCGGGTACCCGAAGAAGTGTACCTGGTTCTGCGTCCCCATGGCGGCCAGAGCGACTATACGACGTTGCTCCACGAGTGCGGCCACGCGCTTCACTTCGCCAACGTGCGGCAGGATTATCCGTTCGAGTACCGGTGGCTCGGCGACAACTCCGTGACCGAGTCGTACGCGATGCTCTTCGACCACAGAATGCAGGACCGCGGCTGGCTGTTGCGGTATACGGAGGTCGGCGGATCAAATGTTGACGAGTTCCTGCGGCTCGCCGCGTTCGAGGAGCTTCACTACATCCGCCGTTACTGCGCCAAACTCATCTATGAGGTCGAGGCGTATGGTGACAGCGCAGACTGGGGAGATCTCCCTGATCTTTATGTCGACACGCTTACCCGCGCCACGAACTTCCAGTACCGATCCACGGATGCTTTCGTCGATTTTGACCCGCGCTATTACTCCACCAGGTATCTCCGCGCCTGGCAGCTCCAGGCGCTGCTGAACGAGTCCCTGGTTTCGAGATTCGACGTCGACTGGTACAGGAATCCGGCGGCAGGGCCGTGGGTGACGAGGGAGCTGTGGGCGGAGGGTCAGCGCGAGACGGCTGAAGAGGTCGCCGCGCGTGTGGGCGTCGGCGGAGAGCCTCTCTCGTTCGGTCCGCTGCTCAGAAACATCGAGAGACTCCTTGGAAGCTGATCGTGCAGCCGTCGAAGCCGAGACGATCGAGCGGCTGCAGGCGCTGATCCGCTTCGATACCACGAATCCGCCTGGCGATGAGGGCGAGCTGGCCGCTTATCTGGCAAAGACTCTCGAGGACGAAGGGATCGAGACGCAGCTGCTCGTGCCCGTCGACAACCGCGCTGCGGTCGTCGCCCGCCTCAGGGGGAACGGCACGAAGCGTCCGGTGATGCTGATGGCCCACATGGACGTCGTTGGCGTCGAGCGCGACAAGTGGTCATGTGATCCGTTCGGCGGTGTAATCCGTGACGGGTATCTCTACGGCCGCGGCGCGATAGACGACAAGGGCATGCTTGCCGCGAACCTGATGACGATGCTGCTGATGAAGCGCAATGTCGTCGACGCCGGCATCGAGCTCGATCGTGATGTCATTTTTCTCGCGACGTCGGACGAGGAGACCGGCGGAGTCCACGGCATCAAGTGGGTGGTGTCCGAGCATCGCGACCTGATCGAGGCGGATTTTGCGATAAACGAAGGCGGGCGCACGAGAATAATCGAGGGCGGAAAGCGGTATCTCGCGATCCAGACTGCCGAAAAAATCTCCCACATGGTGACTGTCACGGCGCGGGGCCCGGCTGGACATTCGGCGATTCCCCTTGTCGACAACTCGATCTTCCGCCTCGGCAGGGCGCTCGCGCGACTCGGCGAGTATCGTGAGCCCGTGACGCTGACGGTGACGACGAGACGGTTTTTCGGCGAGCTGTCGAAGATGTGGCCGGTTGAGAATGAGCGCGTGGCAATGGCCGCGGTCGTTTCGGATGATGTCGCGGAGTCGGCGCGAGGAGCTGAGGTGCTTTCCGGGATACCGGTCCTCAATGCGGTCCTGCGAAACGGAATTTCCGCAACCACGCTCAGCGGCGGCGTTGCGGGCAACGTGATACCGGCGGAAGTGAGCGCGGTTCTCAACGTCCGCACTATCCCGGGCCACGACATCGACGACATCGTCCGGCGCCTCGAGGAGTGTGCGGCGGAGCCGGGCGTTTCGATGACTGTCACCGTGCGGGGCGCCGAAGCGCCGGAGTCGAATCCTGATTCCCCGATGTTTGATGCGATAGCGGCGGCTGCAAGAGAGATCGATCCAGACATTACGGTCGTGCCGTACCTCAGCACTGGTGGCACCGACAGCTCGCACCTCCGCCGGGCGGGAATCAGCTCCTACGGAATTCTGCCATTTCCAATGCGTCAGCCGGACGAGGAGAGAATGCACGGCCACGACGAGCGTGTCCCCGTCGAATCGCTTCATTTCGGGACGAGGCTGATCTTCGAGTCGATCCGGCGGGTGTCCGTCGCCTCGGATGGCAAATAGATTGCCTCCTTTCAGCAGCAACCTCAAACCCAAGACCGAAGCGTGAATTCACAGCGGGCACGTACTCTCCAGGAAGCGGTCACCGTCTTGCCGCCGGCTGAGGTAATCGCGGCAGCCAAGAAGTTCTTTTCCCGCCGCAACAGCATCTACTCCGCATTCCCCGAACAGGAAGGGCCCGGCCACCTCACCCTCCGCGGGCAGGGGGGCGAGGAGATTGCGATCGGCGCGACGGCAGCCGACGTCGATACGAGGGTCACGGCATCCACCTATCTGTTCGACCAGCAGGTTGCCCGGTTTCTTGCCTCTCTGCCCGTGCGCGCCGGTTTTGTGAGCACTGCTTTGGAAGAGGCGTCGCCACTGGACATCGGAGCATGACGGCACCGTTCGTTACAGAGCTTCGCGCGCCTGACGATGTCATCGTCCTTGTGGGCGGCGACGGCCCCGTGATGCATCTCCGTGTCCAGGTTGCGGAACTCTGGGAAGCGATCCGCATAGATGCGCCGGCCTCGTCGCCTTTCAAAGCGGTCAAGAAGGCAGCACTTGAGGCGTTCTATCCGGGAGGCGTCGAGCCGCTCGATTTTGTCGGCAAGGTTCGCGGATTCGAGATACTCCACGAAAGCGAGAGCCTCGAGAAGGGCGGCATCCGCGACGGCTCCACCATTCTGCTGACGAGCAGGAGACGGAGGCCGGTGAGATAGCGGAGTCAACTGCGATGCGGGTGGGATTTCTGTCGCATTCTGACTGCGGCCGCCATGACACGGGATGGGGACACCCCGAGCACGTCGGCCGTTTGCGCGCCATCACCCGTGCTCTCCGGAATGACCCTGACCTGTGGGAAGCCGTTGACCAGCTCGAGGGAAGGCACGCGACGCCCGATGAGCTGGCGCTGGCGCACGACGAGGCATACGTGGCTTCGGTGGCGAGCATTGCTGAGGGCGGGGGGGCCCGCCTCGACAATGACACGGTCGTGAGCCAGGGGTCGTGGGATGCCGCATCGGCCGGTGCGGGCTGCGTTCTCGACGCGGTCGATCGCGCAATGGCCGGTGTGAATCTCCGATCTTTCTGCGCGGTGCGTCCTCCCGGGCATCACGCGCTGTACGACCGCGGCATGGGCTTCTGCCTTTTCGGCAACGTTGCGCTCGCCGCTCATTACGCCAGGGCGAAGCACTCGGCGGAGCGCGTGCTGATCGTCGACTGGGACGTCCACCACGGTAACGGGACACAGGCTCTTGTGGAGCGCGAACCGGACATCCATTTCGTCTCGATGCATCAATGGCCGTGGTATCCGGGCACGGGGGCGGCGAGCGACAGGGGGCCTCACGGCAGCATCTGGAACATACCCATGCCGGCGGCGCTGAAACCTCAGGACTATGTCGACGCGCTCGAGCGGGGGATCGATGAGGCGACGGCGGGCTTCGCCCCTGACCTCATACTGATCTCGGCCGGCTTCGATTCGATGTACGGTGACCACCTCGGCGGGTTCACGCTCGATCTCGAGCATGTTGCGGGGCTGACGCGCTCGCTTGTCGCGCGCGCGGATAGCTGGTGCGGCGGCCGGCTGGTAAGCTCGCTCGAGGGCGGGTATGTGCCTGACCGGCTCGGCGAGGCGTGCGTGACGCACCTCCGGTCGCTCGCATGAGCGCCGCTTACTGGAGCTGCTATTACCATCCGGACGGCTCGATTGTCACCGACCTGGACCGGGGGTCGATTCAGCAAAATCTCGACTCCGGCGTGGGTACCCTCTGGGTCGACATCGACATGCGGGAGCCGGGCCAGGTCGAGCTGCTGGCGGGTGTATTCGGCTTTCATCCTCTCGCGATCGAAGACAGCCTGAATCCTGATATCCCGAGTTGCTCGGAAACACTCTCGATAGTTACTTAACACAGGTGTCGAACCGGCTCGGAACCGTCACGAAGGCTTTGAGCATCGTGGCGACGATCAGCCTTCCGTTCGTCGTTGTGAGCGGAATGTGGGGGATGAATTTCACAGTGATTCCCCTGTCGGACAACGCCAGTGGTTTCTGGATAATGCTTGCAGTTCAGCTTGGCCTCGGTGGGCTTCTCCTCCTGGTACTCAGATGGCGCAAACTCCTTTGACCGGACTCCGGCTTTACGGAGTCGCCGCGCACGATCCCACAGCGGGTGATGAGCTCGCGGAAGGGACCTCGCTCGTCCACATCCGGTCGCTTGCCGCCGTGGTCACCGCGAGCAAGTACAGCCGGACCGTTCTCGATGAAGCGGAGATGGGTGACTACACGCGCGTGCTCGAGGAGGTGCAATCGTCGACTGCGGTCCTCCCTGCGCCCCCGGGCACGATCTTCAAGTCGCGGGACAGTCTCCTTCGATGGCTCGAGCTTCATTACTTCACGCTGACGCAGACGATGTCTGCGATCGAGGGCCACGGCCAGGCCCGTTTCACTGCGACGAAGACGGCCGGTGTCGATCCAGCCAACACAACCGGCTCGGAGGCAAAGGAGAGCGCGAAGCAGCTTGTCGCAGCCGCCTCGCAGAGCATGAGAGTTCTCCGGGGCCAGGCGGCAGCAACGATCACTCTCCCAGTGCCGGACGACGAGACGCTGATAATCGCCCACGCTTCGTTTCTCGTCGAGCTGGATCGGTGGGAGCAGTTCGCCGACCTCGTGGAGAAGGAGGACCGGCGGCAGACCGCCCTCGATTTCCACCTCACCGGTCCGTGGCCGCCTTACGATTTCGTCAAGATGCAATTCGGAGCGTAGCAGATGTTCTGTCCTGACTGCGGATCATGGAATCGGGGATCCGCCGCGAGATGCCTGAGATGCGGTGAGCTTCTTCCGGTGGCGATCAGCCGGAACACGACGCCGCCCGATCCCGCGATAACGGCTCTGCGCCATGTCACCGGCGGGCGTTACAGCGTAATGCACAGGGTTGGCGAGGGCGGCATGGCGAACGTCTATTACGCTCTTCACATCCCGCTCGACTGCCCGGTCGTCATCAAGGTCATGCACCCGCATCTCGCCCGCGACGCCGACATGCGCGAGCGATTCAAGCGGGAAGCGGAGTCGGCAGCGCAGCTCGTCCACCCGCACATCTGTCCGATCACTGACTTCGGGTCGGTCGGCGACCAGGTATTCCTCGTTATGCCCTATCTTGCCCGGGGAACGCTCGCCGACAGAATCAATAACCGGAGATCGTTTCCACCAGAGCGAACCGCAGCTATCGCGGCGCAGGTAGCATGCGCGCTCGATTATGCGCACCGGCATGGACTCGTCCACAGGGACATCAAGCCCGACAACATTCTGTTCGACGAGGATGAGAATGCCCTGGTGACCGACTTCGGCATCGCGACAGGGCATTTCCGGGCAAGGATGACAGGAACCGGCAATGTCATGGGAACCCCCCACTACATGTCGCCCGAGCAGGCACGGGGGAAACTCCTCGATGGCCGCAGTGACCTGTACGCGCTTGGCGTCGTGATGTACGAGGTGCTTCTGGGATTCCCCCCGTTCGACGGCGCTGACGGATATTCGATCAGCTACAAGCACGTTACGGAAACTGCTGCATCGCCTGAAGTCGTGGACTCGCGCATCCCGCCCGCGCTTTCGGCGATCGTCATGAAGTGTCTCGCGAAGCGCGCCTCGGACCGCTATCAGAGAGGAAACGAACTCGCTGACGCGCTCATCGGATTTCTGGGCGCTACCGGGTCAGCAGACGATGTGCGCCCGGCATGGACGTCGAGGGTCATCTCGCCATCGAAACCGATCACTTCGAGGGTCGGCTGATGCGCCTGTCGCACGAAGTCGTGAACCTCCGCACGCGTTATCCGTTCGTGATAGCGCGCGGTGGTTATGCGGCGCACGAGAACGTGATTGTGCGAATCACCGACGGCGACGGGATCGAGGGACTCGGAGAGGCCGCGCCGAATCGCTATTACGGTGAGTCCGTCGCAAGCGTCGTCGGGGCCCTGGAAAAATTCGCGCCGGTACTCGGCAGCGCAGACTCGTGGTCACTCGAGGCGATCGACGCGAGCCTCGGCACGGCTCTTCGGGGAAACAACGCTGCCAGGGCCGCGATCAGTTCCGCGCTTCACGACATCGTGGGGAAGCGCCTGGGCGTGCCGGTGCATCGCCTCTGGGGCCTCGATCCGGCGGATTGCGGGGAGTCCAGCTTCACAATCGGCATTGCCGACAATGACGGGCTGAGACAGCGTGTCGAGGACGCAGCCCAGTATCCGATTCTCAAGGTGAAGCTCGGGACCGATCGCGACATGGAGATCGTGCGGGTTGTGCGCGACGCGGCGCCGGACAAGCGTCTGCGCGTTGATGCGAACGCGGCATGGTCGGCGTCGCATGCAGTGAGGATGATCGATTTTCTCGCCGATCATGACGTTGAATTCGTCGAGCAGCCCGTAGCGCAGCATGACATCGACGGATTCAGGCACATTCGCTCGAGATCGAAGCTCCCAATCATCGCGGATGAGTCCTGCCTCGTCTCGACCGATGTTCCCCGACTCGCCGGCGCTGTCGACGGGATAAACCTCAAGCTCGCAAAGTGCGGGAGCCTGCGCGAGGCGATCAGGATCGTTAATACCGCGCGGGCATTCGGCATGAGCGTGATGGCCGGCTGCATGATCGAGTCGAGCCTCGGCATCTCTGCGATCGCGCAGCTCGCCCCGCTTCTCGATCACGCCGACTTCGACGGAGCGGCGCTGCTCGCCGAGGACCCATTCGAGGGGGCGACGATCGCCGGCGGTCGCATTTCCCTGACGGACGCGCCCGGACTCGGAGTCTGGCCACGCCGCCATCCGGATCAGGCAGCGGCCGCAGCAGCCCGCTAGCAGTTCATGGCCAACGGGCCAGCGGGGCTCGTGGAAGTTGCACTTCCGGTCCCGCTCTTCCAGACTTTCACCTACGCGCTGCCAGCGGATCCGTCGGCAAGAATTCCTGAGCCAGGATCCCGCGTCGTCGTGCCGTTTCGCAACCGCAGGGAGATAGGCATTTGCCTCGGCCCGGCCGCGTACACCGGAAAGCCCGCGAAGCTGAAGACCGTCATCGAGGTTCCAGACGATTCGCCGGCCCTGAGCGGGAACATGATCACCCTCTGCACGTGGATGGCAGAGTACTACGTCGTTCCCATCGGCCTCGCGCTGCGGGCGGCACTTCCGGCGGCGATGAGCGGAGCGGCGAATCCACATCCGGCGCGCAGGACACACCGTGTGGTGAGGCTGAGAGAGGACCTGCCGACGCTGATGCACCGCGAGAAAGCCTTCGCGCGAGCACCTCAGCAGCGAGCCGTATTCGAATTGCTTGAATCAACGGGTGGCACGAGCACGCTCGATCACCTGCTCGAGCAGCTCGCGTTCTCACCTTCCGTTTTGAAGGCGCTGGAGAAGCGCGGCCTCGTCCGGATTGACGCCGAGGCCGTCGACAGGGATCCGTTCGCGGCGAGGCCTCCTGACAGGTCAGCGCGGCATGAGCCGACCGCTCCTCAGCTTGCATCGATAGAGCGACTCAAAGCTGCCAAAGAAGGGGAAGTCTTCCTCCTGCACGGGATCACCGGAAGCGGAAAGACACTGGTATACATCGAGCTGCTGCGCGAGATAGTCGACGTTCGCGGCCAGACCGCGATCGTGCTCGTGCCCGAGATCGCCCTGACCCCACAAACCGTCGACCGGTTCCGCGCCGTTTTCGGCGACCGCATCGCGGTGCTTCACTCGGCGCTCGGCGAAGGCGAACGGTACGATGCGTGGCGCGCTCTTGACCGCGGAGAACGGCGCATCGTTGTCGGGGCGCGCTCGGCTATATTCGCCCCGCTTCGCAACATTGGCGCGATAATCGTCGACGAAGAGCATGAGTCGAGCTACAAGCAGGCTGAAACCCCGCGGTATCACGCGCGCGAGCTCGCGATCGTCAGGTCGCGCCTCGAGAAGTCGATAGTGGTTCTCGGAAGTGCCACTCCATCGCTCGAGTCGTGGAGCAACGCAGCGGCGGGCAAGTACTCGCTTCTCACTCTCCCGGACAGGGTTGGCGGCGGGCGCCTGCCCGCTGTGGAAGTCGTCGACCTCCGGCACCGGCCTGTACCGAATTCAGACTCCAGCATCGGGACCGCCTACACCTCGATAATCCGCGAGGAGCTCGACAACGCGCTCGGCGCCACGCTGCTGCGCGGGGAGCAGAGCATACTGCTGCTGAATCGCCGCGGCTATTCGTCGTTCGTTCAGTGCGGCGACTGCGGTGACGTCGTCGTGTGCCCGAACTGCAGCATCACGCTTACTCATCACCGCGCGCCTGAACGCCTGCTCTGTCACTACTGTGCGCATCAGGAACCTGTCCGCACGCGCTGCGCGCGCTGCGCCGGGCAGACATTGAGAAACCGCGGTCTCGGGACGCAACAGATCGAACGGCTTCTGCTCGAGCGGTTTCCGCAGGCGCGCATAGCACGCATGGACGTTGATACTACGAGCGGCAAGTGGGCGCACGCCGAGATCCTCGACAGGGTGGGGAGCCGCGAGGTGGACATACTTCTCGGCACGCAGATGATCGCAAAGGGGCTGGATTTTCCCGATGTGACACTGGTAGGCGTCGTCGATGCGGATGTCGGAATAAACCTTCCCGACTTCCGTGCATCGGAGCGGTGCTTTCAGCTGCTAAGCCAGGTCGCCGGCAGGGCGGGCAGGGGTCCCAAGGGCGGCCAGGTGCTGATACAGACGCGGCTCCCCGGTCACCATGCAGTTCGGTTTGCAGTAGCTCATGACTACCACGCTTTTGTCCGCGAAGA
>JBPCJP010000131.1:0-10932 GCA_051005175.1 Gemmatimonadaceae bacterium | reverse complement strand
GCTACCTGCAAATCAGGAAGAGCGCGAACGGCGCCTCTGGCGCCCCTCACGGCCCTATCCTGCGCCTTGCAGGCAGCAGGTAGCAGGCAGCTCGGGCAGGTGGCAGACAGCAGGCAGCAAGAACAATTCAGTACCTGGAGCACTGATTAGTCAGCCGTCGCCCCACTCGATTGCCACGGAATGGCGCATCAGTCCGTTGCTTTCACCTAGTTCCCGGTAATCCGGGAGGAGCCTAACTTTAGGGGCTCTCCCACGCGAACCAACAAAAAGGACGACACGCATGCGCATGCTCCGCCCGATCTGGATCGTCGGAATCGTATTTCTTTTCCTCGGCTTCATCCCGACCGTGGTGAGGTACGTCACCGACTATCTCTGGTTCCAGGAAGTCGGTTACCAGGCGGTCTTCACGACTGAGATCACCACCAAGTGGCTGCTGTTCGCCATTGCGACTCTTGCTGCCTACTTCTTCGTGACGCTCAATGTCGGTCACGCGGCCCGGGGATTGTCGAAGTCGCCCGTGCTCTGGCGGGTGAGTCCCGAGCTCCCTCCGGTCGACATATCGCTTTCGCTGGCGAAAGTCGTGCGGCCGCTTGGAATCCTGATTGCCCTCCTGTTCGGGATAACGGCATCCGGTCACTGGATGGATGTGCTTCAGCTCATGAACCGCTCGTCGTTCGGCGCCGCCGATCCGGTTTTCGGTCGCGATATCGGATTTTACGTGTTCGTGCTGCCGGCGCTTGCAACGTTGCTCGGGATGCTGCGTGGGCTGGTGATAATCACGCTCATTGCATCGTTCGTTCTTCACATGCTGCGGGGCCGCATTACGCTTCCGCCTCAGCGGATCGGCCTCGAGCCGCCAGCGGACAAGCACATTGCGGGACTTCTCGTTGCGTTCCTCATCCTGACAGCCGTGCAGATCTGGCTGGTAAAGATCCCGGAGCTGCTTTATTCCACCACCGGCCCGCTGCTCGGCGCGAGTTATACCGACCTGAACGCCACGCTTCCCGCGCTTCACATCACTGCCGCCGTAGCGCTCATCGGCGCGGTGCTGGTCATCTACGGAATGCTGCGGCGGAAGATCGTCTGGTTCGCGTTCCTCTCCTTCATCGCGTACGTGGCTGTAACGATCGTCGTCGGCGGGCTGTTCCCGTTCGCGATGCAGCGCTTCATCGTGGATCCAACCGAGCTCACCCGGGAGGCGCCGCAGCTCAAGAATCACATCGACGCCACGCGCACGGCCTGGGGGCTCGACAGCGTCGAGACACTCGCCCTGGGCGGCGACGCGCGGCTCACGCTTGCAGACATTCGGGCAAATGGCCCGACAGTGGAGAATGTCAGGCTCTGGGACAAGGACCCGCTTCTCCAGACATTCAGCCAGCTCCAGGAGATAAGGACCTATTACGATTTCATCTCTGTCGATGACGACAGGTATATGATCGACGGGCGGTACAGGCAGGTAATGCTCTCGCCGCGCGAGCTCAACTCGCAGTCGCTTCCGACGCGCAGCTTCATCAACCAGCACCTCACCTACACGCACGGAATGGGACTCACCCTGAGCCCGGTCAATGAGGTGACGACTGAGGGGCTTCCGGTTCTTTTCATAAAGGATCTTCCGCCTGTCTCGAGCGTCTCGGTGAACGTGACGCGGCCGCAGCTCTATTTCGGCGAGATGACAAGCGACCATGTGTTCGTCAACACGAGATCGCCGGAATTCGACTATCCGGCGGGTGAAACGGATGTCAGGACCAGGTATTCGGGCGAGGGCGGCGTGCGGATGGGATCAGTGGTCAGGCGCGCAATGTTCGCGCTGCGCTTCGGCGCGTTGAACATCCTGCTGTCGCAGGACATCATGGCCCAGAGCAAGGTGCTGTACAACAGGGAGGTCAGGAGCCGGGCGAGGATGGCGCTGCCATTCCTGCTGTTCGACCAGGATCCGTACATAGTCATCGCCGACAACGGCCACCTGAAGTGGATGCTCGACGCCTACACGACGACCGCGCGTTATCCGTACTCACAGCGCCTGTCGGACGGAACCAACTACATGCGCAACAGCGTGAAGGTCGTCATAGACGCATACGACGGTACGATCGACGCGTACGTGATGGACGATGCGGATCCGATCATCAGGACATATGGAAAGATCTTCCCGGGCCTGCTCAAGCCGGGCAGCGAGATGCCGGCTGACATGCGTGTCCACATGCGCTACCCCACCGATCTTTTCAGGGTTCAGTCGCAGCTTTACGCGACGTATCACATGGATTCGCCCGAAACATTCTACCATCGCGAGGACCAGTGGCAGTCGCCGTCGGTGAGCGAGCAGCGCGACACCGGCAGCCGCTTCATGCGCCATATCGTCATGCGCCTGCCCGATGAGGCGAGCCCCGAGTTCATCTACATGGCGCCGTTCACTCCGAGGGGGAAGGACAACCTCGCGTCGTGGATGGTGGCCCGGAGCGACGGGGAGAATTATGGCAAGCTCCGCGTCTACACTTTCCCGAAGCAGAGCCTCGTCTATGGCCCGCGTCAGATTTCAGCCAGGATCGACCAGGATACCGAGATCGCCCGCGAGCTCACGCTCTGGGATCAGGCAGGGTCGGAGGTGATCCGCGGCGAGCTTCTCGTCATTCCGATCGAGGAGGCGCTGATCTACGTCCAGCCGATCTACCTGAGAGCGAACGCCGGAAGAATTCCGGAGCTCAAGCGCGTCGTCGTAGCCTACCAGAACCGCGTTGTGATGAGGGAAACTCTCGAGGCTGGCCTCCAGTCGATCTTCGGGGGAGAGGTGCCGGTGGCTTCGGTTCAGCCAGCCGAGCCTGACACGGCCGGCGGAGCGAGCCCTTCCACGGTGGCGGCTCCGGCCGCTTCCCCAGCCGAGTCCGGGGTAAGCCAGTCGCTGCTCTCGAGAGCGCGGCGGCACTACGAAACGGCCATGACTGCGCAGCGAGCAGGTGATTGGGCCGTCTACGGGCGGGAGATTCAGGCCCTCGGCGAGGTACTGAAGCAGTTGAACAGGTAGTGTGATACAAGCCGGCTTGCCGCCGCCCTACCCGGCGGCGGCGGGCAAGCGCCCTCGTCAGACCTTGAGGAGGATTTTCCTCCGGTAGAGGATGGCGAGAATGCCGTACCAGAAGAGAACCGTCGCGAACGCCATCGCGAACGACGCTGTCATGGGATCCTCGAACATCGGGGCGAACAGCTCGCGATACATGACTGCCTGGACGGGCGTCGGCGTTCCGTCATAGTCGACCTTCCACAGCGTGTAGATAATCCTCGCGAGCACGCCTGAGCCGACGAACGCTACTATTGGATTCACCCCGTAGATGACGAATGGCTTCGTCCACCACTTCACGTTGTTGTGCTCGATGATCCACATTGTTGTGGCGATCGATGCGCAGGCCATTCCGGCCGTGAAGAGAACGTACGAGCTCGTCCAGATGTTCTTGTTGATGGGGAACGACCAGTTCCACATGAGCCCGGCCACCATTGCGAGGCATCCGACGGCCGCCATGCCGGCGATGCGCTCGACGAGCGGCTTCGGCTGGCCGATCCATCTGCCGGCCATCACGCCGAGCATTGCTGTACCGACCGCGGGGAATGTCGAGAGGATTCCTTCAGGATCGTAAGTGACGCTTCCGCTCCAGATGTGCTTCGTCCCGAGAATTGCGCGGTCAACGTACGCGGCGAGTGTCTCGGACGGCACAGACAGGAGCAGGGCACCAATGTCCTTGCCCGGTATCGGGATGAGCGTCATCGCGAACCAGTATCCATATAGTAATGCCGCGACTATCACGACCTGCTGCTTGAGAGATGTTCTCAGCGTGAGCAGCCCGGCGAGTATGTAGACGATCCCGATGCGCTGGAGCACGCCAAGTATGCGAAGGTGGTCCCCCCGGTAGACGATTCTGTCCCAGAGCGAGGCGTCGGGCATTCCCGGCACGTTGCCCCATTGATAGAACGGGAACCACGCCATGAGCAGTCCCAGCAGGAAAATGATTGACCCGCGCCTGAGGATCTGGCGGACCAGGACCGCATCGCTGTCGCCACGGGCGCGCCGGGCGGAGAGCGAGAGGTGTGTCGTGATCCCGACGATGAATAGAAAGAACGGTAAGACGAGATCCGTTGGGGTCCACCCGTGCCACCGAGCGTGCCCGAGCGGCGGGTAGATCGCGCTCCATGTCCCGGGATTGTTCACGAGCAGCATTCCGGCGACTGTAATGCCGCGGAAAACGTCGAGGGAAATCAGGCGCTCGCGAGTCGTCATGGCTGGTGTCTCGGCATCGCGCAAAATCGCGCTCCTTGCTGGCGGCAGCAAGCCAGGATGCGGCCATGGGGAAAACACTTGACTCCCGGTTGAACGCAACTTAGCTATGGCGAAGCCGCGCCGATGGGGAAGAATTATCGCCCTAGGTGACATCGCTGATAACGAACAGAACCAGAGGTGTTATGTCCGGAAGCCGGGTACTCGTGTCGATGACGCTTGCCATGATGGCGTTCGCGTCGACCGCATCAGCTCAGACTGGTACCATCGCAGGTAAGGTCACAAGCGTTACAGGCACTCCGGTGTCAGGCGCGCAGGTGCGCGCCACCACAGGTGCGCGCACTGTGGCGTCTGCGCTTTCGGATCAGAATGGCGATTACCGGATGCCCGACATCGCCGCAGGTACGTACACCGTGACGGCCCGCCTCCTGGGGTATCGCGTGGCGACGGCTGCGAACGTCTCGGTCTCGACGGGATTTGTCGCAACGGCAAACCTGACGCTTGAACAGGTGGCCTCGGTTCTCGACCAGACCGTTATTACGGCTTCGCGAGCGCCGGAAAAGGTGATCGACGCGCCCGCCTCTGTTTCAGTCGTCAACGCTGTTGAAATCAACGAGCGGCCGAGCATCACAGTTGCCGATCACGTCGCGGCGTTGCCCGGCGTGGACGTGGCGCGCGGCGGGCTGATGCAGTCCAACATCGTCACGAGAGGATTCAACAACATCTTCTCCGGCTCGCTCCTCACGCTCACCGACAACAGGTTCGCGTTCGTTCCGTCGCTGCGAGTCAACATCCCGTATCTCTCGCCGACCACAAACGAAGACATCGAGCGAATCGAGGTTGTGCTTGGCCCTGGCGCGGCTCTCTATGGACCGAACACGGCCGGCGGCGTGATGCACGTAATAACGAAGTCTCCATTCGCCTCGCAGGGAACGACCGTGACGCTCGATGCGGGGGAAAGGAGCCTCCTGCGTGGGGCGGTGCGCACTGCGGGTGCCCCCACTGAGAAGTTCGGGTACAAGGCATCCTTTGACTATTTCCGCGGCAACGAGTGGCGTCCGCTGGAGCGTGATCCGCTCGAACAGGCAGACCGTGAGTTCGACATCGACCGCATGGGCGGGGAAGTCCGCCTCGACTATCGTCCGACCAATGCGAGCGAGATAATCGGCACGTACGGCTACGCGAAAGCGGGAAGCGCCGTCGAGCCCACCGGACTCGGTCCGGCGCAGGTGAAGGACTGGACGTACCAGACCTTCCAGCTCCGCGGCCGCGTGAACCGGCTGTTCGCGCAGGCCTTCGTGAATACCAGCGACGCGGGTGAGACTTTCCTGCTTCGCACGCTCCAGCCGATTGTCGACAAGTCGAACCAGCTCGTCGCTCAGGTTCAGCACGGAACGGACATCGGGACGCGGCAGAGCTTTCTCTACGGTTTCGATTACCTGAAGACCACGCCGAGGACTGAAGGCTCGATCAACGGCCGGAACGAAGAGGACGACGACATCAACGAGGTTGGCGGATACCTCCACTCCGTCACCCGCTTCAACCGGCGGTTCGAGTTCACGGCTGCCGCCAGGGTTGACAAGCACAGCCGGCTCGAGGATCCGGTTTTCTCGCCGCGTCTCGCGCTGGTCTTCAAGCCCGCTGAAAACCAGAACATTCGCTTCACCTATAACCGGGCGTTCTCCACGCCAAGCACGAACAACCTCTTCCTCGACCTTCTCGCGGGTCGTGTTCCGCCCACAGGGACCAAGCTGTATGGCGTCCGGGCACTCGGGGTACCGAGCACGAACGGACTGAGGTTTGGCCGCGACTGCGCCGGCGGCGTTTCACAGCTTTGCATGCGGGTGCCCGCTGCATTCGGTGGCAACCCGGCAAACTTCGTCCCCGCTAACGCAGCGCCGCTTTACCCCGTGGCGATTGCAGCCGCCGGTGCCAACCTTACTGCCGGCCTCACCGCCGCCTTCGTTGCGGCGGGCCTGCCCCAGGCGCAGGCCGCAGGCCAGGCGGCGGCAATCGTCGGATTTCTCGGAACGCTCCGGCCGACGTCCGCGCAGGTTGGGACCAGGCTGCGCCTGCTCAACACGGCTAACGGTACTTTCGGCGACGTCGACCCGGCGGCGCTGAGAGATGTCGACCCGATCACGCCTACAACAAACAACACGTTCGAGGTCGGGTACAAGGGGATACTCGGCGGCCGCTTCCAGTTCTCCGCTGACGTCTGGCGGGAGAACAGGAGAAACTTCGTCGGGCCGCTCATTCTCGAGACGCCGAACGTCTTCCTCGACGCAGCAACGCTCGGCGCATATCTCGGCGCCGCGCTAGCCAATATCCCGTCGCTCACCGCGGCTCAGCGTGCTCAGATCGCTGCCACTGTCGCCGGCGGGCTCGGCGGAGTTTCCGGAGGCACCGGCGCGGCCGTCGGCGTTCCGCTCGGAGTTGTGAATTTCAGCGACGCACTTTCGTCAGACAGCGACATCATCGTCACGTACCGCAACTTCGGAAAGCTGAATGTCTGGGGCAGCGACCTTGCCGCCGAGCTGCTTCTCGATCGCGGATTCTCCGTCGAGGGAACGTTCTCCTACGTCAACAAGGACTTCTTCCCGAAGGAAGAGGTCGGCGGAGTCCAGGACATCTCGCTGAACGCGCCCGGGAAGAAGGGCTCGATGGCGGTGCGCTACCGCAACCAGGAGAACGGGCTGTCGGGTGAGCTGCGCGGCCGGCACGTCTCGGGTTTCCCGGTCTTCTCCTTCATCAACGGAAACATCGGAACGTACAACCTTCTCGACGCTGGCATCTCGTTCCGCCCGGCCTTCATGAGCGGGGCGTTGTTCTCGGTCTTCGGGACGAACCTTATCAACAACAAGCACGTCGAGTTCGTCGGTGGCGGCGAGATCGGAAGGCTGCTCATGACACGGCTCCAGGTCACGTTCTGATTCTCCGTGGTTAAAAGCAGGCGGGGCGCATGCGCGCTCCGCCTGCTTTTGCCATTTTACAGGCATGAACATCCTGCTCGAACCGGGTGCGCGAATTGTCGTCGGCCACCGTGGCAACCGCGCCCACGCTCCGGAGAATACCATCGAGTCGTTCGCGCAGGCAGTTGCCGTGGGCGCCGATGCAATCGAATTCGACGTGCACCTGAGCGCAGATGGAATTCCCGTCGTGCATCATGACCCGACGATCATGCGCACCACGGACGGCCGGGGTGAGATCGCCCGGATGACTTTCGATGAGCTGAGACTGGTCGATGCGGGCGCCAATTTCACGAAGGACGGCGGAAAAACCTTTCCCTACCGCGGGGCCGGTCACCGCATTCCGCGATTCGAGGAGGTCGTCGAGGCGTTCCCGGCGACCCCGCTGATGGTCGAGATAAAGGCGCCGCTCGCCGCGACGGGCGTTCTCGAAATACTCACGAGGCGCAATGCCACCGGCAGAGTTCTTGTCGATTCTTTCAAGCCCGGAGCGCTGAGGGTATTCGCCGGCTCGGGAATCGCGCTCGGAGCATCCCGCGACGGGATCGTGCGCGTCCTGAAGGAAAGTCTCGGCGCTCGCTCAACCGGTCCTGTCGGATTCAACGCGATCTGCACGCCGATGTCGTATTACGGGATGCCGCTCCCGGTCAAGCGGTTCGCTCGCGTCGCGAACAAGTATGGTGTGCGCGTTCACGTGTGGACGATCAATGACATTCGGGTGGCCCGGGAGCTGTGGCTTGCCGGGATCAACGGAATAATCACCGATGATCCCGGTTCGATGCTCGCCCTGCGCGCGAGCATTACGCCTTCAGTGCGCGCGCTCCCTTGACGCGGGGCGCGTAGCGGAAACACCGAGGGCGCTGGTCGCAACAGTTTCGGGGTGGACCCGCATTCCGTCGCGCATTACGACGTATGCTTCCATCGCGAAGTACTCCGGAAGGCCGAGGCGGTCGACAACTGCCGCCGTGTTCTTGTTGCGCTCCTCGACGCGCTGCCAGAATTCCCGGTCGTCCTGGCCAGGAAACGGCGCGCGATCCTTCTGGCTCTGGTGCTTGAAGATCGCGAGAATCTTCCGCCTCTGCTCATCTTCTGAAAGCGGGACAAGCACGTCTGCTTCGGCGACGCTCCATTCCTGCCATGCGCCGCGATAGTACCAGATGTCGGGCTGGTCGCCCGAGTACTGCTTGAGCGCCGCCTCCACTGTCTCGAGGCACATCCTGTGAGTGCCGTGCGGATCTGAAAGATCTCCGGCGACAAATACGAGCGACGGCCTGTGCTCCTCGAGCAGGGCGAGCGTGATGCGCACATCGTCAGGGCCGATCGGATCCTTGCGGATCTTGCCGGTCTGATAAAACGGAAGGTTGAGGAATCGCGCCTGGTCGCGGTTCATGCCGAAAGTCTCGATGCCCGAGACCGCTTCGGCCTCGCGTATTCCACGCTTGATCGTCTGAACCTCGAGAGTGTCGACCTGTCCCGGGACTTTCGTTTCGAGGAACTTCTCGACGGCGTCGATGAGCTTGCGCGTGTCGCCGTCGGCCTTCGCGAAGTCGCGGTCGAAGCGTCTCAGGAAGTCGACGTAGCGTCGCACCTCGTGATCGAACACCGCGATGTTCCCCGACGTCTGGTACGCGACGATAATGTCGTTCGCGTTCTGGTGAAGCTTGTTGAGAATGCCGCCCATCGAGATGACGTCGTCGTCGGGGTGCGGGGAGAAGACTATGATGTTGCGGCCCGTCGGAAGCTTGCTGCGCCCGCGAATCTTTGAGATCAGCGCGTTGAATACTTCACCATTGAGCGGGCCGGCTTCCTGGTATTTCGCGAGAAGGGAGCTGAGATGATTTTCGCGGTAGTCGAGGCTGTCGAGCTTGAGGATCGACTTGTGCGTAACCCCGCTGAGCCAGATAACCGCGGCGATCTCCAGGTCGCGATCCCATTCGACCTCGCCCACAACCCAGGGAGTCTGCACGCGCGTCAGCTCGGCTGATGCAGCCGGGTCGACGTAGAATACAGCGTTCCTGTGTCCCTGGAGATATGTCGCCGCAACATCCGGGGCAGGCTTCCCCTCAACCGAGCGCAGGATTATCGCCGCCTTGTGCTCGCCGGTCGCGATCAGCGCGACCTCCCGCGCTTCCATGATCGTCGCCACGCCCATGGTTATCGCTTCGGTGGGAACGTTGTCCTCGCCGAAGAAATCGGCTGCGGCGTCACGGCGGGTGACGGTGTCGAGCGCAATGACGCGTGTGCGCGAGTCGACGCCTGACCCGGGCTCATTGAACCCGATGTGTCCTGTCTTCCCGATTCCCAGGATCTGGAGATCTATCCCGCCAGCATCGCGAATTGCCTGCTCATACTCCGCCGTGTGGGCGGCCAGGCGATCACGCGGAACGGCCCCGTCCGGGATGTGAACGTTCTCCGGCTTGATGTCGATGTGGTCGAACAGGTTTTCCCACATATACCTGTAGTAGCTGTGGATGCTGTCAGGCCGCATCGGATAGTATTCGTCGAGATTGAACGTCACCACGTCGGCGAAGCTCAGGCCCTCCGTCCGGTGCATTCTTATGAGCTCACGATAGACTCCGATCGGCGTGCTGCCGGTGGCGAGGCCGAGCACGGGCGTCCTGCCCGCTGCCCGCTGCTCGTCGATCACTTCGGCGATCCTTCTCGCTACGATCTTCGCTATCTCGTCGTATTCGGCGATTACTACCTGAACCCTCTCTCTGACCTGCGCGTTCAACGCGAAGCCTCCCAGTTGATCAGTGGTGCGTCGAGGATGGCGCCCTGCGCGGCATCGGCGACTGCGCGTCTCAGCGGAACGTGCCGCTGGTTCTCCCGTGTGGGATTGACTCGGTTTGTCAGAAGAATCACGAACAGACCTCTCTCGGGATCGATCCAGATGGATGTCCCGGTGAAACCGGTGTGACCGAAGCTGCGCGGTGAAAAATACCTTCCCGCGCTCGAATTTCCCGACGGAGTATCCCAGCCGAGGGCGCGGCTCGACAGGCGCGACTGCGGTGCCGTCCAGCGCGCGAGAGTCTCGGGTTTTACGATTCGTGCCCCGCCATACGTCCCGCCGTTGAGCATCATCTGGGCGAAGATCGCAAGGTCGCGAGCCGATGAGAAAAGTCCCGCGTGCCCCGCAACGCCGCCAATTGCGTTCGCGTTCTCGTCGTGAACTTTTCCGATGACGACCCCTCCACGCTCGGAGTCGATTTCGGTTGCGGCAACGCGGCTCCAGTATGTCGCGCTGTCTGGATTGAACATCGTGCTCGTCATGCCGAGCGGGGCGAAGATCCTCTCGGTCGTGAACTGATCGAAGTCCTGGCCCGTGATGCGCTCGATTATCAGCTGGAGAAGAATCAGGTCCCAGTCGCTGTAGACCATTTCCGTGCCGGGCGCAGATCTGGCCGGCCGCGAGTTGATCTTCGCCAGGTAATCGTCGCGTCCCCTTGTATCCCGGTAGAGGGCGGCAAACGCCTCGAGGCCGCCGCGATGCTCGAGAAGCTGCCTCACGGTAATTGTCGCCTTGTCGGGCGCATCGAAACCGGGCAGGTAGCTGGCGACGGTCCGCTCGAGGTCGAGCAACCCCTGCTCCTCGAGGATCATCGCCGCGGTTGTCGAAGCGATAACCTTGGTGAGCGAGGCCATGTCGAAAATCGAGTTTTCGTCAACCGCACCCGATGTCGGCGCGGTATCGAGCCGCCCGTA
>JBPCJP010000130.1:0-9263 GCA_051005175.1 Gemmatimonadaceae bacterium | reverse complement strand
ACCATGTGGGGAGTTCTGTCCGCTTGACGAAGCCCTGGGTGAAGTCGACCACTTCGTCCCTGAGATCTGGTGGCACCCATCGGGATCTCAGCTCTCCCCAAGTTTTTTTTCAGGGCGAGATGCTCCTCAGATACGAACGCGATGATCGAGTCCTTCCTCTGGAGCTGGGCCTGGAGCTTGTCGATAGTCCGCTGTTGAACGGTCGACTGGCTTGTGGCAGCCACGCGTGTTCTCCGGTCCTCGAGGGCTGCTCCCATGTTTTCCATGAGCTGTCGCTGCCAGACGTAGAACAGGCTGGGTTGGATCTTGTACTCGTCGCAGAGGTCCGAGACGGGCAACCTGTCGGCGAAAGGCCGCCGCAGGATGGTGGCCTTCTCCTCTGCTGTGAAGCGACGGCGTTTCTCTCTGGTCATGATCTCCTCCTCGCTCCAAAGAATGGAGCAGGTAGGAGTCACATTTCAACTGAAGCAGAACACCTGCCCGTCCTCCTCTCATATCGCTGTGCAGTCGCAGCGAGGATTCCAGACGCAACTGCTGTGACAAGGACAACGCCAAGCCGCCAATCGGACAACGTCACCGGCGACGACTCCACGCCCAGGCCGAGCGCCAGCAGGAAGACGAACACCCCATTGAGGGCCATGCTCTGACCGATAGACGGTTGAATGAACCCCGCGTAGCAGCCACAATCGAGCACCATGGCGAGCCGCATGGCTCTGTAAAAACTTGACGATATTGTTTCTTCCGTGTTGAGGGTGTTGGGCACTGCTCACTTTCACGCCCTCAATCACGCCCCCACCGCATTACCCCACGGTGAAGCCAACCTTACGGTTTAGTCATGACGATTCCGTCATGATCTCACCCTCAAAAAACCATCCATTTCGACCCCGTCTGCGTCACTGTCCTGCATTACATTCCCTGTGCATGCTCGACTTCCATAACCACCTCATGCCCGGCGTCGATGACGGCGCGGCAGACATCCACGAATCCCGCAAAGGCCTCCAGACTCTCCGGAGCCAGGGCGTCATCGAAATCATCACAACTCCGCACTTTCAGGCCTCTTCGGCAGCGCGTCCCCGCGAGCTCGAGCTCCACCTTGCAGCCCTCGACGACGCCTGGGACAAGCTCAACGCGCTGGCGGTAGCGGAATTCCCCGGCATGAGAGTCGAGCGCGGAGTCGAGGTGGCGCTCGATATCCCTCACCCGCGCCTCGACGACGAGCGCCTCCGTCTTGCCGGAACCTCGTTCGCCCTCGTGGAGTTTCCACACATGAGTATCCCGCCCAACAGCACGCTCGCCGTGCGCGAGCTCGTCAGGAGCGGAGTCACGCCGATCATCGCGCACCCGGAGCGCTACTCTGGAATGGCGGCGAACCCCGACATCCTGGCGAGCTGGCGCGACTCGGGCGCCCGCATCCAGGTCAACTCGGGCTCGCTTCTCGGCTACTACGGCGCCAGCCCGAAGCGCCTCGCCTGGGAGATCCTCTCGCGCGGAATGGCGGACTACCTCTCAAGCGACTACCACTCGCGCGGAAAGTGTCCTGTCGCCGAATGCGCTTCTATCATGAAAGAGAAGGGAGGGGAAGCGCAGCACCGCCTGCTCACCACCACGAACACCCGCCGCGTCCTCCTCGACCAGCCACCGCTCCCGGTGCCGCCGCTCCAGCCAGCCGAACCTCCTATCTGGAAGCGGGTGATTCCCTGGCGCTGAGCGCGCTTTCGTGAGGCCGTCGATGGCCGAGCCCGGATTGTCGTGATTTGCCGCGCATTCGGACGCGATGCGCTATTGCCGCCGCTGGCCTGCCTGACCCGTGTCGTCACGCCCCTAAGCTCGGCGGCGGCAAGTTGGATTTCAATCCTCGCAGCCGCGCGGCTGCGAGTCGTGCGGCGACGAGCGGCCCATGACGCGTCAGCGCGGCAAGATTCGGCACGAGAGAACGTGACGGGGTCGCAGCGACCACGTCTGCCCGTACCTGCGAGAGCATGAGTCTCGTGAAATTGCGCTTCCAGTTCCGCCTCCCGATGCGCCAGGCCCGCTCGAGCCGCCTGTCACCGGCCACATATCGTCTTTCGTTGTCCATCACCTTCAGGACACTGGCCAGCATCAGAGGAAGATTTCGCGACATGCTTCCAGGAACGTAGCGGCACTCCGCGACAAGAGCACCATGCATCGCGACCGAATACTGTCGCGCGATTTTCAGGTTGAATCCGTAGTCGGCGGTGGCATCGACCCCCGAATCGAACCCGCCGGCTGCCTCGAAGACCGCGCGGGGGTACATGGACATGTGGGGCATCCAGATGTAATTCGTGCGGAGCAGATGCTCGTACGGGTCGGGTGGCGGCGGAATCGGCTCGGCGGGTCGCTGATAAGCAGCGGAGTCGTCGAACATCACTCCGGCCCCGTATGCCGAATCCTGACGGGCTGGCGCGGTCGAGCATGGCGAGCGTTATCGCCACACGCTGGTGCTCGAGCGGGTGGTCGGAGCTCCATGGATCGGGCTGATCGAGAAATATCCTGTCGAAGACACCGGGGAGCTTCCACTCGTCCGAGGCGAGCTGCCGCAACACGAGCCCGAGGTAGTATGTGCTCCTCAGCGCCGGGAAACGCTTGAGAGACGATCGGAGCGCACTAGGGGGCATGGCAAATCTTAACCCCTGTGATTGCCGGCTGGCAGGTTCAATCGCGCTTCACGCGGTTAGATTTGTCGCGACCAATCGACAAGCACATTGTTATTCAACTCCTTCACCTTCCTGATCTTCTTCCGAAAATCCGTAACTGCCATGGAATCGAGGGTGACCTTATCGCGGACGCCGAGCCGCTTGAGATTCCGGAAGGAGGACATCTGGGCGTCGCGGGATGTGCCGAAGACTTCGTATCCCTTTGAGAGAAGGAGCTGGGCCAGATAGGCTCCATCCTGGCCGGAGACGCCGCAGATCAGGGCGCGAGTCACAGGGATACGGGACGACGGCGGATGATAGTGTTGTTGACCACGATCACGTCCATTCGCGTACGGAGGAAGCAATCCAGCGCTTGTTCCGGAGTGTCAACGATTGGTTCGTTTTCGTTGAAGCTGGTGTTGAGCAGCACGGGAACCCCGGTGAGCGTTTGGAATTCCTTGATCAGTCTGTAATAGCGCGGATTCGTGCGTTGGCTTACAGTCTGCAGCCGTCCGCTGCCGTCCGCGTGTGTGATTGCCGGGAGGATTTCGCGCTTTTCTTCCCGCACCGGATATACCTGCTGCATGAACGGGTCGGCCGCTGCGCCAACGAAATATTCGCCCATCGACTCTTCCAGGATCGACGGCGCGAACGGGCGGAATTTTTCGCGAAACTTGATCTTTGCGTTGATCAGGTCACGCATGTCACCGCGCCGAGCGTCGGCAAGAATGCTGCGGTTGCCCAGCGCGCGTGCCCCCCATTCCATCCGCCCCTGATACCACCCAATGACATTACCCTCGGCGATCAGGCTGGCAGTCTCTCGACATACAGCCTCTTCGCTTTCGAGGCAGGTCCATTCGTACGACCATTCGTCGTCCTTTCGCGCGGCGACGATCGCTGTCACGTCGGCTTCGGGATAGGCAGTCCCCCAGTAACCGTGCTCCATCACAAAGCCCCGCGGCTTCTCGAGAATCTGGTTCCACACCTGGAACGCAGCACCGAGTGCGGTGCCATTGTCGCCGGCGGCGGGCTGGATGTAGACGTCGGTGAAGGGCGTCTCGTCGCGGACTTTTCCGTTCGCGACGCTGTTCATTGCGCATCCGCCAGCGAGACACAGCCGGGGGTTTTTGGCTGTATCCCATAGACCATTCAGGACGTGAAAGGCGCACTCCTCGTAAACCGCCTGAAGGGACCGCGCGATGTTCTCGTGGTGGGGCAGGAGAGGCTCGCCTATCGCTCGGGCGGGCCCGAGAAGCTTCTCCAGCTCCGGCGTGAAGAGCCGTCCCATCGACGGGACTCCTCCCTCCCACTCCATTTCGACGCCTTCATCCCAGTGGCGGAAGAATGTTCGCGTCAGCTCGAAGGCGCCGCCCTTCGTGGGGGTGACGAGATTTCGAAGCTCCGTCGTGTACTCCGGATATCCGTAGGGAGCGAGGCCCATGACCTTGAACTCGTCGCCGTAGTTAGGAAAGCCGAGGTATTGAGTGACGGCTGTGTAAAAAACGCCGAGTGAGTGCGGGTATGAGACCTTGGAGAGCAACTCTATCTTGTTGCCGCGGCCGACTGCTGTAGAGGTGCTGACGTAGTCACCGAAGCCGTCGATTGCGCAGATTGCCGCGTCGTCGAATGGCGACACGAAGAAGGCGCTCGCGAGGTGCGCAGGGTGGTGCTCGACGAAGTGGAGTCGGGGAAGCTTTTCTTCGTTGACCCCGAGTGCGGCGGCGAGCGGCTCGCTGATATCGTGAACCTTGCGGAGATTTTTCGTCCGGTTGACGATGTTGGAGATCTTCATCCGGTTGGAGACGGCGAAGGCGGCCTTTTTCAGAAGGTTAGCCTTTGGATCGCGACTGATCCCGACATGGTCGATGTCCGCGCCGGTGATGCCGCCGATCTCCAGTACTCTGGCGATAGATTCGGTGGGGAAGCCGGCCCAGTGCTTGATGCGGCGGAAGCGTTCTTCTTCTACGGCGGCAATGAGCTCGCCGTCCTTCAGGAGAACAGCAGAGCCATCAGCGTGGTAAGCGTTGATTCCTAGGATGTGCATTGGGAGTGTAGATCGGCTTCAGGTAAACGGGGATGCGGAGACTTTGTCCGGTGGAATATAGCGAGCAACCTCGATGCAGAACTCCGCATGACGCAATCGCCGAGACGACGAGTGCGAGCGCGCTCCGAGTCATGTTGCTGGAGTTTGCGATCGGGCGTGGCGATGTTTCCGGGGTGTTCGGTCTCTGCAAAAGGATTTGAGTTCAATGGTATCTGCGGGTCGTGATGCGACGCTGAAGGTGTTCCTGGCTGGGACAAGCTTTTCAATCACTTATGGCGGTCCCGCCTATTCTGTTTCGCGACTGGCAAATGCACTTGCGGAGGCAGGCGTCATGGTGGGCCTGTGGGCTCCCGATGCGTCGGCGCCGGCGAATGCATTCCTTGCATCGCAGTCCAGCGTCCGTCGGCTGGCCGGGTCGCTGGTGGAGGCGATGGAGGTCTTCGGGCACCCCGACCTGATCCACGACAATGGCCTATGGCTCAAGCACAATCACGATATTGCGCGTCTCGCCGCACGGAGAGCCATTCCACGTCTGGTGAGCACTCGCGGAATGCTCGAGCCGTGGGCACTGCGGCACAAGCGATTCCGAAAGCGGCTGGCGCTGATCGCGTATCAACGCCGGGATCTGCAGAATGCGTCAATGCTGCACGCCACGAGCGAACGGGAGGCGTCCCACCTCGGCGATCTGGAGTTGCATCCGCCGATCTGCGTAATTCCGAATGGAGTGGATATTCCGCCCTCTATCCGGGAAAATGGAGCCGATGGCGGCGAGCGGGTCGCGCTATTCCTCGGCCGTATATATCCGATAAAGGGCCTGCTCATGCTCATTGAGGCATGGTCCCGGGTGAGGCCACCGGGTTGGAGGCTGCATATCGCGGGACCTGACGAGGCAGGCCACCTTGCCGAGTTGAAGGCCGCGGTCGGACATGCGTCGCTCGACGACGTTGTTTCCTTCCCCGGCACGGTCACCGGTTCCCCAAAGGCCGCACTCCTCCGGCGGGCCGATCTCTTTGTGTTGCCCAGCCATTCTGAAAGCTTCGGGATGGCGGTTGCTGAGGCGCTCGCATCTGGGTTGCCGGTGCTCACAACGACTTCCGTTCCCTGGCCGCAGCTGCCGGCTGCCGGGGCCGGCTGGCGAGTTTCACCAACCGTTGAGGGCATTACTTCCGGATTACGCGTCGCGACGAGAATTGATACTCAGCAGTTGAGGGCGATGGGCCGGAAAGGCCGCGACCTCGTCGGTGAAGCCTACAGGTGGCCCTCGATTGCCGACAATTTCATCGACGTCTATCACCGCGTAAAGTCACAGGACTTCATCCCACCAAGGGTTTGATCGGCTGTCTGGCCAAGCCTGCGCTCCTCTACGATCATGCTTCCATTCAGGGTGAGGGCGCACCACTATATTCCAGCAATGAGTCACAGAATAAGGCGTGCAATTTCATCCTTTGCTCGGCGAAGCTCACCCGATGAGTGAATTCTTTCGGTGGTTGGGGCGGAACAGGATCTATTTTATCGTGCCAATGTCGACGTGCTGTCACGGGGTGAGCGCAGAGTGGCAATGCGCCTCGAACTCCGCGAATGGGGCAACCGGCTCAGTCGCGAAGGAGATGATCGCGCCGCAGCGTCGCGCATCCTCAGGAAGGCATGGATGTCACAGCCATGGTCGGCGGGCATGTTCCGCACGTATCTCCGCCATGCACTGCCATTGCCGCTCGTGACCATGGTTTCGGGCGCTGCGGGCACTTTGCGCCGGATGTGAGCCCGGTGAAGGCTCACGTTCTTCGGCGCGACTCGGTATCGCTGGGCATTCTCTTTTTTGCGATGGCAATCGGCCTTGGCCTGGGCAGCGTGAATCGGTATGACCCGCGCGGAGTGAAGGGGTTATCCGACAGTCGCAGCTACGTACAGATGATGGACGGCCCGACGAGATCGGAAACAGAACCTGTTCGCTCGATGCGGGTGCTCGTGCCACTCCTCGCACATCCCATCGCGGAAATCGCTCGGGGCAGGATCGGAAGCTGGAATCCCGAATTCCTCGCTCTCCTCGTGGTCAATGCGATGTTCATCTCGTGGGCGGCGACTCTGATGATCGCTATCGGCGAGCGAATCACTGGAAGCAGGCTGACGGGCCTCGTCGCGGCGCTGCTGTATCTTCTGACGTTCAACGTGGGGTCGCTGTATCTCCACGGCCTGGTGGAGTCGGTAGAAGCGTGGGCGCTGATCGCGCTTACATGGCTTATGCTCCGCGGGAACGCAACGCTGATTCCAGTTGTCGCCTTTCTGGCAGCCCTCGGCAAGGAAACCAGTGTCCCCCTCTTCCTGGCGTTCCTCATCGGATGGCAGTGCGCTTCGGCGGAATGGGGCTCACGCCGGGCTCGCGTACTGCTCGTTGTCTCAGTCGCACTATCGCAAGCCGCCGCTTTGCTGCTGGCGCAGTGGGTCAACGGCGACCCGGTCATGCTCCCCTGGCACGTCGGTGGCGTCGGCAGGCTGGGCGAAGTGTTTGCACCGAAGCGCATCGCGACGCTGGTCAACAGGGAATGGCTCTATGCCTTCGCGTGGCTCGCGCCTCTGGGACTTGCCCGCATGCGGTCGATTCCATTCGCGTGGCGAATCGCAGGGGCGTCGAGCGGCTCCACCGCACTCCTGCTCAGCCTTTTCGCCGGAGCCGCGGGGAACGTGGTGAGGCCCGTGTTCAATTCGATCGCACCGCTTCTCATCCTGGCTGCGGCGATTTATCTCGTGGAACGCCTCGGCACCCTAAGTCGCCCGGAGAGCCCGGTGTAGACCTTTTCCATCTCTCTAGCCATATCGCCAGCGTCGAATCGCTGAGCTGCATGAATTCTGCCGGCTTCACCAATCGTTCGCCGCATCACGCCGTCATCACAGAGTTCGACGACCTTGGCCGAGAACGCGAGCGTGTCGTGGGGTGAGACGAGGAAGCCGGTCACTCCGTCGATGACGGCCTCTCCCACACCGTCAATGTCGAATGCAACGACCGGCACGCCTGCCGCCATTGCTTCGATGCTCACGATGCCAAACGGTTCCCAGGCGGACGTAACCGCGAGGATGTCGAACAGGTGCATGAACGGGACAACGTCTGCATGAGCGCCGGCAAATCTTACGTTCCGGAGCGAGAGCGCCTCGGCTCGGGTGCGTGCCCAGTCGAGAAGAGGCCCGTCACCGACGACAACGAGCACAACATCCGGCCGGGAGTGCGCCAGTCGGACGGCGATATCCAGAAGAGCAGGGATCCCTTGTTGCGGAACCATGCGCCCGACGAAGCCGACAACCTTCAGGAACTGACGCTGGCCGCTAATTCCCCGGTGGCTTCGGCCTGTGTCATCATCTTCACCACGTCGCGCATGTGGTACCGCGCTTTCCATCCCAGAAGGCGTGCCGCGAGGGACGGATCGCCGTAGCCGCGCCTGATATCCGTGGGCCGCAGGAGCGAGGGATCGGTTTCGACATGATCCTTCCAGTCGAGCTGCACTTCCTCGAATGCGGTCTGGACAAATTCCGACAGCGAGGCGACCATCCCCGTCGCGATCACGAAGTCACGGGGCTCCGGGTGACGGAGCATCAGCCACATCGCCTCCACATACTCAGGAGCCCACCCCCAATCGCGCTCGATTTCCAGGTTCCCGAGCCTCAGTTTTTCTCCGCTTCCGGCGGCGATTCGCGCCGCGGAAGTGACGATCTTGCGGGTCACGAATCTTCGCGGTCGCAGCTGGGATTCGTGGTTGTAGAGGATGCCCGAGCAGGCGAACAGTCCATACGCTTCGCGATAATTCGCGACTTCCCAGAAAGCCGCCGCCTTCGCCACCCCGTAAGGACTGCGAGGACGGAAGGGTGTGGTCTCGTTTCCCGGTTGAGATCCCGTGTCGCCGAAGCTTTCGCTCGAGCCGGCGTTGTAAAACCGGACGTCCCTCTCGATGAATCGAATGGCCTCGAGCAGGTTGAGGGTTCCCAGGCTGATGCTTTCCATTGTGTCGACTGGCTGCCGAAACGACAAGCCAACGGAGCTCTGGCCTGCGAGATTATAAACTTCGTCGGGCTTGACTTTTTTCACCACCTGGAGGACGCTGCGGAAGTCGGTGATGGCCATCGATTCGAGCTGCACGTGGGCGCGGACTCCGCATATGAGTGCACGCATCAGGTGAATAACTCCGATAAGATCGAATCTTCAGCACGATTGTTTCCTGGCGGGCTAAATGTGCTCTCGTGAGGGCTCCCGTGAGTAGGGAACGGGACGATTCCGCGCGGGCCGGCTTTCGGCGCCCGCGAGGAGGTGGCTCGCCTGACCCTCTAGGCCGCCGCTTAATCCCTGTGATTGCCGGCTCGCAGGTTCAATCGCGCCTCACGCGGTTAGATTTGTCGCGACCAATCGACAAGCACATTGCTATTCAACTCCTTCACCTTCCTGATTTTCTTCCCGGTGGTGGTGACGATCTATTTCGTCATCCCTCACCGGTTTCGCTGGGCGTGGCTGCTCGCGGCGAGCTGCTACTTCTACATGGCGTTCATCCCTGTCTACATCCTGATCCTGTTCTTCACGATCGCGA
>JBPCJP010000129.1:0-17497 GCA_051005175.1 Gemmatimonadaceae bacterium | reverse complement strand
TCATGGATGACGGCTCCGAGGGTCACCTGATTCGTGGCGGTCGGAAATGCAGCGCGGGCTGCGTCGAGAACTGCTTTATCCATAACGATCTCCACGGTGCGACGACGGATGAGCGGGAAAGATATAGCTCTCACGTGCATGACAGTGGCATACGCTATGCCCATTCCGCCGTTGTTTCCTGCATTCACTCAACGAGCAAGACCAAATGCGAAGCGATTCCGGCCATACTACATCCGTGTGGATGGACACGACCGACCTGCCTTCACTTCCGCAGGTCACCCAGGACATCCGCACGAATGTCTGCATTGTCGGTGCAGGCATTGCCGGGATGTCGACGGCTTATATGCTCGCGCGCGCAGGGCGAGCGGTAATCGTGATAGACGACGGGCAGGTTGGGGGCGGAGAAACGGGTAGGACGACGGCCCACATAACCGCCGCGCTGGATGACCGGTACTACCGGCTGGAGAAACATCACGGCGAAGAAGGCGCGCGCCTGGCTGCAGAGAGTCACAATGCCGCGATATCCCGTATCGAGTCGATTGCCTCCCAGGAGGATATCGACTGCGACTTCGAGCGTGTTGACGGATACCTGTTCCTGAGCTCGGGCGGGGACCGGCGTGAGCTCGAGAAGGAGCTGGCGGCAACCCACCGCGCGGGACTGCATGAAACCGAGATTGTCGAGCGTGCGCCAATCGATTTCTGGGACACCGGTCCCGCGTTGCGTTTTCCGAGACAGGCTCAATTCCATCCGCTGAAATACCTGAGCGGGGTGACGCGGGCGTTCCTTCGCGACGGCGGACAGATCTTCACGGCGACCCACGCGGAGAAAATCCTCGACGGCGAGCCATGCCGCGTAACGACGAGCGAGGGGTTCGTGATATCGGCCGACCACGTCGTCGTGGCGACCAACACGCCTGTAAACGACTGGGTAATTCTCCACACCAAGCAGTCGGCGTACCGGACCTTCGTTATTGGCGCGCGCGTTCCGCGAGGGTCGGTGCCACGCGGATTGTACTGGGACACTGCAGACCCGTATCACTACATTCGACTCCAGGAGGTCGACGCGAGCATCGACCCCGCGCGCCTCGACGACATCCTCATCGTCGGCGGCGAGGATCACAAGACCGGACAGGAAGACGATGCCGAAGACCGGTTCAGGCGCATCGAGGAGTGGACGCGCGAGCGCTTTCCCATGATGAAGTCAGTGGACTTCAGGTGGTCAGGGCAGGTCATTGAGCCGATGGACTACCTCGCCTTCATCGGCAGGAATCCAGGGACCGATCAGCACATCTATATCGCGACAGGTGACTCCGGAAACGGGATCACCCACGGAACGATTGCCGGGATGCTGCTCAGCGACATGATCCTCGGCCGCCGGAACCCCTGGCAGAAGTTGTACGATCCGTCGCGAAAGACTCTCCGCGCAGCCGGTGAGTTCCTCAGGGAGAACATCAACGTCGCCGCGCAGTACGCCGACTGGGCAAAACAAGGCGACGTCGGATCCTATGAAGAGATCGCTCCGGGGTCTGGCGCAGTCGTTCGGCGGGGAGCCACGAAGGTCGCCGTATTCAGGGACGACCAGGGTGTGATTCACGAGCGTTCCGCCGTCTGTACCCATCTCTACTGCATCGTATCGTGGAACTCAGGCGAGCGGACATGGGACTGTCCATGTCATGGATCGCGATTCGACCCGTACGGCAAGGTCGTGAACGGGCCGGCGATCACTCCCCTCGATGAGGTGAAGCCGGAGAGCCAAGAGTCACAATGACATCGTGATTCCGACCGTCGTCGACGAGTTGAATCCGGCCACCGGTTTCCCCGCCGTCGACGGTCACCGATACGACTCCGCTCTCGACGCCTGACGGATTCTTCACGACGATCCTGTATTCGCTTCCCCCGAACCGGTAGTCGACCTCGAATCCGTTCCATGCCGATGGAATGCACGGCTTGATCTCGAGCGTATCGCCGCGCAGGGTGAAGCCGAGTATCTCCTCGAGTCCTACACGGTAGAGCCAGCTCGCAGAACCGGTGTACCAGGTCCAGCCGCCGCGTCCGAGGTGTCCTTTTGCGGTGTAAACGTCGGCGGCCACCACGTACGGCTCGACCTTGTATGTCGCGACGTCATCAGGCGTAAGGCCGTGCGTGACAGGGTTGATCATCTGGTAGAGATGCATCGCGCGGTCACCCTGTCCGAGCCGTGCGCACGCGAGCGCTGCCCATAGCGCAGCGTGAGTGTATTGCGCCCCGTTTTCGCGCACACCCGGCAGGTACCCCTGTATGTAGCCGGGATCGTGCGTGCCTTTCTCGAACGGTGGCGTCAGCAGCATGATGAGCCGCGCATCCTCCAGAACGAGATGTTCGATGAGCGATTCGATTGCCTGGGCACTCCTTGCCGGGTCACCCGCCCCGGAGATTACACTCCACGACTGGGCGATAGAATCGATCTTGCACTCGTCGCTCTCGCTCGAGCCGAGGGGTGCGCCGTCGTCATAGTACGCTCGCCTGTACCATGCGCCGTCCCACGCCGATGCCTCGATGGCCGCCTTGTAGGCGTCCGCGTGCTCGCGCAGCTCGGTCGCGGTCCCCGAGTCCCCGCGCCTCTCGACGTGCTCCGCGAATCCGCGAAGCGTGTCGATGAGGAACCACGCGAGCCAGACACTCTCGCCCTTTCCATCCACGCCGACGCGGTTCATGCCGTCGTTCCAGTCGCCTATTCCGATGAGCGGCAGTCCGTGCACGCCTGTCGTCGAGGCCTTCCTGAGCGCGAGGAGGCAATGCTCGTAGACCGAGCTTGTCAGGTTCGACACTTCGGGCAGGTCGTAGACCTCGTGCTCATCCGCGTTGAGCAGCCTCATCGTGAGGTATGGCGCAGTCTCGTCGAGCACCGATGCGTCGCCCGTGACAGAGATGTAGTTGTTAACGACGTACGGCAGCCAGACGAGGTCGTCGGAGAAGCGCGTGCGCACCCCGCGGCCGCTTTGCGGATGCCACCAGTGCTGCACATCGCCTTCCTCGAACTGCCGTGCGGCGCATCTCACTATGTGCTCCCTCGCCAGCTGCGGCTCGGTGTAAGTGAACGCCATCACATCCTGGAGCTGGTCCCTGAAGCCGAACGCTCCGCTCGACTGGTACAGCGCCGACCGCGCCCACATGCGGCACGACAACGCCTGATAGAGTGCCCACGGGTTGAGGACAAGGTCGAACGTCGGCTCCGGCGTCCTTACAGATATCGCCGACAGACGCGATCGCCACGACCTTGCCGCCCCGTCGACCGCCGCGTTTGCCGCGGCAGGATCACGGTATTTCTCAAAAAGCTCGAGAGCTCCATCCTTTCCTTCACCCGCCCCGAGCAGGAACACCAGCTCGCGAGTTTCACCCGGCCCGATCTCGATTTCCGATTGCAGTGCCGCACAGGGATCGACCGTATCCCCGACGTTCCCGCTGAGTGACGGGCGCTTGAGTCCCAGCGGATCCGAGAGGTCGTTGTTGCGACCGATGAACTCACGGCGCGCACCCGTCCATGCGCTCACCTCCGCGCTCGTACCTGAGAAGGCGGCAAGGTTCGCAAAAATCGGGTCGAAGTAGTTGCGCGCTATCATCACCTGGTTGTCGGCTGCCATTTCTGTGCACACATGGGCGGCTGTCTGCTCGCGATTCACTCCCAGCACCCACTCGACATAGCTGGTGACAGTGAGCCGGCGTGTGCCGCCACCCGGGTTGGTGATCTTCAACACCTGAAGCTTTACAGCCTCGGCCTCCGGCATGCCGACACGAAGCGATGTCTGAAGGCCGGCGTGCTCGTGCTCGAAGATCGAATATCCCGCTCCATGTTTCGTCGTATATGGCGTCCGGTGACGGATCGGGCCCGGAGTGACGCTCCACACCTCTCCGCTCTCTTCATCACGCAGGTAGATACACTCGCCGGGCTCGTCCTTTACCGGATCGTTGTTCCACGGGCTCAGCCTGAAGAAGTAGCTGTTCGCTGCCCACGTGGCGCCGGAGCCGGTCTCACTCACGGTGAAGCCGCCGGCAGGATTTCCTACGACATTTATCCACGGCGCCGGCGGAAGCTCATCCCCCTCGAGCCTTATCTCGTACTCGTTCTCCTCATTGAACCCCCCGATTCCGTTGAAGAAAGCAAGCTCGTTCCGAACGGGTGCAGGTGGTGCTTCACTGAACGGTAGCTCGCTCGCCGTCTGCCCGGCAGGTGCGGTGGACCCGGGAAGCTCGAGTGGCTGCGGCACGGGTGCGGTTGGATCCTCGTGCGGGAACTCGAGGAAGTTTCCAAGACCAAGTCCATCACAGTCGACTTGTATCCTTGCGAGAGAACTGAGAAGCCTGATGTCGTCAGGACTGAGGATATCCGCCCTTCTTATGAAGATTCCGCCGGGCCTGTCGAGCATTCCCGCCTCGCTCGATGCCATCACGGTCGAAAGAAGCTCGTCGTTCAGCTCCTGCAGATAGGTCGGCGGGTGTTCGTTGAGTATCACGAGATCACACCCGACTCCCTTGGTTCTCCAGTAGTGATGAACCTTGAGAAGCTGCCTCACGCTCGGCAGCCCGTCGGCGGACTCGAGCGTCGCCAGCAGGATCGGATAATCACCGGATATGCCAAGCCCCCACAGTTCCTGCTGCCCCAGCGTGTTGTCTGCGCTCCTGCTCTGGAGGCTCTTGAACCCCGGGTTTTCGAACAGAAGGTGCCCCGCCAGCTCCTGGTAGAGCGCTGCGTCCGCCGGAGAGATTCCAAGCTCCCGCAACTCCGCCTGGGCGTGGGCCCATGACAGGTCGAGGGCGCGACGCGAGCTGTACGGGTCGTGATAGAGGTCGGCCATCTGCATCGCGTGCTCGCGATCCTCTGCGACAAATGTCGTAAACGTCGCTTCCGCTGATCTTCCCGGAGCTATCATGAACCGTGTGCGCAGGGAGAATACCGGGTCCAGCACGGCTCCCGTCGTTCCTGAAAGATCGCCCGGGGTGTCCATTGCGACAGGGTTCTGGCTCGACCTGCCGCGTCCAATGAACTTCGCCCGGTCCGTCTCGCACGATACTACGCCTGAGCTTGACCTCGTTGCCACAACATGCCCGCACCATGCCGGCTTGTCTGTCGCCGAACGCGGCCTCCGCATTGCAAGCACCGCTGAGCTTCCCGGAAGCCATTCGGTCTGGACGAAGAGATTTCCGAACGCCGGATGTGCGCGGTCGGAGTCAGGCTTCGCCAGCACGACCTCCATGTAGCTGGTGAGCTCAATCTCCTTTGGCTCGGTCGAACGGTTGAAGATCGTCACCTTGCGAACGCCTGCGGGCTCGCCGGGAACGATTGCGACCTCCATCAGTGTCTCTATGCCGCCGTCGCGCCTGTGGAATGTCGCCCTGTCGCTGGCGAACAGCACCTGATACCACTTCGCCTTCGCGCGCACCGGATGATGCCCTGCAGACCATACATCACCGGTTGTGACATCCCGCACGTAGCACCACTGGCCATAGTTGTCCCGCGTGCCATCACTTCTCCACCTGTTGATTGCGATCTCGCCGAAACGGCTCACTCCGCTGCCGGCATTGCTCACGATCATCGTGTACGGAACGTTGCCGAGCAGCGCGATTCTCGGCTGCGGCGTATTCGCCGTATCGAGCTCGCGAACCGCCGGCTTCTCTGTCTCGGAAGGAACCAGCATCGGATCGTCCTGCTGGTGCACATCCTGGAGCACGAGCCTGCGCGGAATCCTCTCCTGCAGTATCAGCTCGGCTGAGCGAACCACGGCGTCAGCATGGAAGCGGGTCTGCCAGATATTGCGGTTGAGCGCATTGTCAAACGCCACGAGGCTCATGCCGATGTGGTGCGCCATGTATGCGCCCACGACCGCCTTTTTTGCACCCGGCTGCGGGCGTGTGTAGTCGATCGCGTCGCGAAAGCCGTACGGTCCCAGCGCGCCCTCAGCCTCGAGGACGGCGAGATTTTTCACTGCCTGATGAGGCTCGACCAGAAGTGCAAGCGCCGTGGCGTAGGGTGCGATGACGAGCTCGCGGCCCAGCCCGCGCTTTAGCGCAAGGTCCGGCACGCCGAAGCCGCGATACTGGTAGGTGTGCGCGCGGTCTCTGACGTTGTACGCGGATTCGGAGATGCCCCACGGTATTCCGCGCTCCGCGCCGTAGGCTATGTGCCGCCGGACAGCGCCCTGGTTTGTCTGGCTCAGGAGCGTCGACGGGAACGTCCTCATCACCAGGGCGGGCATGAGGTACTCGAACATGCTTCCGCTCCACGACACAAGCGTTCTCGTGCCGCCAGCGGCGGTGAGGGAGCGCCCGAGCCGGAACCAGTGGTCGACTGGCACATCGTCCTTCGCGATGGCGATGTACGATGCGAGCCGCGACTCGGATGCGAGAAGATCGTAGTATGAGTTGTCGAAAGTATTGGCGACCGGATGATACCCGATCGAGAAAAGCTTCCGCTTTTCGTCGAACAGGAACTTGAAGTCCATCTCGAGCGCATACTCACGTGCCCGCTCGGCGATTGCGCGAAGCCGGATTTCGTCCTCCGGGCTGCACTCCTTGTCCCGGATCATTTCCAGGCAGCCCTGCTTCACTGCTATCAGGTGCCCGGCGAAGTTGCCGCTGTCGACCGTGGATATGTATGCGGGCTCGAGCACCCTGAGGTCGCGCAGGTCATACCAGTTGTAGAAATGGCCGTGGAACCTGCGCATTCTCTCGAGCGTCCGGAAAACGCGCTCGAGCCGCTCGATCGTCGACTCGAACGTGATGAATCCGAGATCACGCGCCGAGATTATCGACATGAGCTGGAGCCCGATGTTCGTGGGCGAGGTTCGCGGGGCGACTATCGGTTCAGGATCTTCCTGGAAATTGTCGGGCGCAAGCCACTGCGTCTGCTCCGAAACGAACTGCTCGAAGTACTGCCAGTGAAGCTGCGCATACCGGAGAGCGGCCTGGCGCTCGGCACCGGTGAGTCGGAGCTCCGGAGCAAGCGCCGGCGAGCTGAGGGAATGCGCAAGCGCGGGTGACGCGAGCCAGTACGCGAGGAGCGGAAGCGTGCCGGCAAGGAACAGCACGCGTGAGGAGGCGGATATTCCTCCCCCTTCCGCGTGCATGACCACTGCGGCAGCAAGTACGAGCGCCAGCGCCGTTACCGGCCACATTCGCCGCCATATCTCGATGCTCGACCTCGCAACCATCGACCGCTCGACCTGCGAGGCAGTCTGCCACTCGAGGAGATTCCGCTTGGTGATGAAGAGTCTTATGAGCGTGCGGATTATTGCATCGGCGCTCACTACTGCCTGGTGTGGCAGGAATGCAACTGCGAGCGTCCACTGCTGGGCGCTCACACCCGCGTCACGCGCAACCGCGGCATAGTAGGCAGGCCACGACTGATCTCTCGGCGGACGCAGCAGCGCAAGGAAAATCGAGAATATCCAGGGTGCGGCGAGAGCCGTCAGTACTATCGCCGTCCACATGAGGGCGCTTCCGGGAAGGAAGAACCATCCCGCAACCAGAAGCACCAGCTGCGAAATCTCGATGACGCTGCGGCGAAGGTTGTCGAAGATCTTCCATCGCGAGATCGCGGAAAGCCTGTTGCGTGTCGGACCCTGTGGCCCTGGCACGACTCGGCCAAGCCATTGCAGGAGCTGCCAGTCGCCGCGGATCCAGCGGTGCTTCCGACGAGTGTAGGTCAGGTAACGCGCCGGATAGTCGTCGAATACTTCTATGTCCGTCGCCAGGCCGGCGCGGGAGTATGCGCCCTCTATCAGGTCGTGGCTGAGGAGCGTGTTCTCCGGGAAACGGCCGTGCGTTGCCAGCTCGAATGCATCGACGTCATAGATGCCCTTCCCTGTGAAGCTCCCCTCGGAGAAGAGATCCTGATAAACATCGGAGACAGCTGTCGTGTACGGGTCTACACCCGGATGCCCCGAATGAATCGAAGCGAAATGAGAGGCGTGGGCGCTGGTGAGCGATACGCCGACTCGCGGCTGGAAAATACCGTAGCCGCGAACTATGCGGCCGAGTGAGGGGTCGTAGTACGCCTTGTTCAGTGGGTGCGCCATCGTGCCGGCAAGCATCTGCGCGGCATCCCGGGGCAGGACGGTGTCAGAATCGAGCGTTATCACGTATCTGACATGCAGCAGGGGATCCGTATCGCCGACTATTGTAGAGAACGCATCCTCGGCCGCTCCGCGCAGATACCTGTTGAACTGCCCAAGCTTCCCTCTCTTGCGCTCCCATCCCATCCACACGCCCTGGCGATCGTTCCACATGCGCTTCCGGTGGAACAGGAAAAAAACATCGCCGTTCTTGCGCCTGTGCTTCCTGTTCAGCTCCTCCATTCCCTCGACTGCCGCCTTGAGAATCGCTTCGTCTTCCGGCTTTGTCTCAGCATCCGCGTCAGTGTAGTCGCTGAGGATCGCGAAGAAGAGGTTCGGATCCCGGTTCGCCAGATACTGCACTTCGATGTGCATCATGGCTTCGTTCACGCCGCTGACACTCGAGAACAGAGTCGGCACGACAACGGCTGTCCGGTAATCATCCGGGATTCCGTTCTCGCGGTAGTCCATCTTCGGCAGTACGTGGGGCGGAAGCAACAGGGTGGCAAGCTGGTTAACGATGCCGATGCCGATCTCGTTCAGCGGAAGAAGGGCGAGCAGGAATACGGCCGTCCACTGTGCTGCTGACGCCTCCGGCACAACCGTGAAAAGGGCTGCGAGAAGAAGCGTAGTCGTAATCGCGATGCCGCCGAAGAACAGCGCGGTCGGGTGCCGCTGCGTCCACCGGTAGAGCATTTCGCCGATGGCTAGCTTGTAGCCCGTCGCCTCTTCCAGCTCCAGCCTTCCTTCGCCCACGAGATAGTAGCCGACGTGTGACCGCGGCTCGTCCCCCTGGCCATGGCCCTGAACTGTCAGGCCAAGCGCGATGTTTGCGACTTCGTCTTCTGCTTTCTTCGTTCTCTTGGCGATGTGCTCGACTATGTGCCGATAATGGTCCCGGGTGCCGAACATCATGTTCGCGTAGTGTCCGGAAAGATCCTTTCGCAGGATTCTCTCCGTTGAGCTCTGGGACTCTACGAAATCCTTCCAGTTGAACCGCGCAATTGCGCGGAGGCTCGTTATGCAGTTCGAGACGGTGATCTGCGTGAGCGCTATCATCCGGTTCGAGCGGGTGACCGCCACCTCCGCGCTCGGTCCGTCTTCGGCGATCCACTGCTCGAGCCAGACGAGAGGCGTGAAGTTGACCTGGTAGCCGCGGATCTGGTGGAGGAACCTTGCGACGAAGCTGGGACTGAACGGGGGGTGGAGCCGGATGAACTCGTCGAGCGCCGCGGTCAATGCGTCGGGCGACTGAACGTTCGCGGTCATTATCTTCGCCGCCCACTCGTCGGCTTTTTCGACCTCGTCGAGCCGCGCCGCCACACGAAGTGACATTCGCCTGATGTTCTCGACAAGCCCGAGACGCAGCATTGTGGGAATTGCCCAGAGCTCTCCCATGTTCAGCTGCGCGATCTTCTGGTACTCGCGCACGAAGAGAGTGATGTTCTCGATCGTGATGTGCCCTTCGGTGTGCGCGATCAGCTCGATCGCCAGCTCGTAGACGCGCGGGTAGTGGGCGAGTGTTCCGTTGGCGAGCTTTGGCAGCTCCTGATAGTAGCCGCCCGGGAGATTTGTCCGGATCTCCCTTATGTGCTCCTGGACGATATAGTGGTTGTCAAGCAGCCATTCGCCAGCCGGGCTTATTACGTCAGACCTCCGCTCCGCCGCTTCAGCCAGACGGGCGTATATCTCGGCGAGCACTCTCCTCGTGTCGTCGAGGCGGTCGAGAAGTGGTGCGGGTCCCCGCTGCTTTTTTGGAAGGAGAAGCTTGTGCTTCCGCGCGATGTTGCGGGCGTGTTTTGCAAGCCGGTCGGCGCCGAATACCTCGCCGCGAATTGGACCTACGAGTTTTCTCTCCGTCTCACGCGGGCGGCGGAAGAGTCGAAGGATTCTGTTGGAGGTCTCTTCCGGCGGGATTACAGTTGCCACAGTCGCTGGATTTCGGGTGATATCCCCGGAAAGATACCGGCGCAGGGGGACGCTAGCAGACCAGGAGTGCGATCACCCTCGTAGAGACGGGACACCGCACCCCTGGACACTCAATGCTGCGTGATCAAGCTAATCCGCGGCTTGCCTGCCAGCCGCGCGAAGCTTCCTCTAGATGCCTGAGTTCTGCCTCACCTGGTTGCGATACGCCTCGCTGGCGTAGATCGCGATCTCAACACGACGGTTCTGCTGCATTCCCGCTTCGGTCGCATTCGATGCCACCGGCTCGGACTCGCCCCGGCCGCTGGTTCTGATGCGGCTTGCTGGAACGCCACGCGCCTGCAGATATGCTGACGCCGAATTCGCCCTGCGCTGGGACAGGTTCATGTTGTAGGCATCGTCTCCCCTGCTGTCGGTGTGCCCGACAATCAGGACATCGGAGTTCGGGAACTTGCGGAGACTGTTCGCGAGCTCGTTGAGGTTGATCGCCGCGTCAGAGCGGACTCTGTCGGAATCGAAGTCGAAAAGAACTCCGGAGTCGAAGGTCACCTGGATTCCTTCTCCCACGCGCTCGACGGTCGCTCCCGGCACTGACTGGTCGATCTCCTTCGCCTGCTGGTCCATCTGGTGACCGATCACCGCGCCTGCAGCTCCACCGATCACGGCGCCGATGATGGCACCCCTGGCGGTCGATCCCGTCTGATTCCCGATGACGCCGCCTGCCGCGGCGCCCGCACCGGCGCCGATCACCGCGCCACGCTCTCTGTTGCTCATGCCGGCGCACGCTGAAAGTCCGAACGACCCCAGCGCCATCGCAGCAATCAGAATTCTCTTTCTCGAATAAATCATGATATCCTCGGTTTCCGTTAGCCTTCGTTCTGCTTGTTCTGTTCTGTGATGAACTCCTCTTCCGACACCGGCTCGGCCTTTTTGTTCTCCTCCGAAGCTTGAAGCTCGTGCTTCTCCTGCCGGTATATCCCCTCGTCCTCGGGACGGAACTTCTTGTCCGTGTTCAGTGTGTCGTGGACTGTGTGGAAATGGGTTGATTTCGGCATTTGCAACCTCCCTTTGGTGTCTCCAGCAGCCCTTGGGATTACACGAATCGTGCCCCGGTTTTCTCGCGGGCCCTGCCGGAATGCAGAGAGGGGGGACAGCGCGTTGGCCATCCCCCCTCTCCGACTGTGGTTATCGACCGCTACCGGCGCAGCTTGTCCACCGCTGCGTCCAGTTTTTCCTGCATTCTCAGGTACTCCTCATTGATTGCCTTGGCGGCATCAGGAAGCTCCTCGCGCGCCCTCTCGATCGCTTCGGAGAGCTTTGACATCGCAGCCCGCAGCTCCTTTTCGACGCTTTCCCACCGCTCGTTCATCTCGTCTGGCACATCTCACTCCCTGCAGGTGGTTAGATAATTACCTTACTCAACCGGCGGCGCCCTTCCCCTGCTCACGCTTCCATACGATGAAGGAATAGATAAAGAGGGAAATCACCGTGACCATTCCGCCCGAAACCAGAACCCACGCCGAGTTTTCGGGCGCGATGAGCGCCGATACCAGCGTCAGAGCACCCGTGAGCATAAAAAGTGTTCCGCCCAGCCGGTGCGTTCGCTCCCACGAGACATCGCTGCTCAGCGTCCATGGCGTGCGGATCCCGATGAACCAGTTGGGGTGTGCGCGCGGCAGGATGAACCCCAGGCCGATGAAGAACGCGCCCACCGACGCGGGGATTATCCGCTCGAACGGTACCCCCCTGCCCGTCGCAGCCGCCAGCATGAGCACATGCAACCCGAGCATGAATGCAAGAGTGAGCATCACTATCGCATCGTACGCTCCCCGGAATTTCTCATAGTTCTGCTTACGGGGGTCGATATGAGGAACGAGCTTCAGAATGACAAGTATTACCGCCATCATCAGCGGCATGAGCCAGGCGCTCATGAGACGGCTCGACCACCCGTCCACTTCGCCGGCCATGTTCCAGTGGGTCGGAACACGCTCCGCCATGTGAGGATACGCGATCACCGATGCGACCATCGCCAGCACTATGAGGACCGGCGGAATCGATTTGCGCACATGACCTCCCGAAGACAGTAGGGAACCCGCGCATACCTTCGGTTACGGGCCCCCCGATGTCAATCGTCTTGTGCGTCAGGCAACCGGCGGCGGGAAGCGTCAGCCCCTTGCTTCATCCTGGTCTGCCGTGCTTTTCCGGATCACTATCTCCTGATCAGAGCCGGGCTGCCGCACGATCACCTCCTGATCACCTGAAAGAGGCACGGTCACCTCGTTGTCACCGAGCCTCGGCAGGACGCTGGCGGATGCCGGATCTGCTGCATTCCGGCGCCTGAACCCCGAATCGCTGTAGAGCTCATCGCGATAGTAGTCCGGGCCATCGCTCACGGCAGTTGCGCCGTAATACTCCCTCAGCGAGGTCTCGTAGTCCCGGGTGATCGGCCCGCGCGTATATGCCGGAGCGCCCGCAAGTCCTCTCGCAGGGAGCCTCTCGATCAGCACGTCGTTTCCATCATCCTCGAGACGCGTCGCTCCGATCGGAATCAGGATGTGCCTGTCGTCATCGATTCCAAGCGCTTTCCTGTCCGCCTTCACTTCCATGTAGCGCACCCGGCGCTCGACGGGATCGACGATGAGCTCCTCCACCTTCCCGACCTTGTTCCCATCGGGCGTCTTCACTTTCCAGCCGCGGATGTCATGGTCGCCATCCGCAACCTGGAACCCTTTGAGATCCTCGAGTCTCACGA
This sequence comes from Gemmatimonadaceae bacterium, assembly GCA_051005175.1. GTDB lineage: Bacteria > Gemmatimonadota > Gemmatimonadetes > Gemmatimonadales > Gemmatimonadaceae > UBA4720. The sequence goes on along the minus strand of JBPCJP010000129.1, from coordinate 4,732 downwards.
GTCGCCTGTCGTCGTCAGTGACGCTTTTCCTGGTGTCCATGTTCGCTTCTCCACTTGTAAAGGCCGGACGCTTCCAGGCCGGCCGTTGGCAGAAATGCTACTGGGAAGGCAGTGGTGTCGTGGCTGGGCCGGTGCCCAGAGTATCTGTCACCGCTGGCCTGTTGGTGGTCGGTTCGCCACTGGTCCGGTTCGACCAGAGCCACCACCCGATTATTGCCGCAACAGCCAGGAGGATGAGAATCATCAGCCACGGCGCGCCACGTTTCTTTTCTTCGATCCGGATTTCCGCCATGGTTCCTCCTGATACAGGCTGTTTTTGCCGACAAGCGATCGCTCTTTATCCGCGTCATCCCATGCAACGTCTGTTCCCCCGATGCCGATCATGTAGGGGGCCCCGGCGCCGGCTCGCAAAGCTGCAGCGCAGCCGCCTCAGTCTCCCATGCTGATGCCGGTCGAGCGCGCAGCAAGGACGATGTCGTGATCCGGCTCGACTCGCTTCTCCTGCTTTATCACATCAGCGATCGGCACTGTCACGAGGTGGGGTGACTGGAGCGCCACCATCTGGCCCCACGCTCCGCTCTCAACGGCGCGCACCGCGGCAGCCCCGAATCGCGTCGCAAGCAGGCGATCATATCCGGTCGGCATCCCTCCGCGCTGGAGATGGCCGAGCACGAGAGACCTGCACTCCTTTTTCGTGCCCGCATGTACCTGCTCCACCAGGCGCTCGGCAACTTCACCCGCTCTTATTTCACTGCGCGGCTTCGGGTGAACCCGCCCTTCGACCGCCTCGCTTTTCGGGAACGCGCCCTCCGCAGCGACGACGATCGAGAAGTTCGATCCCACGCGATCGCGCGCGCAGATCTTCTCGCAGACCTTCTCGATGTCGTAGGGAATCTCGGGAATGAGAATCACATCGGCGGTTGCGGCGACGCCCGCATGAAGAGCGATGAACCCGGCATGGCGTCCCATCACCTCGAGAATCATCACCCGGTCGTGACTCTCTGCCGTCGTGTGGAGCTTGTCGATCGCCTCGATTGCCGTGCTCACTGCCGTATCGAAGCCGAAGGTGGTGATCGTGCAGCTGACATCGTTGTCGATCGTCTTAGGGACGCCGACGATCTTCAGCCCGCGGTTCACAAGCTCGAGAGCGATTGCCAGTGTTCCGTCGCCACCGATCGCAATCAGTGCGTCGATTCCCTTGCGACTGACATTCTCGACCAGCTCGCTGGTGCAGTCAGTCTCGACGATGCTCCCGTCAGGCTGCTTCACGGGAAAGCACAGCGGATTGCCCCGGTTAGTCGTCCGGAGGATTGTGCCGCCGAGGTGTGCGATACCGCGAACCGAGGCCGGGGTGAGGGATGCCATGTCGCATTCCCCCAGCAGACCGGCGAAGCCATGGCGTATTCCGACCACATCCCAGCCGCGATTCGTCGCGGAAAGCACCGCCGTCCTGATCACTGCATTCAGGCCCGGGGCATCGCCGCCACCGGTGAGAAGACCTATGCGCATGTCTTACTATGCGCGAACCTGCCCCTCCGCTGCCAGTCTAATCCTGCAATCGACCGCCGGAGTGTATCGGCGAGCGCGTCATCCGCCTTCCTTGGCGGGCTCGTCGAGTGTGCTGAGCGCATGCCCGGCCATCGCGTTTGCAAGTTCCTGCTCGCCCATCACGGCAAGGCCGACATTCATGCGCTCGAGATATTTCCGCTCCCGCTCGCTGTGAGTACGAACCACGGTATCTATCCCGGGATTCACCTTGCGGGCAACGTCGATGATAGCCCTCGTTTTGTACGGGTCGGGGGATGTCACGATCAGCATCCGGGCATCCGCGAGGTTTGCCTGGTCGAGCACGCCGCCCCTGCTCGCGTCCCCGAAGAATGCGGAAATTCCGCGACTGCGCAGTGATTCAACCTTGGCGATATCGTGCTCCACGACAACGTACGGAGTCTCCTGCTTCGCCAGTGCATCCGCTACTATGCTCCCCACCCGCCCGTGACCTACCATTATCACGTGGTTTCGGAGCGGATGCGGCCCGTCCGGAAGGCCGGTTTTTATGATCGCCTCGCGCTCGATCCGCGCGAGCAGATCCGGCCTCGCCGTCACCCATCTGTTGAGCCACCGGACACCGATGAACGCAACGGGGTTGAGGCTTATCGACAGGATCGCGACAGCCACGATGAGCCCCTGTCCCTCGACCGGAAGAAGGCCGAGCGTCACCCCGAGCGCAGCGAGGATGAAAGAGAATTCTCCAACCTGCGCAAGGCTCGCCGAGATCGTGAGCGCTGTGTGAAGCGGGTACCTGAAGAAGAGCACGATACCGAGCGCCGCCAGCGATTTCCCAACCATCACTATCAGTAGAACAGCGAGTATCTGAAGCGGCTGCTCGACCAGGATCCTCGGATCGAACAGCATTCCAACCGCAACGAAGAACAGAACAGCGAAGGCATCCTGTAGCGGAAGGGCGTCCGCCGCCGCTTCATGGCTCAGGTCCGATTCGCTGACCACGACTCCGGCGAAGAATGCGCCGAGGGCGACAGAGACCCCGAAAAGTGCCGCCGCGCCAACTGCGATGCCAAGCGCTACCGCAAGAACCGCCAGGGTGAAAAGCTCGCGCGACCCTGTGTGTGCAACACGCTCGAGGAGCCACGGCACTGCCCGCCTTCCCACGACAAAGATCAGGGCGAAGAACAACGCAAGCTTCCCCAGCGTGAGCGCGAGCGTGGAAGCGACGCCGGGGGGCGCCGTGCCCGCCGTTTCTGCGGCGCCGAGTGCGGGCGCGAGCGCCGGCAGGAGTACCAGGACGAGGACCGTCACCAGGTCCTCGACAATGAGCCAGCCGACTGCGATCCGGCCGTCCACCGAATCGAGAAGACCGCGGTCCTCGAGCGCGCGCAGCAGCACGACCGTGCTCGCGACAGAGAGGCAGAGCCCGAACACCATCCCGGACCCCCACGACCATCCCCATAGGTACGAGACCGCTGCCCCGAGCACCGTCGCTACCGCGATCTGAACGACAGCGCCGGGAAGTGCTATCCGCCTTACCGCGAGCAGGTCCCTGGTCGAGAAGTGGATTCCCACCCCGAACATCAGCAGGATCACGCCGATTTCCGCGAGCTGCTGCGCCAGGCTTGAGTCCGCAACGAGCCCGGGAGTGAACGGCCCCACTACGATGCCCGCGATCAGGTAGCCAACAAGGGGAGGCATGCCCACCTTCGTCGCAGCGAGCCCCAGCACGAAGGCCAGCCCGATGCCTGCGGCGATTGTGGTTATGAGTGCGGTATCGTGGGGCATGGGTCAATTTGTTTTAACCCTGCGGCGATTGACACCCCGCGGAGCCTTAACACCGGACTCCCGCAGCGTACATTCTTCGGCATGCCCAGATCATCAACCTTCCGCGCCACCGCGACGAGGGTCGCCGTGACAGTCAGCGTCGTCGCTTTTGCGACATTTGGCTATCGCTACGCGGAAGCCCGGAATCCCGGACAGGAGATCGGTCCGGCTCAAACAGTGACGGCCTTCGTCGGCGTAACTGTCATCCCGATGGATCGCCAGCGGGTTCTCGAGAACCAGACGGTTGTAGTGCGCGACGGGCGTATCGCTTCTGTCGGGCCCGTTTCGAGTACCACGGTTCCGTCAGACGCTGTACGAATAGACGGAAGTGGAAAGTTCCTGATGCCCGGCCTGGCCGAGATGCATGCTCACGTGCTGGGACCACAGGCGGCGAACTCTGAAGAGCTGAATCGCGACATCATGTTCCTGTACGTCGCAAACGGCATAACGACTATCCGCGCGATGCTCGGCGCGCCAAACCAGCTCGTGCTGCGCGACAAGCTCGACCGTGGAGAGACCCTCGGCCCGACGATGCATGTCGCGGCACCGTCCCTCAACGGGCAGAGCGCACCGGATCCTCAAACGGCGGAGCGGCTTGTCCGTGAGCACAAGGCGGCGGGCTACGATCTCCTGAAAATCCATCCCGGCCTCAACCGGGCTGCCTACGATGCGATAGTACGCACCGCCCGTGAGGCCGGAATCACCTGGGCCGGTCACGTGTCGGGGCAGATCGGAGTCGAGCACATTCTCGATACGAAGCAGTCGACCATAGACCACCTCGACGGCTACATCGAAGCTGCGGCTTCTGCAGAAATGCGGCAGGCGATGGCATCGCCATCGTCAGGGGTGAGCCTGCCTCAGGCCTGGCGCTCGGTCACTGACGAGCGGATGCGCGAGCTCGCGCGCCGTACGAAGACCGCGGGGACATGGAACGTCCCGACGATGTTCCTCTGGGAGAGCTTCTTCATGCCGGGGTCGCCCGATGAATGGTCGACACGCGAGGAGATGAAGTATGCTCCGAAGCAGTGGGTGACAAACTGGTCGAACCAGAAGCGGCAACGAATTCAGATGGATGCGCAGAACAACGTCGCTCCCGCCGACGCAGCACTCCTGATTTCACTGCGCCGCAGGATGTTGAAGCACCTTGTGGACGAAGGAGCGCCGCTGCTCATGGGCACCGATTCACCGCAGATGTTCAACGTCCCCGGCTTCGCTCTTCATCGCGAGCTCAAGGTGATGGCGGAATCGGGCCTTACCCCGTATCAGGTGCTGGAGTCGGGTTCCAGGAACGTCGGCGTGTATGTAGCCGCGGATCTGAAGAAGGATGGAAACTTCGGGACTATTACGGTGGGAAGCCGGGCCGACCTGGTTCTACTCGACGCGAACCCGCTGGAGGATCTTG
>JBPCJP010000128.1:0-3288 GCA_051005175.1 Gemmatimonadaceae bacterium | reverse complement strand
GCGAATTCCCACGGCTGACGGGGAATCTTCCCGTCTCGATGAAGAACCTCCGCCTATAAGCGACGAGTTCGCCGAGTGGGACAGCATCGAAACCATCGATGCAGTCGCCAACGCTCTCGGCGCACTCGGCAAGGTCGTCCGCCTCGAGGCCAACGAAGGTTTTCCCGAGAAGCTCCGACGCGCCCGCCCCGACATCGTCTTCAACATCGCCGAGGGCAGGCATGGAGTGAATCGCGAGGGGCACGTGCCGGCGATTTGCGAGTTCTACGGGATTCCGTACTCGGGGAGCGACCCGCTCTCCCTCGCTCTCTGCCTCGACAAGGCACGCACGAAGGAGACGCTGTCCTTCCACGGCGTCCGCACTGCGCGCTTTGCGGTTATCGCTTCGCTTGACGACCTCGCTCGGGCCCGCGGTCTCCCGCTGCCCGTCTTCGTCAAGCCGGTTCACGAAGGATCGTCGAAGGGAATCACCGAGCGGAACTTCTGCCGCACTCACGACGAGCTCGCGGCGCAGACGGCGTTTCTCCTCGAGACGTACCGCCAGCCGGTGATCGTCGAGGAGTACCTGCCCGGCGCCGAGTTCACCTGCGCGGTGCTTGGCAACGGTGATGAAGCGAAGGTTCTCCCGATTGTAGGGATGAACTTCGCCTCCCTTCCTGATGGAGCGCTCCCGATCTACGGGTATGAGGCAAAGTGGATCTGGGACCGTCCCGAGCGACCCCTCGAGATGTTCGATTGCCCCGCCAGAATCGATGACTCCCTTCGAAGGGAGATCGAGCGCGTAACGCTGGCAGCGTATCGCGTGCTCGGCTGCCGCGACTGGTCGCGGATCGACGTCCGGCTCGACGCCGGCGGTAAGCCGAATGTGGTGGAGGTGAATCCTCTCCCCGGAATTCTTCCCGACCCCGCGGATAACTCCTGCTTCCCGAAAGCAGCTCGCGCGGCGGGAATGAGCTACGACGAGCTCATTCAGTCCTGCTTGAAGCTGGCTGCCGCGCGACAGGGTGTCGCGCTCGGCAGGCCGTTGAGACGGGCGCGCGCCGCATAAAGGGAAAGGCGCCAGGGAGGGCGCGACATGAAAATCGCAGTGTTGTTCGACGGGATGTCCGCATTGGGGACCAACCCGGATGGGTTGATTCTCGAATCAGTCGAAGCGATCGAAAAAGCGATCGAGGACTGGGGTCACGAGCACGTCCGTGTTCCGGTGAACCCCGACGGCCGCTGGGTGGAGCGCGTGCGCCGCGCGAATTTCGACCTCGCGTTCAATCTTTGCGAGGGGATCGACGGGATTGCCGCGTTCGAGCCGATGGTGATCTCGGTTCTCGAGCTGTTCGGAACCCCCTTCACAGGTAACTCGAGCACCACCGCTGCGCTCTGCCTGCGGAAGAACGTCGTCAACACACTGCTCGACCGCGCAGGCCTTCCCGTGCCGAGGTGGGCGTTGTCGAGACGCGGCGATAAGGTTTCGAGCGTCGGGTTCCCCGCGATCTGCAAGCCGGCGGCGGAGGATGCGTCGATAGGGATCGAGCAGCGCTCTGTCGTTCGAAGCAGCCGTGGGCTTTCGGCGCGGCTGGCGGCGATGCACGAGCGGTGGGACGAGATAATCGTCCAGCGTTATGTCAATGGCCGCGAGGTGAATGTCGGGATCGTCGACGACCAGGTGCTTCCGATCGCCGAGATAAACTTTGGCGAAATGCCGCGCGGGATGTGGAAGATCGTGTCGTACCAGTCGAAGTGGATAACCGGAAGCGAGGAGGACCTCGGGTCCGTTCCGTCGTGCCCGGCCGATCTCCCCGCAAAACTGACGCGTGAGCTGGAAAGGATTGCGAGTACTGCCTGGCAGGCGGTCGGGGGACGGGGATATGGCAGGGTCGATTTCAGGATCGACGCTGACGGAAGGCCGTGGCTGCTCGAGGTGAACCCCAATCCCGACATCGCGGCGGATGCCGGACTTGCCAGGATGGCCCGCGTGGCGGGGATGGACTACAACGCGTTGATACGGCGCGTATGTGAGGCGGGCCTGACGCAGAAGATCGACACCGATCCCGAGCTCTGGCAGCGCTCGCTCAGGTTGTCCGGGATGGAGAAGCTTCTCGCGGTGTCACCGTGATGCGGTTCACTCCGTCGCGAAAGGCAGCGCCGGTCGCGGCCCCGCGAATCGTGGTCGGGGACATGGCGGCAAAGTATCGCGAAAGAGTGCGTGACATACTCGTCGCCACCGGCGTCTTTCGCGCAGAGGAGATAGATGTTGCACTCGAGCTGTTCGATTCCGCGTTCGGATCGAGCGGTGGCACGAATCAGGCGAATCATCAGTCACATCCAGGTTTCACGAATGTCACTCCAGCCAGCTCCGACTATTTCTTTCGCGGCGCCTTCACCCCGGAAGAGGAGCTGGCCGGCTTTGCCTGCTACGGGCCCACGCCCGGCACGGACCGCACTTACGATCTTTACTGGATCGCAGTGCATCCCGCCGCGCAGGGGACCGGCAGCGGAACCATCCTCCTCAACGAGGTTGAACGAAGGCTACAGGGACAGAACGCCAGAATGCTGGTAGTCGAAACATCGTCCCGATCCGACTACCAGAACTCCCGTGGATTCTATTTCCGCAGGGGTTTTGTAGAAGCTGCGCGGGCGCGCGATTTCTACGCGCCGTCAGACGACCGGATCACTTTCACAAAACGCTTGCAAAGCCGCCCGTTCACTGCGGAGTGGATGGCGCATGGAGTGGTGTCACATGAGTGACTGGCAGAGAATACTGAAGGAGGAGAGCATTGCGACTCTCGACAAGCTCAGGGAGAAATTCGGCGACGCGATAGATGTCGAGGCGCTGGGTCCCGCGTTCGACAACTTCCAGATGCGCATCACGCCTGCGGCGATCGATGCGATAAAGGAAGTCGGCGACCCGATGTGGCAGCAGTACATCCCGACCGTCGAAGAGCTCGAGGTCGTGGACGGCGTGATCGACTCGCTCGATGAAGACGGCGACTCGCCGGTGCCGAACATCACTCACCGGTACCCGGACAGGGCGCTGTTCCTGGTGAGCCCGGTGTGCGCGAGCTACTGCCGGTTCTGCACGCGGCGGCGGAAGGTTGGCGATCCGGAAAAGATTCCGCTCAACCAGTTCGACTCCGCGTTCAAGTACCTGCGGGAGCATACGGAGATCCGGGACGTGATAATGTCCGGCGGCGACCCGATGATGCTGAGCGACAGGCGGCTAGAGTATTTCTTCCAGCAGCTGCGGGCGATTCCGCACATCGAGATAATCAGGCTCGGGAGCCGCATCACCTC
>JBPCJP010000127.1:0-2920 GCA_051005175.1 Gemmatimonadaceae bacterium | reverse complement strand
GCGGAATCAGTGCGCGCGCGGGAGACAGTGCTCTGCCCCGAGAACCGCGTTCTGAGGGAGTCGAGCTGCGCCTTTATGCTCGCGACGCTCAGCATGAGTGTCGAGTCACGGGAAAAGCGACCGAGATTTCCATCGCCTGACGAGAGAAGCGCGGAGATCGAATCTTTTGCTGCGCCGAGTTGTGACACCCGTCCGGCGAGGTCGTTGCGCGTTGCGAGGCCGATTGTACCGTCGCCGGTTGATGCCTGACGCGCCAGGTTGTCCATCGATCTCATTGCGCTGGGCATTTTCGGCAGGCCGTCCTGCTTGAGTGCTCCGATGGTGCCCTGGGATGAATTGAGGATTGCGGCGAGTCGTCTCGCGGTGTCGGCGAGCATGTCCATGCGCTCGGTCAGTGTTGCGACCCGCACTCCGAGCGGCTTGAACGCGCTCGAGCTGATTGTGGCGATTGTGTCGCCGTCTGCGAGGGCGGGGAAGCGTGACGTTCCGCCGGTGATGTTGATGATTGGCGCGCCGATGAGATTTCCTCCCGGCCTGATGTCGACACGCGCGTCACGCCGGATGAAGTTCCACCTGCTGGCCATTATCTCTGTCTGAATGGCGAGGCGCCTCAGCGTGTCGGTTGCGATCGGCCTGTAGTGCACCCGCTTCACCTGGCCGATCTTTTCCCCAGACAGCCACACTTCAGTGCCCGGAAGGACGCCGTTTGCATCGTCTGAATAGACGTAAAGCGTGTTCTTCTCGCCGCGTAGCTGGCCAACCCTCGCGAAAAAAAGAATTCCGAACACCGAGAGTGCAACGGCTATACTGGCAAATATGCCGAGCCGGAGCTCGCGCCATTCAAGGGGACGGGCCATCCTTGAAAGTTATCGAATGGTAGGGCGGGGTGGGGGGAAATCGGTTGACTGACTGCGGACTGCGGACGTACTGCGGACACCGGACCGAGGACAACTGCGGACCAGGACTGAGGACTACTCCGGACCAGGACCGGAAGGGGGGATAGACGAAGCCCTGCTAAACGGCGGCAGGGCTTCGAGTTACAAATGCGCGCGGCGGGATTCGAACCCACGACCTTCGGCTCCGGAGGCCGACGCTCTATCCAACTGAGCTACGCGCGCATGTAGCAGTTCCCACAACCGGAAACCGCTGATTCAACGTAACCCGCGCAGTCGGGACGGGCAATCGACCCGGGCTGTCTCAGTCCCAGTCCGCAGTAGTCCTCAGTCGCGAGTCCGCAGTACGTCCGCAGTCCGCAGTCAGTGAGGCCCCCTCCGCTTTGGCTCCTCGCCCGCTCCCTTTAAGTTCCGTCCATGCTATTCGACAAGAAAAAGATCACAGTCATCCCCGGCGATGGAATCGGCCCCGAAGTCGTCGCAGCCGCGCTTAAAGTCGTCGAAGCCGCCGGCGTCAGCATCGAGCCCGAACTGTGCCTCGCCGGCGCGGGAGCATTCGAGAAGGGGATCGAGTCCGGCGTCCCCGAAGAAACCATCGAATCCATCGAGCGCACCAAGGTCGTGCTGAAGGGGCCGCTGATGACCCCTATCGGCTACGGCAACAGGAGCGCAAACGTAACCCTGAGAACCCTCTTCGAGACGTTCGGAAACCTCCGTCCCGTCCGCGAGCTCCCCGGAGTCCACACGCCCTTCACGGGACGCAACCTGGACATCGTGATAGTCCGCGAGAACGTCGAGGATCTCTACACGGGCATCGAGTACATGCAGACGCCCGGTGTGGCGCAGGCGCTCAAGATCATTTCCCGCACGGGGTGCGAGAAGATCGTCGAGCTCGCGTTCGAGTTCGCCGTCGCCGCGCGGCGCCGGCGGGTACACTGCGCGACAAAGGCGAACATCCTGAAGCTCACCGAGGGAATGCTTCAGCACACCTTCGAGGAGATCGCCCCGCGCTACCCGCAGATCGAAGCAAAGCACATCCTGATCGACAACTGCGCCCACCAGCTGGCGATGCGACCCGAGCAGTTCGACGTGATCGTCACCACCAACATGAACGGTGACATCCTCAGCGACCTTACCTCGGGCCTCACCGGAGGGCTCGGTTTCGCTCCCTCGGCGAACATCGGCAACGACGCCGCAATCTTCGAGGCGGTCCACGGCTCGGCTCCCGACATTGCTGGCAAGAACATCGCGAATCCCACTGCGATCATCCTCAGCGCCGCGATGATGCTGCGGCACATCGGCGAAGGTGAAGCGGCAGACGACATCGAGCAGGCGGTGCTCGTGACCCTCGAGAGCGGAATGCGAACAGGTGACATGGCGGGTACCGCCGAGCCGTCATCGACTACCGAGCTCGCCGACGCGATAATAGCCAACCTCGGCCGAGACTCGATCACGAAGGGAACGCGTGACTTCCGGGCGGTAAGAATCCCGGAGCCTTCGACTGAAGTGGCCGCTGTGAACGTGAGCCGGCGTGTCGTCACCGGTGTCGACGTCTTCATCGAGAGCACACTGCAGCCCGCTGAGCTTGGCGCAGCACTCACCGATATCTGCGACGAGACGTCGATAAACCTGCACATGATCGGCAACCGCGGTAACACCGTATTTCCGGTAGAGAGCGACAGGCAGGTCACTCTCGTCGACAACTACCGGTGCCGCTTCATGAAGCGCGACAGGTCCGACACACTTACGAATTCCGAGATTCTTGCCCTCCTCACCCGCATCGGCGAGGTGCACACCTGGATGCACGTCGAGAAACTTCAGCAGTTCGACGGAGAGGACGCGTTCAGCCGCAGCCAGCGATAGTCCGCCCGATCTTACAAATGGCTTACGCACTCAGGACTCACTGAGGGGTATCATTCCCGACCCCTCAGACTCAACGCCAATCCTACATCAGATGACGAGAATTCTCCGACTGGCCACGCTCGTGGTCCTCGCGCCGCTCGTATCCACGCCTTCGTCCGTTGCGG